>CAWKLN010000023.1:0-56484 GCA_963850465.1 uncultured delta proteobacterium
GCCCTTGCTACTGGCAGATCCGAGCCTGAGCCGCAGCAAAGAGGTTTCGTTTTGCAGACCGGGCTGTTAATGTTAATATAGGTCTCCTTTACGACGCGGGCATGATAATGGGTCATAGGGGCGTTTGATCTACAGGACATGCCGCCCGGCCTCTAAAATTATGCCAAGCAGGACATCGAGGCCGAGTTCTTTTTCCGTACCCAGGCGCATGTACCATTTGTACAATTTAGGGTATTGCTGTATTTTTTCCAGTCTAACCCATACCCGGAATCCATTTTTCGTCCGGCGATCTAAGGCAAACTTGTCCCTAGTCCAGAATTTTCATCCAGCGTCGCGCACCGTGCAGGGTGTAAAGAGTTGATGGATTCCGGCAAACAGTGGCGGTTTCCAAACAATGGCACCGCCTCCGTTTGCGTGCCGATCAATTCTTGCGCCAAATCCACCATGAAAGGGCCTATAACGAGCCCGGGCGCAGCCGCGGAAAGCTTTCAATGATGTCAAGACACGCGTCGAGCGGTTTTCCGCAGGTTATGATGTTTTTTTGTTCGTGGGCCCATGCGCCCTCCTCATGGATGCGTTCAAGATCTTAGACCATCCGATTACTTCTAAATTATTTCCGGCCAACCGTAAACCTAAGCAGCGGTGGGCTTTGCCTCGGAAGGCGCCGTAACCGGTGCAGAATGACTCAAGAGCGCCAGAGCACCTGTAGCCAGGGCCGAGGAAGACAAGAAAACCTTGCGCATGACCCGCTTGACCACTGAATTTGACGAAGAGCCCCTATCAGGGGCGGCACCACAAAACCGCCGAAGGCCCCTAAGCCCCCGACTGATTCCGGCGGCCACCGCTGCCGGACTGTATTTCGGACGAGCTCGAACATGCGGATTGGCAAATCCCATACCCAGCGCCGACAGAGGCATCCGGCCAATGCCGAGGCGGATCCATGGGGCGGCCAGAGACGATCACAATAGATCCCGCGACGACGATCACAAAAGAATACAAGGTGACTTTTTCGCCGCCCATACGATCAGAAATATGGCAGCAGACTTGCCGATAGCGAGAAAAGTGCCGTCAAGCCCCCGGCCTTTACCAGGCTGAACTGATGGAACTCCGCCCAATAGGTCGGGAACTCAGACCGTCAGGGCAATGGAACTGCGGAATGTCACGAAATAGAAATAGGTCAAAATCCAGGTGGGCCACCTGTCCTGCGATTTTGATGGATTGCATGGCGGTGCCGTAATTTCCTCGCCGAGGACCCAAACATCAGGGCCTCGGGGGATCGATGTCAATGCCCGATTTCGCGATATTGGAAATAGGGGGCGTCTTTCATAAAGAAATATATCAGGGCTATAGAAATATGGCCTACATCGCCAGCCATAGAATGTAGGAAAAACCGATGGCGACTACCAGAAACGGCAGGCAGGGACCCCCGAATCTGGGGCCAGATTTCCCAATCCGGCGTATATCGCCAGCGCCGAGCCCTGTTTTCTTTGCGGATACCAATAAGATACCGTGGGGATTACGCGATGCCGGAACCGCATAGGACGCCGAAAAAGAGAAAACAGGGGATATTGCCCGGCTTGTGGCTCGGGATAGAGGTAAAACATAACCATGATGCCGGCGATGCCCTGCTGCGGCCAGACTCAAGAGACGAGAATCGGTTTCTTGCCGCCCATTCGGCTTGCACCATGGCGCCGAAGGGTATTCGCAGGAGAGACCCGCCCCAGGGTGGGGCAAGCCGCCAGCAAGCCATGAGCAGCGGGCTCAATGCCATGGCATCCTTGAGTTTGGAGACGATCGGGCCGGAAACGTGGGACCGCCCCGGCAAAACCACCAAAAAAAGCCAACGTCGTCCAGAACAGGGCGACCTCCTTGCGGGATTGCGCATAGCAGACATTTTCATTGCCTATTCCCGCCCCTCCCTTCTGCCGATACCTCAGGAACGTGTATCGACCACCTTTTGTGTCAATTCCGGTTTCCGCCGGAACAGGATCTGACTCCGGGCGAATAGGAAACGGGTGCGCTCCAGATGTGAACGAGGCGGCTGAAGGGCGAGCAAACGCGAGCGCCAGGGCACTCAGGATATGCAGCTTGTAGCTGAGCGGCACGGTGCGCATCAGGTAAGGGTCGGGACTGAAGGTCACGATCCCCCGGATCCAGGGCGCCACCCAATCGAGGACGTTGAAATGGCCGAAGACAACATTGTACAACCCGATAGCGACAACGAGGACCAGACCGCTGATCTCGACTGGTGCGGCCGCTTTAACACGAGGGTTGCCGAGGCGGCGCCACAGTACAGGAGCGCACCAAGACCCCCACCACCAGCCCCGACCAGTAGGCGATGGAAAGATGGGCGTCGCTGTCCATGCCCACCAGATCGAACAGGCTTTGGGGAACCAGAAGACCGCCGGCCATATCTTGCCAGGGGTCAGGAGACGCCCCGTGAAAAAGGACGGAGCCATAGAAAGAGTGTGTCTTTTCATACGGAGTGGGCGCTTCCACTCGTAGCGGTCGGTGACGTAGCGGTAGCTGTGACCCACCACAAAGGTGGTAAGGCACAGATAGGGAAAGACAGTGAACACGAGCGTATCATAGCTTCATGGATCTCCTCCTGCGGGCTATGCATTGGCTTCCGGTGGCTGGTCGCGGCCGTCAACCGTGGACAGCGTTCGATTGCCATGCTGACAGTCTACCGCATAGACGGGAGCCTTTTCTTCCAGACGAGCCACCAGCGGTGGCACGCCCTTGCAAGCACTGCCAGACCCGCGTGCATGTCGGGTGCGGACAAACCGTAAGAAATTCCACATCAGGGGCAGATAATCCGGCAACTCGCCGGTGACGGTGCCACCCGGCCTGCGCGGTGTCGCGCCGGACACTCCCAGCCAGCGCCGCGGCCTGTTTCTCATTGTCGCCAAAAGCGTGGTAGGTGATGTTCAGTGTTGTTGCCGTATCTTGATGTCCAACACTGCGTACTTTCCTGGAACGCGGATGAGGGGCTGGGTTTTAAGTTCGCCGATAAACGCCTGGGCTGGTTTCGTTTCTGACAGCGGTAAATCGGCGGCCAGCCATTCGATCAGCCAGACCGTTCAACAGGTCCTCGTCGGGATAGTGCAGCAACACGGACAGCACTTGCAGCGCATCGGTGTGGTGATCGTTCATTTTATGGTCTTCCTTTGCATGCCCGGTCATAGGGCTTCACCAAAGCCGCAGCATCCCTGACGGGCGTAACTGTCTTCATCCTGAACAACGGGTTTCGTCGCAGAACGAAACGATCCTCCAAACGCGCCAACGCCATACTTCTCGCGACCGTTCTCGTCGAGTCCCACCGCATCGAGCAAGCCTGTGTCGGGATGCTTTTATCCGTTGGGTCCGCATATAGTCGCGGATGGCCGAGCAGGCGTTTGAGGGCCATCCGGACGGAGCCTCGTCACCGGCGGTGAGCAGGTTGGCCAGGTAGGTGATGGGCCAGGCGATCGATCACATCCGATTCCTGGAAGGCGCCACCTGGCGGCTGACCGGACTCAAGGGCGGCACATACCAGACCATGGCAGGGTCCGAAATTCTAGGGGTGCAGCGGCAGGGCCAGGCGCCAAGTATTTGATCAGGGCATAAACCGTGATTTTTTGGCAGCCGCCAAAAAATCACCGGTTTATGCCCTGATCAAAGACTGGCGCCTGGCCCTGCCGCTGCACCCTGAATTTCGGACCCTGCCCATGGTCTGGTAGGTGCCGCCCTTGAGTCCGGTCAGCCGCCAGGTGGCGCCTTCCCAGGAATCGGATGTGATCGATCGCCTGCGGATTCCCATCACCTACCTGGCCAACCTGCTCACCGCCGGTGACGAGGCTCCCGTCCGGATGGCCCTCAAACGCCTCTCGGCCGTCCGCAACTATATGCGGACCCAACGGGTGGAAAAACGGTCCGACACAGGGTTGCTCGATGCGGTGGGACTCGACGAAGAAACGGTCGCCAAGATGTACCGCCTGCTGGCGTTGGCGCGTTTGGAGGATCGTTTCGTTCTGCCGACGAAACCCGTTGTTCAGGATGAAGACAGTTACGCCCGTCAGGGATGCTGCGGCTTTGGTGAAGCCCTATGACCGGGCATGCAAAGGAAGACCATAAAATGAACGATCACCACACCGATGCGCTGCAAGTGCTGTCCGTGTTGCTGCACTATCCCGACGAGGACCTGTTGAACGGTCTGGCTGAGATCGAATCGCTGGCCGCCAATTTACCGCTGTCAGAAACGAAACCGGCCATCCAGGCGTTTATCGGCGAACTTAAAACCCAACCCCTCATCCGCGTTCAGGAAAGATATACGGCCGTGTTCGACATGGATCCGGCAACAACACTGAACATCACCTACCACGCTTTTGGCGACAATGAGAAACGGGCCGCGGCGCTGGCTAATCTGCAGCACAATTACGCGCAGGCCGGGTGGATACGCGTCACCGGCGAGTTGCCGGATTATCTGCCCCTGATGCTGGAATTTCTGTACGGTTTGTCCGCACCCGGAGCATGCCGCGCCGGTCTGGCAGTGCTTGCAAGGCATGCCGCCGCTGGTAGCCCGTCTGGAAGAAAAGGCTCCGGTCTATGCGGCCTTGTTGCAACCGCTTGTCAGCATGGCAATCGAACGACTGTCCAGCGGTTGACGGCCGCGACCAGCCACCGGAAGCCAATGCGTAGCCCGCAGGAGGAGATCCATGAACCTTTATGATACGCTCGTGTTCACTGTCTTTCCCTATCTGTGCCTTACCACCTTTGTGGTGGGTCACAGCTACCGCTACGTCACCGACCGCTACGAGTGGAACGCCCGCTCCAGCGAATTCCTGGAAAAAGACGCGCTCTTCTATGGCTCCGTCCTTTTTCACGGGGGCATTCTCCTGACCCTGGCGGGTCACGCCGGCGGTCTTCTGGTTCCCCAAAGCCTGTTCGATCTGGTGGGCATCGACAGCGACGCCCATCTTTCCATCGCCTACTGGTCGGGGCTGGTGGTGGGTATCGCGGCCTTGGTCGGTTCACTGCTGTTGCTGTGGCGCCGCCTCGGCAACCCTCGTGTTAAAGCGGCCGGCACCGTCAATGATCTGATCACGATCAGCGGTCTGGTCCTCGTTGTCGCTATCGGGTTGTACAATGTTGTCTTCGGCCATTTCAACGTCCTCGATACGGTGGCGCCCTGGATCCGTGGGATCGTGACCTTCAGACCGGACCCTTACCTGATGCGCACCGTGCCGCTCAGCTACAAGCTCCATATCCTGAGTGCCCTGGCGCTGCTGGCGTTTTCGCCGTTCAGCCGCCTCGTTCACATCTGGAGCGCACCCGTTTTCTATTTCGTCCGGAGTCAGATCCTGTTCCGGCGGAAACCGGAATTGACACAAAAGGTGGTCGATACACGTTCCTGAGGTATCGGCAGAAAGGAGGGCGGAGATGGGCGATGAAAATGTCTGCTATGCGCAATCCCGCAAGGAGGTCGCCCTGTTCTGGACGACGTTGGCTTTTTTTGGTGGTTTTGCCGGGGTGTCCGCGTTTGGCCCGATCGTCTCCAAACTCAAGGATGCCATGGCATTGAGCCCGCTGCTCATGGGACTGCTGGCGGCTTGCCCCGCCCTGAGCGGTTCTCTCCTGCGAATACCCTTCGGCGCCATGGTCGACCGAATGGGCGGCAAGAAACCGATTCTCATTCTCTTGAGTCTGGCCGCGGCGGGCATCGCCGGCATCATGGTTATGTTTTACCTCTATCCCGAGCCACAAGCCGGGCAATATCCCCTGTTTCTCTTTTTCGGCGTCCTATGCGGTTCCGGCATCGCGGTGTTTTCGGTGGGGATTCCCACGGTATCTTATTGGTATCCGCAAAGAAAACAGGGCTCGGCGCTGGCGATATACGCCGGATTGGGAAATCTGGCCCCCGGATTATTCGCCGTGCTGCTGCCGTTTCTGGTGGTCGCCATCGGTTTCACGAATTCCTACATTCTATGGCTGGCGATGCTGGCCATCCTGCTGGCCCTCATATATTTCTTTATGAAAGACGCCCCCTATTTCCAATATCGCGAAATGGGCATTGACATCGATCCCGAGGCCCTGATGTTTGCATGCGGCGAGGAACTGGTCCCATCCGGCACCGCCATGCAATCCATCAAAATCGCCGGGGCGGATTGGCGCACCTGGATTTTGACCTATTTCTATTTCGTGACATTCGGCGGGTTCATTGCCCTGACGGTCTGGTTCCCGACCTATTGGGCGGAGTTCCATCAGTTCAGCCTGGTAAAGGCCGGGGGCTTGACGGCACTTTTCTCGCTATCGGCAAGTCTGCTGCGGGTGCTTGGCGGATATATTTCTGATCGTATGGGCGGCGAAAAAGTCACCTTGTATTCTTTTGTGATCGTCGTCGCGGGATCTATTGTGATGATTCTGGCCACCCGATCGATCGGCCTGGCATTGGCCGGAGAAATGCTGCTGGCGCTGGGTATGGGATTTGCCAATGCGGCCGTGTTCAAGCTGGTCCCGAAATACAGTCCGGCCGCGGTGGGGGGGGCCGCCGGAATCGTCGGGGGCTTAGGGGCCTTCGGCGGTTTTGTGGTGCCGCCCCTGATGGGGCTCTTCGTCAAATTCAGTGGTCAAGCGGGCTATGCGCAAGGTTTTCTTGTCTTCCTGGCCCTGGCTACAGGTGCTCTGGCGCTCTTCGTCATTTTGCACCGCTACGCGCCTTCCGAGGCTAAGCCAGCCGCTGCATAGGTTTGCGGTTGGCCGGAAATAATTTAGAAGTAATCGGATCGTCTAGGATCTTGAACGCATCCGTGAGGAGGGGCGCATGGCCCGCAAACAAAACAACATCATCACCTGCGGAAAACCGCTCGACGCGTGTCTTGGCATCATTGAAAGCTTTCACGGGTGGAAGGCGCCCGGGCTCGTTCTGGGCCTTTTCATGGTGGACCTGGCGCAAGAATTGATCGGCACGCAAACGGAGGCGGATGCCATTGTGGAAACCCGCCACTGTTTGCCGGATGCCATTCAACTCTTCACACCCTGTACGGTCGGCAACGGCTGGATGAAAATTCTGGACTGGGACAAGTTTGCCTTGAGCCTGTATGATCGGAGGACGAAATACGGCTTTCGGGTATGGGTCGACCTTGAAAAGATGCAGCATTACCCGAAATTGTACAAATGGTACATGCGCCTGATTCCTAAAAAAGACCTTCCACTCGATGTCCTGCTTGGCATAATTTTAGAGGCCGGGCGGCATGTCCTGTCATCGAACGCCATTGCCATGGCCCATTATCATGACCGCGTAAAGAAGACCCATATTAACGTATGCCCGGTCTGCAACGAAGCCTTTGCTGCGACTCAGGGCTCGATCTGCATGGCCTGCCAAGGGCAAGGCTATTACGAAGGCCTAAACGCTATGGCGGTTGGGAAATAATCACCATCGTGGGGGCAAGACGAGATGCACAAAACCGTTAAGATCGAAGATGCGGTTGGGCTTGTTCTGGCACATGACGTGACTGAAATCCGTAAAGGTGAATTCAAAGGTCGGGCATTCAAAAAAGGCCACCGGATTCATCACCGGGATATATGCCATTTCCAGCGCTTGGGTAAGCAGCATATCTTTGTCCTGGAACTGGAGAAGGGTTACTGTCACGAAAATGATGCCGCCCTGGCTATGGCAAAGGCCTTCTGCGGCAGAGGGGTGGGCTGGGAGGGCGAACCCCGGGAGGGTAAACTTAATTTAATCGCGCAAGTTGACGGGCTGCTCAAGGTCGATGTCGAAGGGTTGACCGAGATCAATATGCTCGGTGATGTCATGTGTGCCACGCGACACGCGAACACCCTCGTTAGAAAAGGCGACATTGTCGCCGGGACCCGTGCCATTCCCCTTGTTATAAAAACCGCCAATGTGAATGCCGCCGTTGCCAAAGCCAAAGCCTGCCATGGATTACTCCAGGTGAAGCCGCTGAAGCGTGCCAGCGCCGGTCTGGTGATAACAGGCAATGAGGTCTTTACCCATCTGATTGAAGATCGCTTCGAAAGCATTCTGAGAAATAAAATCGACCAAATCGGATCTGAGGTCGTGGGCGTGGCGTTTGCGCCGGACAAACCCGAAATTATCGCCTCCGAGATAAAAAATTTAATCGCAACAGGCGCCGACCTGATTTTGACGACGGGCGGCATGTCCGTGGATCCGGACGATGTCACGCGCCAAGGGATCCAGCAGGCCGGCGGGGACTGCCAGTTCTATGGTGCCCCCGTACTCCCGGGTGCCATGTTCATGACCGCCGAAATCGACAACGTTCCCATTCTTGGCATCCCGGCATGCGGATTATACCATCAGACCACGATACTCGATCTCCTTTTGCCGCGTATCCTGGCCGGTGAACGACTGACGCGCCGCGATATCGCCAGGATGGGTCATGGCGGGCTTTGTCTCAATTGTGCCGAATGTCGTTTCCCGGCCTGTCCATTCGGGAAAACGACGGAATAGCGCAAAAGAGCCTTTGGTTTGGCAAAAATCTCGGTGACGCAATGCTGGCGTGGGAACAGTTAGACCACATCGAAAACCTGTCTGCGTCGGTCAATGGGAAGGCCAACCGACGCCAGAACGCGGCGGTATTCTATCGACACGAATCCGAAGGGCGGCTCCATTGCGAGGTCTGTGCATACTTTTCTCCTGCCGCAGTCGAATTGGCAAGGGCGGTCCGTGCCGTGCGAACAACCGTCCCAGGACAGTCTAAGTCTGTTGGTTGGATCGGAAGATTCCTGGACCGCCTTTTTTCCGGTACATCCTGATTAATGTGATGGTTGCCTCACAACGCGCCCACGGGCGCACTTCGGTTGACGTCAAGATGTCTGCTACGTGCCCAGACCACATGGGCTTGGCTTTTGATCAGAGGTTGTTAATATAACTTGTGCAGGTACACTTCAAATGATCCATCATTAGCAATACGTTCAAAAATTCTTTGGTATCTAAAGCCAAATTTTCCTATTCGGTGATGATTGTTCCGGTACAGTCCGCAAGTTCGAAAAGTATGAAGGGAATTTAAAATGGTCGATTTATCAACTGAATACCTCGGCATTACATTAAGGAATCCAATTATTGTCGGAAGTTCTGGATTAACCAACTCACTTAAGCAAATTAAAGCTTTCGAAAACGCCGGGGCTGGCGCGGTTGTATTGAAATCGATTTTCGAGGAAGAAATTTATTTCGAACAGGAAGACATCATCCGGGAAGCGGAAGCCGACGGTGTGAATCTGGACCAGTTCGATTACTACGACTTTCATCTCAAAGGGCAGAAGCTGGAGCGCTATATCGATCTGATCAAAACTTCCAAGAAATCGGTGGAGATGCCCGTCATCGCCAGTATCAACTGCGTCTATTCCCATGAATGGCGCGCTTTCGCCGGCCAGATCGAGGCGGCCGGGGCCGATGCCCTGGAGCTGAACATGTTCTTTCTGCCGTCCGAATTCAGCCGCTCCGCCCAGGAACAGGAAGCGGCATATTTTGACATCATTGACAGGATCCTATCAACCGTCTCCATCCCGGTGGCGCTGAAGATCAGCTACTACTTCTCGAATCTCGGACCGATGATCCAGCGGCTGTCCCGCACGGGCGTTGCCGGCCTGGTGCTCTTCAACCGCTTCTTCAGCCCGGATATCGATATCGACACCTTCAAGGTCAAACCCTCTTTTGTCTTCAGCACGCCGGCCGAGCTGGCCGTCTCCCTGCGCTGGATCGCCATCATGGCGCAGAAGGTCGACTGTGACCTGGCCGCCGCCACCGGCGTTCATGACGGGCCGGCGCTCATCAAGCAGCTCCTGGCGGGCGCCAAGGCGGTTCAGACAGTTTCCAGCCTCTATCAAAAAGGGCCGGAACATATCGGCACCATGATTGACGACTTGAAGACCTGGATGCAGAAGCACGGTTTCGCTTCTCTTGCGGATTTTCACGGTAAAATGAGCCAGGAAGCGGCGAGTAACCCCGCTATTTACGAACGGGTGCAGTTCATGCGCTACTTCGGGGGGACAAAGATGTGACCTGAATCCATATCCCAATTTCAACAACGCCTGCTCGCCGCGCAATGATGCGGCCGATCTTTAGGATACGTTAGCGAATGATGACAAACCATTGAAAAAACCCACAATACCCGATCCATAATCGGCACCTGCATACGCCTATGCTGATCAATAGCGAGGTTACCATGACCATCCGAAAACGAATGGCAATTTCCATTATCGTTTCCGGCCTTGTCGGCCTGTTCATAACCGGTTGCAGCACCGGCGGAAATGTCACCCTGCCCGCGCCTCCCCCTGACAACATCAAGGTAACCAAGCAGATCAGCGTTTGGTCCCATAACCCGTCCGCGAAGAAAACGGGCGTCTTTCTTGAGAAAGGCGATCTCTTTTCAGTGATGATTACCGGCCGGGTCAACACCAGTCCCAGAAAGAACCCCAATCTCTGGAGCGGACCCTACGACCGCTTAGAAATGATGATAGGCCATGACTATTATGGAGGCACGCCGATCAACAGGACCCTTGAATCCGATCACAGCGGTGAAATCATGTTCTACGTCAGGGACGGTGATTTCGACCGCAAGAAAGGCAAAGCCATCCATCCGGAATGGTATAATGACAATCGGGGCAAGTTTGAGGCGGTCCTTATCATCTGGAAAAATAAAGAATGGGAGCAGATCAGCAAGTTTTTCCGGGAAATCGAGGCCCTAAACCCGGGAAACGAGGCTGTTCGAAGGGCGTCCGGCCAGGCCGAAACCTACAAAAACTTTTATCTCGCCAAAATGAAAACCGAAAAAGATGTGGAAAGAACCAAAGAACAGATCAGTAGCCTGAAGGCGTCATCGGCGGCGGATCGCGACCCGTCGGCCAAAACCTTCCCGGACGCAATGGGTTCGAGTGCGCTTGCCGCAACCGAAAAGGCTGAAGGAAAAGTCGGTGAAATCGCGGTGCTCGAGACCAAGCTGGCAACGCTCATGGCCACCCTGGCCCAGCTGGAAGAAATCAAAAAAGAACTGGCGGCTGAGCGGGAGAAGTCGTCCCGCTTGTCCGAGGAACTCGAGGCCACCAACCGTCAGGGAAGCAGTGGAGAATATGATCAATATCCCCCCCTTATACTGATTGCCTCTCCCAAGGACGGCCAAGAAACATCGGATGCATCGGTCATGCTGGCAGGGGTCATCGAAGACAACCAGGGGCTTAAAGCGATCGAAGTGTACATCAATGAACAACGGTTGTCCCCCGATCAGGCCCGGGGGTTAACGGTCATCGCGGCGGAACCGACCAAACGGCATGAATTCAATGAAGCCATTCCCGTCCAGAAGGGCGTCAACCGCATCCGGATTCGCGCCACCGACACCGGTGGGCGCGTGACGGAAAAAGTATTTGTGGTCCAACGGGAAGAGCAAAGCCACACCATCTGGGCCGTGGTGATCGGGATCGACACCTACCCCCGCATTCCCAAACTGAAATATGCGGTGAAGGATGCCCAGGCGTTCTATCAATTGCTGGTGCAGCATAACCGGATACCGGCTGAAAATATCATTTTCATCACCAATGAGCAGGCGTCCCTCACCAACCTGCGAAGCGCACTGGGAACCAAACTGAAGCAGAATGCCGGCCGCGATGATATGGTCATCATCTATTTTGCGGGCCACGGGGCCACCGAGCGGGATGCCATGAGCCCGGACGGGGACGGACTTGAAAAATACATCCTGCCCTACGATGCCAACCCGCAGGATCTTTATGCCACGGCCTTGCCAATGCGTGAAATTTCGCATATTCTGAACAGGATTCAATCCGAACGTCTGGTGTTTATTGCCGATGCCTGCTACAGCGGGGCCAGCGGCGGCCGAACCGTCGGCGTTGAGGGCTTTCGCGCCAACATTTCAGACGGTTTTTTAAGTCGAATCGCCCGCGGTAAAGGTCGTGTCATTATCACAGCCAGCGGCGCGAACGAGGTCAGCGCCGAAAATGACCAGCTTCAGCATGGGGTGTTTACCTATTACCTGATCGAAGGTCTCAAGGGTCGCGCCGATTATGACCATGACGGCCTGATCACGGTGGATGAGGCCTATCGGTTTGTATCCGATACGGTCCCGGGCGCAACCGCCCAGGAACAGCATCCAATCAAGAAAGGTGCTGTCGAGGGTCACCTTGTGCTTGGCATCGTCAACGACAACCAGCGCGTTCCGGTTTCGGAATGACACCTGCCGTAAAAGGAGATGAGACGCCATGATCCATTTCCGACACCTGCCTGTCATCGCTGTCCTTCTGGCGAGTGTTGCGACTTTCGCCCAACCCATAGACGTTTACGGGCAAAACACGCAGGAAGCATCGGCGGTTCATTTTATTTGGGCGTTCGGTGCCTTGGTGGGTCCCCAGGCCAGCCCCGAACTGATTACCGTCGACCGCGATCTCGCCCTCCAGAGCGGTGACCGCCTTAAATTCATGGTGTCGCAAAAGACACCGTGCTTCGTCTATCTGTTTCACCTGAGTGACCAAAAAGAACTGACGCTTTTATATCCACAGGCGTTCGCGGCCGAGCCGATTCAGACTGAAGAGGTGGCGTTTGTTCCCTCGGATGATCGGTGGTTTTCGCTGGATGAGAAAACCGGCACCGAAAAATTCTACCTTCTTGCTTCTCACCAGCGGCTGCTTGAAATCGAAGACCGCTACCGTCGCTATGTTTCTATGGGCGTAAAAGCGGATCGCCAGGCCGCCGTTGAGGAAATCCTTGAAACGATCAAGGATCTTCGGCGTCAGCACCTTCGCAACCCGGAACCGGTCGAACGCCCCATCCACCTCGGGGGCAATTTCCGGGGTGTAGAGGAAGCAATCCGGTCGCGTATCCCCGATCTGTCTGCCATCGCCGTCGAAATAGCGGCATCAACCTTCTATAGCAGGACGTTTACGATTGATCATCGCTAAAGATGCCGCACTGAAAATTATTGCCACCTGGCTCGCTTTTGCCCTGCTGATCTCCCATCTGTTTCTGCTCCTGTTTCCAAGTTTCTTCAATTCTTTGAACGACCAGAGTGTCGACCGCATCCAGCGCTTGCTCTATGCCTCACCAGACTTGCGGCCCGCATATCAGGACATGATCATCCATGTGGATCTCAACAACAGCAGCCTGAAAAGCCTGAAAAACCATCACCCCGATCGCACCGACCATGCTCTATTGATTCGGAACCTGTCCGCCATGGATACGGCGTTACAGATGCTGGATTTTGTCTATGCCGGAACCACATCCGAGACCGCCGACATGGAGCTGTACCGTGCCGTTCGCGAGGCGGGCACGGTGGTGGCCGGAATGGCCTTGAGGATAACAGCCCCCGCAGCAGTTACGTCCGGATTTCATGAGCAGCGTGAACTCCCCGCCCCACGTGGTGCCCCTTCGGGCAACGGTATCGGATGGGGTGAACCTCTACCGCGACTGTTCCGATCCGCTTCTGCCGTTTGAAGCCCTGGCCACATCCGCCGCGGCCGTAGGGTACCTTACGCTTGTGCCTGATAACGACGGTGTCTTTCGACGTCTCCCGCTTCTTGTCCGCTGCGGGGACGGCTTCTATCCCAGCTTTGCCCTGGCGGCGGTTTGCCGATATCTGGGAATTCCCCCCGATAAGATTGCGATCGAACCCGGCAAGATCCGTCTTTTGAATGCGCAGTTTCCCGGAGAGGCCGGTCCTCGGGATCTGGTCATCCCCGTTGATGCGGCCGGAAGACTCCGTATCCAGTATGTCGGCCCCTGGGGCCGCATGCGACACTACCCGTTTGCGGATATCTACTTTGCCTCCCGCGACCGGGACGCCATGGAGATCTGGAGAGAAGAACTATCCGGCAAAATCGTTCTGGTATCGGATGTCACCACCGGTGCGGCGGATGTGGGCCGCACCCCCATGGATCTGTATTCCCCCCTCAGCGGGGTTCATTCCAATGCCGTCCATACCATACTGACCGAGTCCTTCCTGACGGAGTCCCCATGGCCACTCCTGCTTATGATTGACGCCGTCATGCTGGCTGGCATGATGCTTTTTGCGCTTCGATTTTCCGCATTTTCCTTCACCCTGACAACCCTTGCCATGGTTGCCTTGTACCTCGCAGCGACAGCCGGTTTTCTTCACGCGGCGGGTGTTATTCTGCCCATTGTCCAGCCGTTTACCATGGTGGTGATAGGGATGGTCACTCTCCATATCGCAAGTTCCGTGGCCAATACCCGGACGCATGCCAAGACCGAAACCGCGCGACAGCTCGCTGAAAGAGATCTCGATATCGGGCGACAGATCCAGAGCAGTTTTCTACCGGCGCACCGACCCTGTCCGCCTGGATGGCAGGTGGCCACCCATTTCAAACCGGCGCGGCAGGTATCCGGCGATTTCTACGACCTTTTTGAGTTGGGAAGTGGTCGCTATGTTGCCATTGTCGTCGCCGATGTCTGCGACAAGGGTGTCGGGGCGGCGCTATTCATGGCGCTGATCAGAAGCCTTATCCGTGCATTTGCCATTCAGGATTTCAACCGGCATTGTGACCTGCCGGGCAGCCCGACCGGGTGCGCAGACACGGCAATCCTCAATACCATCACCCAGACGAATCAATACCTTGCCGATACCCATGCCGATACGGGTATGTTTGCAACCTTGTTCATTGGCATACTGGAACATGAAACCGGGCAATTGCGTTACGTGAATTGCGGCCACGAGCCCCCATTGGTCATCGGTCGCAGGCGTGTCATCAACCGCCTGAAACCGACGGGGCCCGCCCTGGGGTTGATGATAGACAGCATTTTCAGGATCGGTGATGTGGCCATTGATCATGGTCAAATGTTCCTGGCATTCACCGATGGTCTCACCGAATCGGAGTCGTCCACGGGTGACGCCTTTGGCCGCCAGCGGCTGTCCGATCTCGTCGGAGGTGGGGATGACGCTGTCCAGCCATTGATGGATCAGATCGTCCATTCTCTGGCGATCCACACTTCCGGTCAGACACCGTTTGACGACATCACCATTGTTGCGGTGCAACGGGAGAATCGATCTAACGGGGACGGCTAAGCGCGCTTAATGATCGTGGAAAATTCGCGACGTCGATCTCCATCATTTGTGGATATGATCGCGAAAAGCCTTGTGGCCCTCAAGAAAGAAAAACCGAAGTGTAAATGGGGGTCTTGCATACGACAAATAACGATTAACAAATCGATAACGATATTGTCAAAATCTTCACTATTTTTGCTTCAGCTATAGATACGCCAGCTTGACGGACAATATCTTTTCCACGCCGGGGATGGCCTCACGGGTGGCGAAGATAATGATGCGGTCGTCTGGTGCGATGACGCTGTCGCCGTTGGGGATGATAACGGCCTCTTGGCGAATAATACCGGCCACCATGGATCCCTTTGGGAAGGCAATCTTTTTCAAGGGCTTGGACACGATATCGGATGTAGGCAAGGCCAGTGCTTCCATCACCTCGCCTTCTTCTCCTTTTATGGAAATCGCTGACAAAACCTTGCCCCTGCGGATATGCTGCAGAATGGAGTTGATGGCCGACAGCCGGGGGCAGACCACCTGTTCGATGCCGATGGTCGACATGAGGGAAAGGTAGCTGAATTTATTGATCTGTGTGATCGTTTTTTGGGCACCCAACCGTTTGGCCAGCAGTGACGTTAGAATATTGGTCTCTTCGTCGCCGGTCAAGGTCACCACCAGATTGGTGTCGTGAACATTCTCTTCCACCAGCAGACTCTGATCTGATCCGTCACCGCGGAGCACAACGGTCCGCTCCAATCTTTCGGCTAGAAAATCGCACCGGGTGGCGCATTTTTCGATAATTTTGCAGGAAAGCGACTTGTCTTCAAGCCGCTTAGCCAACCGGTAGCCGACCCGCCCTCCGCCAACAATCAGCACCCGCTTCGCAGGAGTGGCGTACTTGTCGAAGAAGGAGAGATGTTTGAGCAGGTTTTTGTCTTCGCTGATAAAGTAGACCAGATCCCCGTCGCGTAGATGGTTATGTCCCCTGGGGATGATCAGTTGATTGTCACGAACAAGGGCGGCAATCAAGGGGCGATCTTCCTTAAGAATGCTCGACAGATCGGCCAGGCGCGCACCGGCCAGGCGAGAACCGGGTTCCAGATAAACACCGACAAACTTGATGCGACCGTTGGCAAATTCGCCCACATCCACAGCACCCGGCACGCTCATGAGTCGTTCGATGGTTAGAACCACCTCAATGTCCGGGTTGATGACCGTCTCGATGTGCGGTGCATTGACCTTAAAGGTGTCATGAAAGCGGTCGAAATCGGCTCCCCGCAGCCGGGCCAGCTTTTTCGTGGTGGGAGATATGGTGTCGGCCATCAGACACGCGACCACATTCACCTCGTCGGAGTCGGTCACGGCCAGCATGATCTCAGCCTCGCGGATACCGGCCGATTCCAGGATGGCAGGACTTCTCCCGGAACCGATGATCGTCTGAACGTCAATGCTATCCGCGAGCCTTTTAACGGCCTCCGGATTATTATCAATGACCACGACATCCTTGCTCTCCCGCGCCAGGCGACTGGCAAGATGAAACCCCACTTCACCGGCACCCACAATGACAATTTTCACTGAACATTCCTTTGCAGCCCGATTGTCATGTGTTCCTTAGAAGGCTCTTTTTCGAAGGTGTTTAGATCCATTTGCAAAAATAGATCCACTCGCCAGCGAACCTGTGGAAAAAATCATGGGTCAGGACGTTCGGCCTTGAGTTGTTTCAATTTACGCCACAGCGCGGCCCGACTGATGCCCAGGATTTCCGCTGTCTTGGACTTATTCCCGTTCGTGGCTTCAAGAACTTCAACAATGTAAAGTTTTTCCAGTTCGGCCAGCGTTGAATATTTTCCGCGCACCAGCGGCCCGGTCGTTTTCAGCTCCTGGAGAAATCTCACCGGCAGGTGCTTGCGTTCAATGGTTTTACCGTCGACAAGGATCACCGCACGCTCGATGATGTGTTCCAATTCACGGACATTCCCGGGGAAATCAAATTCGACCAGGATTTTTACAACCTCCGGCGAAATCGAAACCACCGATTTTCCTAACTCCTTCCTGTATTTGTCGAAGAAATACCGACATAGGGGATGGATGTCATCCTTGCGTTCGCGCAGCGGTGGAATGGTCAGCTCGAATACTTTCAGGCGATCGTAGAGGTCTTGATTAAAGGATCCCGTGTTGACCCGTTCGGCCAGATCCGTATCGGTGGCAACCAGAATCCGCATATCGATGCCCGTTTCCTGAAGTACCACCGGATCGTTGACTGTCGACCATGTCGAGAACGCTCAACAGCTGATCCTGCATATGGAGTGGCATTTGTTCAACTTTGTCGAAAAGGAGTGTTCCCATAGGACCGCTGCTGAAAATGCCGTTGCGGGTTCGGATGGCCTCAGAAAGATCCCCGCTTTGGTAACCGAGGAGTTGTCCGGCGAGTTGTCTCGCTACTGAAATTGGCGCAATTGATGGCCAGAAAACGATAATTGCGGCGCAAACTGCCGGCGTGTATGGCTCTGGCCGCAAGCTCCTTGCCGGTACCCGGTTCTCCGCGTAGGGTGACCGTACAGTCTAACGAGGCCATGCGTTCGATAGATTTGCGCAGCTTTTGCATTGCCGGCGTTTCACCCACAATCCGTAAGCGGTCCATGTCGATGGATCGGCCGGGACCCGCTGAGATCCCATCGCCCCGCTCGCCGATGTCGACAAAATCATGATGCGGGCGAATTTCGATTTCATTCGCCGGGTATGTGTTGGGCTGATTCTCTCCGCGTGCTGCGGGGGGCGGGGAAGTTGTTGCAGGACGGATGACGACGACGCTGCCATCGGTGTTCAGTTGTTTGATAAAACGCCAGAAGCCCCCCATTTCTTCTTTTTCGAAATAGAGCGTGTTGAGCGATTCCGTGGCCTGTCGGACCTTCTCGTTGCCATGCCCGGTGAGCAGGATGGTTTTTAAGTTGGGCTTGATTTCCTTTAGTTTGGTAATTGTCACCAGTCCGTTCATATCGGGCATTTGAAGATCGACGATGGCCAGGTCGATAGGGTTTTTCCGGGCGATATCAATTGCCGCCATGCCATTGGTCGCCGTGAACGGCACAAACCCCAGTACTTTCATACGTCGGGCTATGGAATTGAGCAATTTTTCTTCGTCGTCGACCAGAAGGACTGTTTTTGGCTGTGTTGTCATGTCTGATTTTGTTCCCTGTCAAAGCCGTAAAAAGTGAGCTCGGCACAATCGATCCCATTGCCGGACTGAATAGGCATCAACCGAAAGTCTTCTTCAACCAGTGTAAAACGATGTGCCGTCTTCTATAAATCAGTCCACGCCACCGTCCGGGAAGTGTCTGCTTTTCTGAGTTCTCCTCAGTGGTCTTTTCCACGGGAAGACTCAATATCCAGTGCATCCTCGATATCGCCACCCGTGGCCATTCCCGCCGCGGCCATGTGATTTTCCAGCCGCTGCAGGTTTCGGCGAATGAAGCTCCAGAACTTGTTCATCTCCTCTTTTTCAAAATATTGAGAATTGAGTGCTTGGGTCGCTTCTCTGAGTTTTTCATCCCCGTGTCCCGTGAGGAGGAGCGTGTGGATATTGGGGTCGATCTCCTTGAGTTTGGTGATAACGACCAGGCCGTCCATGTCGGGCATATTCTGGTCCACAACGGCCATATGGATCGTGTTGCTTCTGGCAATCTCCAGTGCCTCCCGGCCGTTCAAGGCGACCAGTGGGTCATATCCCTTCAGCCGGATTCGCTCGGCTAACGTGTTGACAAAGGTTTCATTGTCGTCGACCAGAAGGATATTGATGCTTCCCAAAGGCAACTTGGAAAGAAACTCCCAAAAGCGGCCCATCTCCCCCTTGTCGAAATAGGTCGAATTAAGCGCCTGGGTGGCCTCTTTCAATTTTTCGTCACCATGGCCGGTCAAAAGGATGGTTCGGATGTCGGGCATCATGCCCTTGAGTTTGGTGATGACCACCAGGCCTTCCATATCCGGCATCTGGTGATCGACGACGGCCACATGGATGGTGGTGTCTTTGGCGATTTCCAAAGCGTCCTTGCCGTTTTCGGCCGTGAATACGTTAAACCCTTTTATTTTGGCGCGCTCGGCAGCGGACGCAAGGAATTTGCGATTGTCATCTACGAGCAGAATGTTTATTTTTTTTGCCTTCATTTCTACCTGCCTTTATGTGTGATGGGGAATTCGGGTTTCAGGCTGTTGCGGGCTTATGTTCAATGCCCGCCGCTGCCCAGCAGTCCTGATGCCGCCATTGACAAAACAAGAATTTCCAGAATACTGATGACGGTAAAAATCCAGTTTTTCTCCCGGTAGAATCCCCTTACCAGTACCAGATAGCAGAAGATGGTCAGGGTGCCCAGCAGGGTGAAACCGAGATAATTTAAAAAATCCCCTTTCCCCAACAGGGCCAGCCACCCCCATCCTTGTGGCGACTGGGTAATTTCCAGGTATTCATGGATGTTTTTGCCCCAGTGGGTGGCTATGATCGACATATCGACATGGGACGGCAGAATGCCGGACACATAAATCGTGTATGTGACCGTCAGTATAACGATACCAGCAAGCATCCCCATGAGCAACAAGTTGGCGTAGATGATCTGCTCCTTGGAGGGCTTGAGTGATTGATTGTCCATGGCAGGCATATTTTACTCCTTTTTCTATCGATCGTTTCGGAAACGGGACGATGCTATCCTAATATTCCCAGGCCCAATCCTTTGTCCAGGGCTTTCAGTCCGGCAAAGAGCAGCACGGTGATAACCATGTACCGGATGAACTTTGGTTTGGCCACGGCCAGTATCCTGACCCCCAGAATCGAACCAAGCATCAGGCCGACGATGGACGGCACGGCAATCAGCGGAAGCACGCAGCCCCGGTTGAGATAGATCCAGGCGGCCGAGGTATCGGTGATGGAAAGTAAAAATTTGCTGGTTGCCACGGATACCTTGAGCGGAACCCCCATCAACAAGTTGAGTACCGGAACATTCGCCCAACCGGCACCTAATCCAAACATGCCGGCCAACAGGCCGATCAGAATAAACATGAACATGCCCAGAAGGGTCCGGTGTGTTTTCCATTCCACACTTTCCCGGGCGCCATCATCCCAGTACACGCCCTGGAGCCCGAGGGCCAGCCCGATTGCGTCCTGTTTGGTGACCACCGGTTTCTCGGTGTTTTTGGAAAACAACAGCAAAAAGGCGATCCCAACGATGGTGCCGCCCAGACAGGTTTGAATCAGATTGGGGTTGAGCCGGGAAAGATACAAACCAAGCATCGCACCGACAATGGAAAAGGTCGATGCGATCAGGGCCACCGGCAGCGCCAGACGCAGATTGGCCAGATTACGGCGTAAAAGACCCGGTCCGGCGGCGAGTGCACCCGCCAGGGCCACCATCAGGCCGATACCCCTTACAAAATCGAGATGAAATGGGAAAAAGCCGCTGACCAGTGGTACATACAATACGCCTCCCCCGACGCCGGCCATGACGGCCAAAATACCGAGAATCAGGCAAAAGAAAAAGAGGATGACGGGCCAGAACCACCAGGGCTTTAACGGGGCACCGCCAACCATGGTTTCTGTGGCGAAGGCAAGCGCAGGACAGCTCATGACAAAAAACATCAGCATAAAGAGCCAACGACCAATCGGGAGCGTGCGAATGTTTAACATTTAATCATTTTCCTCCGCCATAATGTTTATTTATAGAACTAATTGACATATATGTTTCATATAAAGTACATAATAGGCGGAGTCAACCAAAATTAGAGTTGCATTATGAAACATTCTCATATATTAATTGTGGACGATGAGCGTCGTTACGCAGATATGCTGGCCCGACGCTTGGCGCTTCGCGGATTAACGTGCACGGTTCGATACGACGGCAGGACAGCCCTCGATATCATTACACAGGAAGAATTTAAGATGGTCATACTGGACCTGCAGCTGCCTGATCTGTATGGTACCGAAGTGCTGGCGCAGATAAGGAAGCACCGACCCGAAACGGCAGTCATCATCTTGACCGGTCATGGAACGGAGAAGGACCGGGAGCAGTGCATGGCGCAAGGGGCGCATTCTTTTATGAACAAACCCTTGGACATCGATCGGCTGGTGGCCATCATGGCCCGGATCGAAGAGAGATCGGCATGATGGAATCGCTGAACAGATTTCTGCCCCTCTTTTGGCCCCGGTTTCGCCAGGACGGTGACGAGCATCTGAGTCCCTACCACACCTTCCAGGATTATCGCCAAACCTGGGGAATGGCCATTTTTATCCTGATGTCGGCCGCCCTTTTGCCCCTGATCGTCATGACCCTTATTTATTACCAGCTCATCGAAACCTCGATTAACACCGAATCCCTCCTGCGCACCGAGCGGCTGGCTTCGAACGCTCGCCGAGCGGTCACTTTTTTTCTGGAGGAGCGGCTGGCCGCCCTGACGTTCACCGCCAATGAGATGGGCTACGGCCCTCTGACGGATTCCGGGAGTCTTACAGAGGTCCTCCGGAATTTGAAGCTGGGGTTCGGCGGTTTGACCGATCTGAGCGTGATCGCAGATACCGGAACACAGGTGGCCTATGCCGGCCCCTTCAACCTAAGAGGAAAAGACTACAGCAATCAGCCCTGGTTCATGGAGTGTCAGCAGCACAACGCCTGTGTCAGTGAGATTTTTTCAGGCTACCGTGGCGTTCCCCATCTCGTCGTGGCTGTCAAGTCCATGCGCCCGGACGGCCGGTTCTTCGTTTTACGGGCAACCTTGGAGACGGAACGACTGATTCAGGCCCTCTCGTCCTTCAAAACCGGCGAGCATGCGGATATCTTCCTGATCAACCGCAATGGCCTGCTGCAGACCCCCTCGCAGTTTTATGAGGATGAATCCCATCATGTAAATATTGCCCTACCGGAATATTCCGATCGGACGCGAGCTGAGATGTCGACCGATCGCAAGGGCCAGCCCATCATAGTCGGTTATGCATTTATCGATACCAAAATTGCACCCACATCATTTATCCTCATGGTGGTGAAGCAAAAAGCCGGCATGATGAAAGTGTGGCTGGATCTGCGATCGCGCATCAACTGGTTTTTCGCGGTCAGTGCTTTCATTATTGTCATCGTGATCACCCTCACATCCACGGTTATGGTCAACAAAATATTCCAGGCGGATCGGCAAAAAGCCGAGACCATGGCGATGGCGGAGCGGAACAACCAACTGGCCTCCATCGGACAGCTGGCCGCCGGGGTGGCCCACGAAATCAACAACCCGCTGGCATTGATCAATGAAACCGCCGGTTATGTGAAAGACCTGTTCCTGATCAAGGAACAGTACAAGGAAGACCACGAATTAGTGGAACACATCGAGTCCATCCTCGACGCCGTGGAACGCTGCGGCACCATCACACGGCAACTCCTGGGTTTTTCCCGCCATTTTGACGTTCAGACCCAACCCATCGATTTGGAGGACATGGTTGCCGATGTGATCAATTTCCATAAGAAAGAGGCGGAATACCGCAACATTACGATCCATGTCGATATTCCGGAAACCATCCCGCTCATCGAAACCGATCGGGGAAAACTGCAGCAGATCATTCTCAATCTGGTGAATAACGCCTTCCAGGCCATCGGCAACGGGTGTTTTCTGGACATCCAGGCGGCAATGGATGGGCCGGAGCACGTGCGTTTATCCATTCGGGACAATGGATGCGGTATTTCGGAAACGCACCTCAACAAGGTATTCGAACCTTTTTTTACGACGAAGCAAGAAGGTCAGGGTACCGGCCTTGGCCTCTCCATTACCTACGGTCTGGTCCAAAAACTTCATGGGAACATTACGGTTCAAAGCAAAGCGGACGAAGGCACCACTTTCGTTGTCACGTTGCCCGTCCAAATCAAGAGGGAAACCCCATCATGAAGGTTCTTCTGGTCGATGATGAACAGAAATTTGCGCTGATGCTGGCCAAGCGTCTCGAATTACGCGGGATACAGGCGGATGTCTTCTTTTCCGGTGAAAAAGCGCTTGAAACGGTTGAACAAGGAAATCGTTTCGGCGTGGCCATTCTTGATGTCAAGATGCCGGGAATTGGCGGTATTGAATTAAAGCGGAGACTGAGCGATCTGGATCCGCGGATGAAATTTGTTTTTCTGACCGGGCACGGGGCCAAAATTGACGACACGGCGGGAGCCGATGAGGCCGGGGATTGCCTCCCCAAACCGTTGAGAATCGACGAGCTTATTGCAACGCTGAACCGTTTGACCGAAGGGTCTCCGGAAGCGTCCAATTCCAAGCACTGATCGGGGTGGGGCGGCTGCTCGCCTCGAAAACAAATGATTCCATGGTGAGGAAAAGGGATGGACAACGCGAAAGATTTGTTTGGATATGACAGCCTGGCCTTTTTCGGAAAGGTCAACGCCTCGATTTCCCATGAGTTGAAGAACGTCATGGCCATCATTTCCGAAACAGCAGGGTTGCTGGGTGATTTGTCCGACATGGCATCAACCGGAACACCCCTCGAACCTGATATGCTCAAAAGCTGCACAAACAGCATCATTGAAGAGATTCAGCGGGGGTTTCTCACCATTCGGCAGATGAACCGGTTTGCGCATAGTGCCGACACCCCCGCTGAAGCCGTCAACCTAATGGATGTGTTGGATCTGGCGATCAACCTTTCCGGTTATCTCAGCTTTGCCGGGAAGGTATATCTTAATCCCTGTCAGGGCGTTTCCCCGACGGTTTTGACCTGCCCGTTTTTGTTGCAAGCCATTGTCTACCAAGCCATGGTGTACACGTTCAAAACGACGGGGCCTGGCGCGGAGATCACCATTTCCCTGAAAGCGAAGGACGATGCGGCCTGGCGAATTTTTTTTTCAGGGTTCAGTGGCAGCGGGTTTCAAATGTTTCCCGACGTAGCGACAAGCGCCATGGCCGCATCGATCGGGGTGGCGATCCGCTTTGAACCATCCGATGACCGGCTTGTATTGGAAGTCCCTTTAACGATCGAAAGCGCCATGGCGCATCATATCGCGCCAGATATATCGGACAAGGACAACACCCCACAAACTCGTTCATAACACGGAGAACATTTTTTTAACCCACGCTGGTGGAGGGCACCATGGAAACAGAAAATACGATTAAGATTCTTTTGGTCGATGACGAAGTCAAATTTTTACAAGCGGTTTCAGACCGGCTGTCCATCAAAGGCTTCGAGGTAACGACGGCAACCAACGGCAACGCGGCCATCGAAGCGGCCAACAAAGGGGGCTTCGATGTGGCGGTGCTGGACCTGCAGATGCCGGAAACCGATGGCGCCCAAGTCCTTAAAATCCTCAAGCAAAAGCATGAATTCATTGAAATCATCATGTTGACCGGACATGCCACGGTGGATTCGGCCGTGGAATGCACGAAACTCGGTGCTTTCAAATACCTCGAAAAACCTTATGATTTCGACAAACTGATAGAAGTGCTCAAGGATGCCTATCATCTAAGGATGCAAAAAAAGTTTGAGAATAACGCCAAACGAATGGAAGCCATTCAGAAACTATCCATGGGTCAATCCCCTTTGGGTATTCTCAAGGCATTGGCTAAGTTCGATGATGGCAAAAAATAGGCGGCGTGGACCGGAGCACGCCCCTTCAGATCTAAAGGATTCTTGGCTTTTTCGCTCCAACCGGCTATAAGGTGAACGACATGAGGGATTAGCCGACCGCGTCCTGGACAACCGGCGCATCCGTCGTCATCAAAATTAAACTGAACCACTAAACCCAACCGCAAAGATTGAGGAGACTTTTCATGCGAAAATCACTGACAGTGCAGCGCGTTACACTCACAGCAGCCATATTGTTTTCGTTTTCGCTTATCATCGGCTGCGGCAGCAATGGGGGAGACTTGCCCAAGCAGATCAGCGGCACGTGGCAACGCACCGCGGGGGATGGTAATATTGATATCAACCTTGTCACCGAACCGAAAACATTGGCACTCGACGGGCAATCATACACCGCCACCATCGAAAGCATTGATACGGGCGCGCACAGCGTGCATCTCAACGTGGAAACGGGAACCGGACAAACGGAGAAATGGATTATCCGCCAGATATGGGATGACAACGGTTCCAACTTCGATCTCGGCTTTATTCGCAATGGGGCCCAAGAAAAGCTGGTAAACGGAAAACGCTCCTGAAAAGACAGCGGTTCATCCGTGCGTGTCCGGGGCACACATACCCGGGTGCTTTCCCTTAGAAACGGCAGGACACGCACGGATTCATCGGCGCACGCAGATGCTGACGGCAGGACCTCGTGTTGTCGAACCTATGCCTGTAATTAAGGACAATCGCCTGAATTCTTGGCCCCCAAAAACAGGACGACCGGCGGTCGGCTTGAGGCTCCGACGGATTTTCAGTATATGTGATGCCCCCGCAGCATCAGTCCGCTGTCATAGAAAATCAGCTTTGGGTATATCGGCCCAAAGTTGAGGCGCATTATCAATTCGGCGCGGTTTCACGTGCCGATGACCTCTCCGGTGTCCAAGACCTGGGAGATAATGGCCGCCCTGTTCGGCTGATCCGACGGGCTTGCGAAGAAATTGTCCCGAGCATCGCGTTATGTCAGAAAGCATTATTGGCGGATGGCAATTATCGATCTGGATCATCCCGCAAGAAACTATCCTCTCCGGGGGCTGTTTATCATGCCAGGGCATTGGGACTTAAAGGAGTGCCGAAAACGGGTGGCAATTTCCTCTAAAGTCCGCTATCAGGGTTATGCCAGATGCTGAAGGATTTGTGCGACCCGCTCCGACATGTTTTACAAAGCCGTTCGAACGCCCATATGCTACAAGGCGAACATTGGTGAATTCCATGCTTAACATTGATATCGACACCCTCGTGCCTCACCGGCGGCCTCTGCGACTGATCGATGAAATTCTTGCCATTTCAAACAATTCGGCAACGACCGTCGCCACAGTGACCCCTGCCTGGCCGACGGTTACCAAAGGCGCGACCCACGCACTGGTATTGATCGAGCTCGTGGCCCAGACCGCGGCCGTCATTGGCGGCTATAAAGCGCTGATGGATCCCTCGGACGGCCGGGTGAAGAAAGGCATGCTGGTCGGCATCAAGCACGCCGCTTTTTCGATGGACGCCATCCCTCTCGACACCCGGATCACCACCTGTGCCACGACGCACGTGTTGCTTGAAAATTTTAAAGAAATCAGGGGTGTTGCCACAATCGGAGATCAAACCATTGGCGAAATGACCCTGCAGGGCGTCCAGTCAGAGTAACCCGCCCTTTCGGCTTGCGACTCACCCGCCTGGCCCACAAGCACAGGCGTGCTAAAATACTGACACGCGGCGTCAATTTTTATGACAAAGCCTCCGTATCGGCATCCTCATAGACGGTAGAAAAACAGATATAATCTATTGTTATAACACGTTATTTGTTATTTTATAAAATTATTGGCACATTGTTTGCTTTATTCAATCGCAGAACATCTTTTCTCCCTCCTCTTAGGGGCAAGGCATCGGGCCTTGCCCCTTTTTTTTGTTCTGTTGGCAACGCCGACCGGAAATCATTGAGGAGATTTTAACATGACCAATGGGGGTTGGATTACCCCACCCTGCTCATGAATCCCGAAATATCCAAACCGGGATGCCATGGGGCGGGTACTCCCTGATAAAATAGATTATACTGCCGTGCATGGGTAATTTTGGTGGTTGATTTATGCACGCGTTGTGCAATTATGGGAACAAGAACCGAACACAGGCATGACCGTTTCAAATTGCATGTAACACTCCCAGGCCATATGACCGCTCAAATACCATTTCTGATTCTTTCCGGATTGCTTGTCATGGCCGGCATCATCGGCCTCGTTCTGCCGGCCTTCCCGGGCGCCATTCTGCTTTTTCTCGGATTTCTGCTGGCGGCCTGGGCCGAGGGCTTTTCCCATATCGGACTGGGCGCCCTATCGGCCTTGGGCATCATGACACTGATGATTTATGCCGTTGACTTCATCGCCGGAGCCCTTGGCGCCAAACGCTTCGGCGCTTCTACCCGGGCCATCGTGGGCGCCTCGATCGGCGCGGTCGTCGGCCTCTTTTTCGGAATTCCCGGCGTTCTTCTGGGACCCTTTATCGGTGCCGTACTGGGTGAATTGTCCGTCCAGCGAAATTTGATCGCGGCAGGCAAAGCCGGCGTCGGCACGACGATCGGTCTGGCGCTGGGCGTCGCCGCCAAGCTCGCGATCGCCCTGTCAATGGTTGGCCTTTTCGCGGTGATGCGCTTCATGTAGGAACGCCACTTAAATTATTATATGCGATCTCAACCCTCCGAAGGACGGCATGACCATCAAGAAAATAATTTCTTCCGGCGCCTTAGGCGCTGAATCGGCCGCTCTGGATATCGCCATCCGCCTCAAAATCCCCTATGGGGGATATGCCATCGCCAGTCCCATTCGCGAGATCGAGCGCCGTAACCATCGATACCGACTCATACGCAAAACGTTTCAGCATCCCAAATACAAGGACGAAGCCAATCTCCATGCTTCCGAGGGCACACTGATCTTTTCCCATGGTATCCTCACTGATTATCTGGATTACGTTCAGACCTATGCCCAAACTCACGCGCATCCCTGCCTGCACATCGATCTTGGACAATCACCGCCATTGAACGCTGCTTTTCAGATCGATCGATGGACCCGCCGACACGCCATTGAAACGTTGTTTGTTACCGGTGCCACCATGCTGGATGATGGTCTGATCTACCAGGCGACATATGACGCGTTATACAGCTTCCTGATGATCGGTAAAGCGTCCTATCCGGGCAATGCCAACGAGAGCGCGGCGGCACAAAGCAAGCCCTGGCCAAGAACGATAGACGAGGCCGTTCAGCGGTTGATCGAGGAACTTTCACTGAAAGATAAAGCGACGATTGCGAACATGTCCGCATCCGAGCTCGTGCCGTTGAACAAAAGTTTAGGCAAGCACATTAGGAATTGGTTTGGACTCGATGCAAAGAACCATACCCTGCTCTGGTCGTGTGCCAAGGAAGCGGGCAAGACCGCCCTGACGGAGAAAGAAGCTTCCGCCATCATTATCAGCTGCTTAGCGCTGGAACTTGAAAAAACGCACAAGTTGCGTGTTCTGTAGCCGTGCAAAGAGAGGGACAACCCTAATAGGGCTTGGGCGGATCGGTGCGTCGGGGGTCACTGGGTTAGGTGGCCGGCATGCATAATACAAAAGGCAGGGCAAAAAGCCCCGCCTTTCGTTTTTTACTGGATGGTGCCGTCATCCATAGAGCGATCAGGATGCGGTCGCGCACCTCTTCGCGCGACGCCCGCTGTGCCAGGCCGCATGGCGATAGCAATGATGCTTTTCTTCCTCGGTTTTCATGGGGCTGTCGCAGTGTTCGAGATGGGCTTTCAGTGCTTCGTTTTCCTTTGAACAACAGGCTTTGGTCTTTTCTTTTGCAGTCGACATATCATACCTCCTATAGGGGCCAGACCGCCCCGAAGGTTCAGCTTACTGCACCTCATTAACAACAGCAGCAAGCGTCCTCCGAATCGGTTTCGTTTGGTTCCGCCGTCATCCGGCAGGCATCGTCTTCATCGCAACAGCACCCGACATCATCCTGCCGGGAGGCGTCCTCATCCGTGACGCGCGTCAATTGATCGTGGATATCCGAATGCATCGCATTCCTCCAATCTTAGATGTATTGCGCAATCCGCAACAGCACTTATATTTTTGGTCACAATGTCCATTTGTCAAGCGTTGGCAATGGGTCGAACCGCTAAATCTGGACTTATTCATCATATAACCCTATGGCCATTACGAAAATCATATCTTCCGGAACGCTGGGGGCGGAATCCGCCGCCCTGGACGTAGCGATTCGCTTCAATGTCTCTTATGGCGGCTATACCAATCAGGGTTCCCTGATTCCCGGCGATAGGCCTGCCGGGCGTTACACGTTGGATGAAAAACCTTTCGTCAACCCAATGGTGCTCATGCGAGCCAACCTTGAGCAATCAGACGGCATCCTCATCTTCTCAAGTGGTCCGGTCCCCCCGAATGTGAGCCCGCTACTGCCCTATGTGTTCGATCAGAATCACCCCTATCTGCATATCGATTTCTCCGTGGTCAAACCGCATCCGGCCGCCTTCCGGATCGGCACATGGGTGGCGACACATGCGCTGTCCAGCCTGTTTATCACCGGCGCCGGCATCCATGAGGACAGGGGGATCTATCAGCTTGTGCACGATGCGCTGACCAGCTTCTTCATGCTGGGCACCGATCCACCGATGCCGCCATCGGACCAGACCCTGCATTGACATACCAAACAGAATACCTGGGTCATGATCCACCCCCGTCGCACAGCGGTTTCAACCAGCAACCACTGTGCTCCCATATGCTTAGAAGAACCCTTTGCGGGAATAAATCAGACGAATGCGCTATCTTTAATCATTGAGAACAAGTGTGAGGATTTTCTGCCACCGGCGACAGACAGATATGTCTATGGGAAAGAAAACTATCATACCACTGGCCTGGATGATGGGCCTGTTTGTTTCACCCGAAGCGCTTGTGCTGCAGGGACGCATCGCCGGGATTAGCGGATTGGGGTTCGTCTTGCCTCTGGCGGCCGCCCTCATCCTGCATTGGTTGAACGCCATCGGCACCACATCTAACGGGAGCCCCGGCACAACGCCATCCGGGGAAATCCAGCTATTGACGGATAGCTGGGGTCCGTTTACCGCATCTTTGTTACTGCTCATGGCGCGGCCCGTCGTTGCCGTCTGCCTGGCTACCGCCGTATTGGTCACCTCCGGTTTTGTCTTCAACGAAGTATTTTTTCACTGGTTCCCCAATTTCGGGTTTGCCGCATTGGTGCTGGTTATTCTTTTGATTGTCAATCTTGCCGGCCCGCAAGCCGCCGCGACCGCCCAGGTACTGTTCACAACGACCGCGATCATCGGACTGGCCGGCCTTTCGATTGTCGGGCTCTTCACGTGGCGTTCGTCGCCGGTGGCTTCTCAGGTTACGCTGACCGGATTGAACAACCAAAGCATCGGCCTGGCGCTCATTGCCTTCGTGGGATACGATTTGTTGCGGTATACCGATCACAAACTCGATCAAACCCGGTTGACGACCGTAATCAAAACCGGTTTGATCGCCGGCGGTTTTCTTTTCACGCTTTGGAATATGACCTCCCTTCTGTTTGTCGCGCCGTCACGCCTGATGGACACCAGCATTCCCCACATACTTGCCGCCAAGGCGATACTGGGTCACACCGGCCGCATCGTCATCGGCGTGGTTGCCATCGCCGGTGCGTGTTCAGCCGTTAATTACCTCTATCAGTCCGTCGCACGCATGATGGTGCGCATGGCCCATCACCACCTGCTGCCGCCGCTCTGCGCGCGATCCGCTTCTCGCCCGGTGCTGGCCTTCTCCAGCCTGGCCGCCACAACCGGTCTGCTCATGGCGATGGGGTTTGCCGGATCTGATTTACTGGATGTCAGTATGCGCGCCGGCCTCCTTTTGTGGCTTGTTTTTTACGCCCTGATCCATCTGGCACGGCTTCTTCAAGCAAGACGGGAACGCAACCACGATAATCAGAACCACACTGACGAGCACGGCATCCTTCATCTTGGCATCGCTTTAACGATGCTGGTTGTGGCCGCGTTATTGGGGGCCGCCGATGCCGTTCCGATCATCCTCCTGAAAGCAATTTCAACCATCCTTGCCCTGGCCGCCTGTTTCGCCGGGGGAGGCCTGTTAATGGCGAGAGGATCTACTATCCAACCTGCCTTACGGCATGCCACAAATAAAGAAAGGAGCAAAACCATGAGAAAACATCCACCAATACCCTATGTCCTGCTGCTTGCACTGGCCCTGGTTCTAACAAGTATAGGGGTACCCCAAGCGGGGACCGACGTGCCCCTGATGACCACGGATGAGCTCAACGCCATGCTGGAGGACCCGGATATCCTCATTCTGGATGTCCGCCGCGGCAAGGATTGGAAGTCTTCCGAGTTCAAGATCAAGGGGGCGACCTATGCCAAACCCGAAGCCTATGATGAATGGGCCAACACCTACCCGAAAACCAAAAAAATCGTGCTCTACTGCGCCTGACCGAGTGAATACACCAGTGCCGGTCTGGCACGGAAGATGATGGCGGATGGATACACGAATGTCTATGCCCTGAAGGGCGGCTGGCGCGAATGGTTCCGCGCAAAATATCCCGTGGAAGAGAAATAGCAGCGCTTAATAATTAGGTTAACTCCTGCCCGACATGAAAAAGTTTGAACCCGCTGTCTATGCACATAAAACCGATGTCATGTCGGGTGGGGAACACCCCCCCTTAGTATAGGCTACGCGTTTAATTGAGGGGTTAGAAAGCCCAACGATCTTCCTGAACAAAAAAACCGGTGGCGATCATCCGTGAATGACAACACACGGCTGCATGATCATTGCGAACAGAAGCAGAGCCCCCCTGCCTTCCGTTTCGATTACACGTGTCTTCGGGAAAAGGGATTCGCCTGTTTCATGACGGGTGGGATAGAACTCCTGGTGGCCTTTCGGGGAACCGGCCTGATTGATGTGTTCGACCGCCACAACTGGCGCCACATCGCCTTCCTTGATTTTGACATCCAGCGGGATATCCACCTGAACGCGGCCTTCGGTTCCCCGCTGATCGGTCTTCCTTTTTCGGCGGACCTGGCGCGGACGATGGGGGTTTCGCTGCATCGTTTTGACGATTTACGGCGAAATCATCACTATGGTTTTTTCGTTGAGACCGATTACCGTAACAAGGGGCGGAAAGGCGTATGGAACCTCGACGAACTCATGTTGGCCATCGCCCTGGAATATGCCGAGAGCCATCATCTCCATTGGTTTCACATCAAACCAACCGGGGATACGGCATCTTACTACCGGCGCAAATATGGCGCCACCCGTTTGCCGAGCAACGCCTCCGAGAGAATTTCAAGCATTTGTCTGGGACCGGGCCGAAAGCCGCTGCCCCACGTCCGCCTGATTAAATCCGCTGGTCGCGCACGCTATCTCGACGTCCAAACAGCATCGGACGCTTCCTGGCCATCCGGCTGATATACTCCCCCCAAAAGCAGTCGCAGAGAAACGTACACCTGATTTCTATTCTTCTGACGATGAGAATGCCCTGTCATCTCCGGGATGACGGTAAGGTGTCTATTTCACTGCTGGTTGATTGAGTTTTTTTCGGCCGGGAAAGGCAGACCTCAGGTAGTCAACTAAAAGGGGCATCAGGATGTTTTAAGGTTTTGGGTTGCATCCCTTTGTCCCGCGCTGAGCATCGAGGATGCGGACGGAAAAAGCGCGCGGGCTGTCTGAGCCTGCTGAGAGGCAGGTGAGTTTCCGCACGCTCCGGCCGCATCAACCGGGCGATGCAGCAAGCATCGTGTTGTCAGGCAAGGCGCCATGCGAAGGGAGACGCGCAGCAATCGCCAGATTGTGAGCACCCGAGCAAGCCGGTGACTCACCGAATTACAAAAACAGATGAGGAATGCCGCGTAGGCGGCCAACGCTGCATGGCGGCACGAGGCGCCGCATCATCGCCCGGTTTGGCGACGCGCAGGAGAAAGCGGGACACGGGCGTCTTCTTTTGGTTCGTTTTCTTGACGGTCCCGTAAAAAGTCCGATATCGGCGTTACGCTTCATCTCTCGTCATTGCAGCGTACTGTAAGTACGCTTCATTCCTCGAGATTCGCAAGCCTTATCTCGAACTTTTTACGAAACCGTCAGGAATATGACTTTTTACAGGTTCATCTTTTCTTCCACGGGGAAGAAAATGAACAATAGACAAAGGAAGAGGATCGCCTGAGATATAATAATAGGCCCGGATTCGGCCTGAAGTAGGAAACGGGCATCGAAACTATGGGACATCGCCGGCCTAAAGCCTGAAGACCACGGGCTTTCCATCGGCATTGATATCGATACCGACCGTATCCCCGGTCTTGAAGCCCACCCGCCGGAACTGCTCGACCATCTCTTCATGACGATCAACCGGCCAGTAAACGGTCCACAGGGGATTGCGGACCGTGTCGATGCCGTAAGCATCATGGCTGCACAGACCGATCCTGAATTTGTCTTTGGCAATGAGGGTGTCGGCTTCGGACACGAAGATATCGATCTGGTAGAGGTTGCTGTGGAGCGCTTTGGACAGTTCGGTCTGCTGTTCCGGAAAATCGTCCAGATAGTGGCTGGCGATCTGGTAGAGATCGCCCGTATCCTGAATGGAAAGTCCCAGTACGGCGTAGCGCTGGTGGCGCAGGGCAAATGATTCAAAGTCCGCCTCGTAGGCCTTGATGGCCTCGATGATCGGTGCCACATCTCCTGTGCACGGATGGGCACAGGTCTCCAGCATCTCCTCGCAGCGTGTGATGATTTTGATATAAAAGGCCTTGTTGTCCATCACGTAGACCGGGCGTTCGCGGTAATTACGCCGCTTGCGAATTCGCCGGATGCCAGACAGCGTTATTGAACGCCGGCTTTCCTCCTGCTCCAGGGTGTCGATGTCGGAAATGTCCTTGGCCTGGACCACATGGATCTCGCCATCGCCGGAGATGATGTATTCGATCTCACATCGAAACTTCAGGCATGACTGAATTTCTATTGAAAGCTGCACCAGCCGGCGATCGTGAGGGGTCCGGGTGATGTAGGGCTCGCTCTGGATCCGGTGCACCCGATCCCGGCAGTAGCCGAACTCCCATTGCCCGAAAATCATCTTGGCCATCACACTGGTGCCATCGATAAAGGGCATGACCACCACCCCCATTTGGTTCATATCCAGATCCGGGGCATGCATGAATTTCTGTTGTCGCAAAATGGTCAGGCGCTTGCTCGTTTGGGCAAACTTGATCATCTTGTTGCGGGCATAGCGAATCCCGCCCACATCGGCATAGGTTTCCAGCGAATCGAAGGTACCGCCCTTGAAACAGCGCTCCTGGGGATGAGCGCTGCGGGCGATCACCTTGAAACTCTCCCGATGTTTCTCCAGAAAGGTTTCCAGAGCGGCCATGTTTCCGGTTTCAAAATGACCTGCCGGGACATAAATAAAATCCGGGACGGCAAAGCCGGCCTTTTTGAGTTTTTCAAGCAACTCCGCTTTTTCGGGAACAACGGTGGCCATTCGGGCCCTCCTGAGGGGTTGCGGTAGCAGTATTTATGGTTGACTTGTGCAGCTAAATTCTCTAATAAATGAAAACCGACCGATCATTCGGTCGAGTCTTTTTTCAGCTGGTAACATATGTCCAAACGAAATGCAATCCTTGCCGCCGCGACCCGGCTTTTTTCAAGAAAAGGGTTTCAGGGCACTTCCATGGCGGAGCTGTCCAAAGCCACCGGTGCCGCCGGGGGCACCATCTTTCACCACTTCAAAAACAAGGAAGACCTTTTTCTCAATATTCTGGAAGATGTCAAGAGCGCCATCATTGACGAATTCGAACAATATAAAAAAAATCGCGATTGCCGCAACGGGCTGGAGATGGTGGAGGGCGCGGTCGCCTTCTACCTGCATTTGACGGGTGGGCTGGAAGACCAGTTTCTGCTCCTGCACCGCCATTTTCCCTACGCGATGGCCGAGACCAATACGGTCTGCCGCGGCTGCCTGGAATCCATCTACAACTGCCTGCTGGATATCTTTGAAGAGGGCATTCAGACCGGCCAGCAGGACGGTTCCGTTAAAACGCCTTCCGCCCGCAACACGGCCATGGTCATGTTCGCCATGGTGGACGGTATCGTCCGATTGAACACGTATCGGATTTACAATGCCGGGGCCCTTTACGGCAGCCTGATGACCGCCTGTCGCAGCCTGCTGACCGATACCAGCCAGGAAGCCCCATGACCAAGCTCAGGCAAACAATGGTTTCGATGATGAGGCCTTCCGCTCTATTCCCCTTTCTGGAATGGCGGCCGGGCTACGATACCCGACACCTCAAAAGCGACCTGTTGGCAGGCCTGACCGTGGCCCTGGTGCTCATCCCCCAATCCATGGCCTACGCCCAACTGGCCGGGTTGCCGTCCTATTACGGACTCTATGCCGCTTTCCTGCCGCCGGCCATCGCCGCCCTGTTCGGTTCCAGCCGGCAACTGGCCACCGGACCGGTGGCCGTGGTCTCCCTGATGACGGCCGTGGCGCTGGAACCACTGGCCGTATCCGGTAGCCAGGCCTATATCGCCTATGCTGTTTTACTGGCCTTGATGGTGGGCAGTTTTCAATTTATCATCGGTCTTCTGCGGCTGGGTCTTATAGTCAACTTCCTGTCCCATCCGGTGATCAACGGCTTCACCAACGCCGCCGCCATCATCATCGCGACCGGGCAACTGCCCAAACTCTTCGGGATCACGGTTGACAAAACCGAACACCACTACCAGACCATTCACCAGATCATGTCCGAAGCGTTCCACTATACGCACTGGCCCACCCTGCTGATGGGCGTTTTGGCCTTCCTGATCATGGCGTCCCTGAAAAAAATTTCCCTGAAGATCCCCAATGTCCTGGTGGCCGTAGCCCTTACGACCCTGTTGTCCTGGGCCGTCGGATTCGAACAGACCGCCAAAGCTCCGATCGAGGTGCTGGAAGATGCCCAGATCCGCACACTGGTGCTTCAGTATAATGCCGCCCTTGCCGAAATCGACCAAATGGCGGGCGCGCGCGCGGAGCTCAATGCCGTTCTCAACAAAGCCCGTTCGGAAGACGCCGCGCTCCAGATGATCAACACCCGCCGCGACCTCGATACGATTGATTACAAGAACACACTTAAAAAGCGCCAGGCGGCCATCTACCGCCAGAAGCTCAATCAGGTCCTGATGGATGGCGGACAGGACGCCACCGGCCGGAACCGCTTTTTTCCAAAAGGCACCTGCCCGGCCGATCTAACCCCTTTCGGGGGTACCTGGCGCTTCCAGGTGGGCCGATCGCCCCTGGATACCGAGGCCCTGCCTCTGAGTTGCGGCGGCAATGTTGTGGGCGCCATTCCCCGGGGGCTGCCTTCTTTTTCTGTACCGGTCATCGATGGCCACTCCGCATTGGCACTGCTCCCGTCGGCCGTCATCATCGCCCTGCTCGGTTTTATGGAGGCCATCTCGATTGCCAAGGCCATGGCCGCCAAAACCGGCCAGCGCATCGATCCGAACCAGGAGTTGATCGGTCAGGGGCTTGCCAATATGCTGGGCGCCATCGGAAAAAGCTATCCCGTGGCGGGCTCTTTTTCCCGTTCGGCCGTTAACCTGCAGGCCGGCGCCGTGTCCGGCATGTCCTGCCTATTTGCCAGCCTGGCCGTTGTGGCAACCTTGTTTTTCTTGACCCCCCTGCTCTATCATCTTCCCCAGTCCGTGCTGGCCGCCATTATCATGATGGCGGTGGCCGGTTTGATCAACCTCCGGGGGTTCATCCATGCCTGGCGCGCCCAGTGGTTTGACGGCGCTATTTCTATCGTCACTTTCGTTTGCACACTGGCCTTTGCGCCCCATCTGGACCGGGGCATCCTGGTGGGCGTGGGTCTCTCTTTGGGTGTCTTCCTTTACCGCAGCATGCGACCCAAGGTGGTGGATCTCTCCCTCGGATTGGATATGGCCCTGCACGATGCCGTTTTCCATGGGTTGAAAGAGTGCCGCTATATCGATGCCGTCCGTTTTGACGGGCCGCTTTTTTTCGCCAATGCCAGCTACCTCGAAGATCAGATTCGCCATCGGCGCCGGATAAAAAAACAGTTGAAGCACATTATCATCGGGGCCGAAGGCATCAACGACATGGACGCCACCGGCCAGGAGACGCTCGCCCTGGTCGTGGATCGGGTCCGCAGCGCCGGAATCGACATTTCCCTGAGCGGCGTCCACGAAGCGGTGATGCAGGTGCTGAAACGAACCCATCTCTTCGCCCACATCGGCGCCGATCATTTCTATCCCTCCATGAAAAACGCCATTGGCGCGATTCATGAACAGACCCACAAGGGCGGCAGCGAGAAGAACTGTCCTCTGACCACCGTGCGCACCCTGGACTCAAGTCCCAGCGGGAAAGGAAAGTAGCCATGCCCGTTCTTACGATCTTCAACGGTCTTTTCTGTCATGCCGAAGCCGTTGTCCGCGATGTGATAGACAGCACCGGATACCGGCTGATTACAGACGAAGATATTATTGCCCGCACTGTTGAACAGTTCGACTTACCCGAAAATAAAATTCGGCGGGCCTTTTCGGCCAAGACGTCCGTGTTTAACAAATTCACCCGTGAAAAGGAGTGCTCCATTGCCTGCCTGAGAATGGCCCTGGCCCAGCTGCTGAGTAACACCCCGGCCATCGTACACGGGTTCGGCGGTCTGCTCATCCCCCAAACCGTGAGTCATGGCCTGCGGGTCTGCCTGATCGCGGAAATGCCCTACCGCATCCGCCAGGCGGCGTCGGAAGAGGGGTTGTCCGAGAAAGAGGCCTTGAAGCGCATCCACCACGACGATGCCAATCGGGCGGCCTGGACCGACACGCTTTTTGCAACGCCGGATCCCTGGCACAAGGATCTCTATGACATGGTGCTGCCCATGAACAAGACGCAAGTGCCCCAGGCCAGCGCCCTGATTGAAGAAAATCTGGTTAAAGAAGCCGTGCGCCGCACCGCCGATTCGGATGCGGCCGAAAGAGATTTTTTGCTGGCCGCAACCGTCGAGGTGGAACTTGCCAAAGCCGGCCATGACGTGTCGGTGCACGCCAAAGCGGGCGCCGTTACCCTGACCATCAACAAACAGGTGCTGATGCTCGCGCGCCTGGAAGAAGAGCTCCAGGCGATCGCCGGCCAAATACCCGGGGTAAATGCCGTGGAGACCAGGGTGGGGCAGGATTTCCACCAGTCCCACATTTACCGCAAACACAATTTCGAAGTTCCCTCCCGGGTACTCCTGGTGGATGACGAGCGGGAGTTTGTCCAGACGCTGTCCGAACGCCTGCAGATGCGGGAAATGGGATCGGTGGTGGCCTATGACGGGCAATCGGCCCTGTCGCTGGTCAACGAGGATGACCCGGAGGTGATGATTATCGACCTTAAAATGCCCGGCATCGACGGGATCGAGATTTTGAAAAAGGTCAAGCAGATCCGCCCCGCCATCGAAGTCATCGTTCTGACCGGCCACGGCTGCGAGGAGGACCGCCAACGCTGCATGCAGCTGGGCGCCTTTGCCTATCTGCAGAAACCCGTCAATATCGATCTTCTGAGCGAAACCCTGAAGAAAGCCCATGCCAGGATCAAGAAGGACCAGGCCTGATGGCCGTAACGGATACGACGAACACCCCGGGGGGGCAAGTATACCCCATCGACGGATTGCCATGTTGAACCTTTCCAAAATAAAACCCCGCTTCTGGGATCACCAGGATGTCGCCGCCGGTCCCTCCGGGAAACCATTCAGCTTCCGCCGCAAATGGAAACTGATCGTGCTTTTCACCACGGTGGTCACCCTGACGCCGCTGGTGGTCATGACCCTGATGGATTACCGTCTGACCCACCAGGCGTTCGAATCGGAAGCGGCCGGCAACACATCCCGCATGGTCTCCAATACCTGGCGAAGCGTCTCTTTTTTTCTGTCCCAGCGAAGGTCCGCGCTTGAATTCATTGCCCGCGACAACTCCCGGCAGGCATTGGCGTCACCGGAACGGCTGGAAATACTTCTGGCCCATCTGCAAGGCAGCATCGGAGGCTTCATCGACATCGGTGTCCTTGATGCCGCAGGCCGCATACTGGCCTATGCCGGCCCTCACCCTTTTGCCGCCCCCCGCCCCGGGCTGAGCTCCTGTTTCGACCAGGCCGTGGCGAAAGGTTTTTTTGTCAGCGACGCGGCCACCGGCCCCGGGCCCGATCGCCGGCTGATTATCGCCATCCGTCATGACTTGAATGACGGCGATTTCATGATTCTGCGCGCCGTTTTGGACAGCCGCATCCTGCAGAATCTAATTGCCCAGCTGGAAATCGATCCGGGCGACGATGCGTTCATCATCAATACCGCAGGGCTGCTGCAGACCACGTCCCGGCGCTACGGGAAGCCTTTCGGGAAAATCCCCCTGCCCGTTCCCGACCCGGCGGACGGCACCCGGATGATGGATACGGCGACCCCCGAGGGAGAACCGATTCTTGTGGGATACGCCCACATTCCGGACAGCGCCTTCATCCTGATGATCATCCGGCAGAAATCCGGGATCACGGATCTTTGGCTCAAACCGCGGATGAAGCTTATCGGTTTTTTGCTCTTCAGCATTCTTCTGATCATCATCTCCATCCTCGGCACCGCCACCTATCTGATCAACCGGATTCACAAGGCGGATGAAAAACGGGTCCAGGCCCTGCACCGCGTGGAGTATACCAATAAACTGGCCTCGATCGGGCGTCTGGCCTCGGGCGTCGCCCACGAGATCAACAACCCGCTGGCCATCATCAATCAAAAAATCGGACTCATCAAGGATCTGTTCACTATGCGGCAGGGTTATGCCGCGGATGAAAAATTGATGGGCCTGGTGGACGACGTGGAGGAATCCATTGTCCGCTGCAGCTCCATCACACGGAGACTGCTGGATTTTTCGCGCCACATGGAGTCCCGCATCGAACGGGTAGACATTGTAGCGATTATCCGGCAGATTCTGGGATTCATGGAAAAAGAGGTTGAACGGCGCCGTATCCTTGTCACCATGGACATTGCCCGTGAGATCCCCGAATTTATGGGCGACCGGGGCAATCTCCAGCAGATTTTCCTGAACCTGATCAACAACGCTTTTGCCGCCCTTAGCGACGGTGGGCAACTGGACATCCGCATTGCCACCACGGGGGCAGACCAGGCCTGCGTCACGGTGGCCGACAATGGTCATGGCATCCCGGAGGAAGACATCAAACGGATCTTCGAACCATTTTTTTCGACACGTGACCAGCATGCCGGCACCGGTCTGGGGCTATCCATCACCTACGGCCTGGTCACGGAAATGGGCGGCCAGATCACGGTTGAAAGCCAGGTAGGCCAAGGCACGCGCTTCACGGTAACGGTTCCCTTGAAACATGATCGTGAAATTTCTATCACAAATGATGATGATCCAGAGACTGACAAGCTATCGTGAGGACGACGATGAAACACCAAACCCCTTTGATGCAAAAGATTGAATCACCAATAAAGGTGCCCCAATGACGGAAGAAAAACAGACGCTGGCCATGTGTGGCGCACAGTTTTTCGGCGAGATGACCGCCTCCATTTCCCACGAGATCAAGAATGTGATGGCCATCATCAATGAAAACGCGGGGCTTCTGGAGGATATGGTGGCCATGCATCGCCAGGGGGCGCCCTTTCCGGCCGAGCGCATCGAAAAACTGGCCCAATCCGTTACACGGCAAATTGCACGGGCCGATGACGTCATTCAAACCCTGAACCGGTTTGCCCACAGCGCGGATCACGCCAGAGAAACGTTGGATGTCGGTGAGACGGTTCAATTCATGATGAATCTATCATCGCGTCTGATCATGATGCAGGGTACCCGTTTCGATTTCAGCGCGCCGGAAAAACCCGTAACCACCGTCGCCAGTCGATTTTTCCTGGCCTATCTGACCTGGCGCTGCATGGCGGCTGCCATGGAGATGGGACACGCCGACAAATCGGTCCGCATGCGGCTTGAAACCACGGAGAATGGCCCCTGCCTGACGTTCAGCGGTGTGGGCCGGAGCGATGCGTTTTCGGCCGCGTCACTGTCTGCGTTGGAAGACAGCGACGTTCTGAGATTGCTCGATGCCCGACTGGTCCGGCATCCGGAAAAGGGGGAATTTCATGTTCTCCTATCCAAAGCGCAATATTAATCGTCCCTTTTTTTAACCAATGTAAAATGATGATGAATGGTCACTTATTGAAAATGAAGAAAGACTGAAAGGAGCTGCACCATGACGGAACGCGTACTGTTAGTTGATGATGAAGAGGAATACCTGGAAATCATGTCTGAAAGAATGCGGGCCCGCGATATCGAAGTCACCACATCCACTTCGGCCCGCGAAGCGCTCAAGATGATCGCCACGGAATCCTACGACGCTGTCATAATGGATTTCATGATGCCGGAAATGAACGGCATCGAGGCCCTTAAGGTAATCAAGGAGAAAAATCCGGAAATGCAGATCATTCTGCTGACCGGCCATGCCACTGTAGAAAAAACGGTCGAAGCCATGAAAGCCGGGGCCATGGATTTGATCGAAAAACCGGCCGATCTGGATGCCCTCTCCGAAAAAATCAAGAACGCCCACAATAAGAAGGCCCTGTTTGTCACCAAAAAAGACCAGGATCGCGTCATCGAGATGCTAAAAAAATTCGGTATATGACGCCAGGGAGATAGGTCAGCCGCGGCGCTCAGGTATAAATGGCGCTGCCACTGAAGGTCTTTGCCGTCGTCGTGGCCCTTGATGAAGCACAGCGCGGGGTCCGTCCGTTGGCCGCCCTGGAAATGATTCCGGATGACAGCAACCGGGTGGCCGTCGACATTGATCGAGACCTGGCCGCACAGGACACCTTCAAATTGAAACCTTGAGCATGTTTTATGGAGTCTTAATCATGCCAAGAGTCAACGCGCTTGCAGGCCTCACCATCATTACGGCAATGGTTTTGCTGGTGTTGAGCAGTGCATCCATGGTTTGGGCCAAGCCCCTGCGCGTGGGATATTTCAAGGTCGCACCGCATGCCATGCCCGGCCCGCGGGAGATACCGGAAGGTATCGCGGTGGAGTATTTTAAACTCATCGCCCGGGAGATGCAGATTTCCGACATTGACTTTATCCTGCTTCCGTTGAACCGCCTGCTGGTCGAGCTTGCAAACAATCGCATCGATATGGCGCTGCTTCTGGCCCGGAATGCAGAGCGCGCCGCTAAATTTGTCTATCCGGCGAAAGCGTTTTGTGTCACCAAGCCCTCGATTGCCGTCAATGCATCGAACCCGTTGCGGAAAGTCAGGTCGATCGAAGATCTTTTGCCGCTGTCCTTCCATGAGACTCCCGGAAATTATCACAGCGACATCATGCGCGATCAACGCTTGCAGATCGAACCTTTGGCCGGCGATAACTTTACCCGTCGCTGTTACGCCATGATTATCGCCGGGCGCATTGACGCCTGCTATCAGCCCGACCATTATCCCATCCAATTCGAGGCCGCCCGGGATGAATTTGTATCCAGGATACGGATTTTATATCTCCCCGACCCGCCGATCGGGCTTTACTCCGTCTTTTCGAAAGCGAGTGCCGCAAGATACGTGAAGGCATACGAGACCGCCCTGGCCGTCATTAAACAGCAACAGTCATATGGAGCCATATTCGACAAATTCATTGCCGATTATCCGAGACCATGATGATTTGCCATTTCCAGAAAATGCGTCGTGGCGCTCAGCTGTCACTTCACCGATGGCGCATGGATGCCGGATGGCGCTTTACCATCAGAGGGGGCATCTGAGATGTTAGGCGCTATCGCCGGCGATATCATCGGGTCCGTTTATGAATTCCGCCCGATCAAGACCACCGATTTCCCGCTGTTTTCGCAACACGCCACCTTCACGGACGACACGGTGCTGACGATCGCCACGGCCTATGCCATCATCAACGGGCTTGACTACGGCGATGCCTATCGAATGATGGCCCGGGCCCACCCTCATCGGGGCTATGGGGGATCGTTCGAGCAATGGTTCCAATCCGATGCGGCACCGCCCTACCACAGCTACGGCAATGGGTCGGCCATGCGGGTCAGTCCGGTCGGGTGGGCGTTCGACGACGAAGAAACCATTCTGCACGAGGCCGGTGCAAGTGCGGCGGTCACCCACAACCACCCTGAAGGCATACGGGGAGCGCAGGCAACGGCATTGGCGGTTTATCTGGCCAGGACGGGAACGAACAAGGACGGTATCCGCCTAACGGTCCAATCGCGCTTTGGCTATGACTTGCAACGCACCGTCGACACCATCCGGCCCGGCTACGATTTTAAAATTTCCTGCCAGGAAACCGTACCGGAAGCCTTGATCTGCTTCTTCGATGCCGAGGACTACGAATCCAGCGTCCGCAATGCCGTTTCCCTCGGGGGAGACAGCGATACCCTGGCTTGTATCGCCGGCAGCATTGCCGAAGCATTTTACGGTCCCCTGCCGGAACCTATCCGATACCAGGCTGACCGGCGACTGCCGGAAGCATTCAGGGAAATCATCACCGTCTTTGCAGAACGGTATATGCCGGAGCGCTAACCTTCCGGTGCAAACAAAGCCCTCCCGGCAGATTGTCCCGATCCGGCCCCGACACCTCGCGCGCAGGACGACAGACCGTGTCTTCGGCTGAAGCGCCGCCCGAATTTTCGGTCGCAATCCCACGCATGTCACGATGATCGTTTTCCTGGATGGCGAATACCAGTGCCAGCACCAGGCCGCCCAGGAAGCCCGCCAGATGCCCCCAGTAGTCCGCCGTGCCGGCCATGCCGGTCGCAACGGAACGTCCGCTGAAATCTCGGATGAAGAAAAAGCCGATACCTGCCAGACCGATTACCGGTGCCGGCAGGAAGAAAAACGGGCGGCGTCGCAGGGTCGGGCCGCCCGATGGCCGCGCGAGACGACTGTTCATTAGGGAGAGACCCATCAGGGCGGCAATCGCTCCGGAAACCCCTTCCGGAGGATTCCGAAACAGGTGAAAGGATGCGTCAAAAAAGTCTGCCTGCGTCAGGAGAATGTTCAGACGGACAAGACTGGCAAGGATGCTGCCGAAAAGAACCGTCGCCAGATAGCGCCCCGGCCCCAGACACGACTCCAGGATGACCCCGAGAATAAACAAGTACAACATGTTGATGAAAAAACATTCGAAATCCGTGTGAACAAAGGTGCGTGTCAGGGTTGTCCGCACCAGATGCAGCAGTTCGAAATCTTCAGACGCAAGACAGGCGATTCGGTTGACGTCGATCGCGGGTGAAACGCAGAAGACCGTCGTACAGACCGCCATCAGGCTCACAGACACCACCGGGAACCTGGCCTGTTCGGGGTTTGTTCCCGGCACTGCGCCCGAGGGCCTCCGCATACCGAACTTGCCTGCCATGAGAAAAACCGCAGCAAGCGGCAGCATGCAATAAGCGACCCCCTTGAAGCATTGCCATATTGGATCGATGACGGCCGGTATCAAGCTGCTGATCATCAGCGGCAGCAGCACCACCCCGGCCATTGCCGACAGAGACACCCTCGGTGAGAGTTTGACCGGTTGATCCCCAACCGTGCCGACGCAAACCATTTCTTATACCCCGCGCTGAAACCATATAACCCTCCCATCGGGTTGAACCCCGGATCAATAAAGTTGCCTTGCAGGAGGATCATACGGGAAGGGTGTGACAGATGCGGTCACAAGCGGCAGAAAAAAATTTGGGATAAGGTCGGACGGTACGAAATGGCCTGGGGCCGACGAACCCGGCGGGATGGAATACCTTGCATTGATTCAGGCCGGCCCTGCGGACAGCGCGTCAGAATGGCATCGGGCTTTTCTTGATCACCACCAGGGTCCGGTCGTCTTCGGGCGGCAGGCCTTCCGACATGCCCGGCGACGGCTTCGAAAACGTGCTCCAGGATCCGGTGGGCCGGGTCGCTGCGATATTGCCGTATGGTGTCCTGCAGGCGCCTGTGGCCAAACATGTCACCGCGCCGGTTGCGGGCCTCGAATATCCCATCGGTGGCGATGACGATGATCTGGTCCTCTTCCAGGCCCTCAAAAACGTTTGCGGCATAGGTGCTTCTCCGGTCGATCCCCAGGGCCGGCCCTTCACCCATCAGTTCTTCGAACCGATCTTGCGACGGCAGGTACACCATGGCCGGATCGTGACCGGCACGAACCCATTGGACCCTGCCCGCCTGTGGATCGATGGACAGGAAAAAAAGGGTCATGAAGCGGCCGCTGTCGAGGACATCTTCGGCCAGGTAGCGGTTCATGTCGGTAACGATCTCGGCCGCCGATCCGGGCTGGGCCACGCGGGTACGCAGAAAGCCCCGGGCCGAGGTCATCAGCAGGGCCGCGTCGACACCGTGACCCGAGATGTCACCGACCACGACACTCAAACAGGTGCTGCAGGCCGGATCGTGTTGAAGATAGTCGAAGTAATCCCCGCTGATGGCGTGGCTGGGCAGGTTTTTGCCAGCCACTTCAATGCCGCCGATATTGAGATGGCGACGGGGCAGCAGGTTCTTCTGGACCTCGCCGGCCAGCCGCAGCGCCTTGTCGCTCTCTTTTTCCTTGTCCGCGATTTTACGGCGGGCGGCTTCGATTTCCTGGATGATCTGGCGGTGCAAGCCGGCATTGAGTTCCTTGATATCCTCCAAGCGCCGGCGGTAGGCTTCGGAACGCGCCAGTTTCGTCCGCAGGTAGGCATTTTCACGCGCCAGGGCGCTGGGCGTCATGACCGGGGGAATCGTCTTCGCCCTGCGGGATGACGACTTTTGCGCCAGCGGTGCCGGAATTGCCACGACATCGGACGGCTCGGAAGATCCCAGAACCAGCGTCACCAGGGTGGCGTTGTGGCAGATACTCTCGCAATCGGTCATTGGCGGCGCAATTTCGCCGAAGCTGTAAAACCCCATGATCGGGAGACCGGTCGGGTATTCACGCGCGAGGGCTTCGATTTCTTCGACGGTGCGGGTTCCCAGGGCCTGCTTGCGCAGGATGCAGGAAAAGGCCAGCGCGGCAAAAGGCTGGAAGGACTTCGGTTCCTTTTTGAGCGCCTGTGCCGAGGACCCGATGTCGGCGATCAACTGGTCCCGGATGGCTTCGGTCATCTGGACGACGGCACCTTCCGGGATGGCTTCGGCAAACGTAATGGCACCGTCGTCATCGTGATAGATGATCGGGCCCCGGAGGGAGAAATGCGGTCCATCGCCGACATAGACCGCCAGGGGGAAGTCGGTGGCGGGATCGGTGTGCCGGCCCAGATAGTGAAAGTAAAAATCCAGGGCCCGGCGGTTGCCGATACGTCTGACACGCCGCCCTTCCACCTCGGTGACCTTCTCCCGCGGACCGATGGATTTCCAGCTGTTGGCAACGAAATAGGAATAGTCGACCGGCCCGCAGAAGAGCAGCAGGGGCAGCGCGTCCTCCAGGACCTCATGGCCAAAAAACTGTCGGATGGCCTGCCCGGTGCCGTCCATAGCGGCCGGGCAGCCCCCGAAAACCCCACAGTCGTCGCCCAGTTCCCGACTCAGGGCACCGATTATGTCACCGCCAGCGTGGTGAATCAGATCCGGCAGGGTCAGGCACACACGGGCCGGCTGTTCCCGCCCCTCATTCGCCATGTCCAGGGCTGCCCGCGCGGTCGCCCGGTACCCGTTGGACAGCCCGCGCCCCAGCCCGGCACGGATTTCAATCGTGTCCGAAGCAAACGCCATCAGGCTGATCGCGTCGTCGCTGTACCCCCCGGCCGTGGAAAAATTGCCGGCCGTGGTGCAGCCGATCAGCTGCATGCCGGGGAACGCGCGCTGTAAACTGTCCAGAATCACCTGGTGATCAAAACCGGCCCCGGCAAAGAGAAGCCCGGCGGAGGGGGATTGCCCGCCCAACTGTTGCCGACAGGCCTCAATCACCTGCGTCGTGGTATCTAGGGCATCCAGACCTTCCGCCTGGGCAACACTGACACGTATCATGACATTCACCTTATCTGGTTTTCATCTCTTAGGGCGCGGTGGCCGGGCAAAGGGGCCTGCCGGTAAGGATAAGGCCGAATTTCAGCCGCGGCAACAATGACAATCTGCGGCCTTGCGACTGACGTGAATTGTCACCCGGCCGGACCACATCATCCTCCTGACCACTACAACTATCTGAATTATTAGCGAATTCTAATATTTGATATCTTGGGTACGAAAATTGCTGTAATTCCAGATAGTTAATATTAGCGATCCATCGACGACCCCATCGGTTTGGGGCAGGAGGCTAACCCATGGACATTATATGCACGTATTGCAATGCCACTTACACCATCCCCGACCACAAGCTGCCGCCGAAAAAAAGTGCGGCCAAATGCAAACGCTGTGGCAATCGCATCATCATCGAGCCCCCGTCGGCCGGTATTCAACCAGATCCTGTGGTGGCATACCCGCTTCGTCGGTCCCATCGGCAAGCCCCTCCCATACCGCAGCATGACCGGGATATGATCGATGCATTTCCTGAAATTACAGACTACGCGCCCGGACGCTACGCCATGTCTGAAATCCTGAAACCGAACCGCAAGGGGAGCTACCGCACCCGCCTGAACAAACTGAAACTGAAAATCCTGACGGTCGTCAAACCAACCCTGGATCAGCTGTTAAAAAATGACGAAAAGGTCATGCGCATCGCCGCTGGAACCGCCTACTATCCCATCGAAATCCTGTTCGGCAACGGTATTTTCACCATGCTTTACAATCGCTACGCCGTGGTGGCCACCGATCGACGCCTGGTGATGGTCAACACCAATCACCGAATGACCAAGACCAGTCACTACCTGTTTCAAATGGCCTACGATGAGATCAAGAAAGTCTCCCGCGGCCTTTTCCGAACGAGCCTGATTCTGACCCGCAAAAAGGGTCAACGGCGTATTTTTACCTCCATGAAAATGGCGTTTAGCGCTGAATTGAGGGATTTTATCAAACCGCACATGACCGCGGCAAAGGAGATGCCCTCCGGCGATGGCGTGGGTGAACATCTCTGCCCGTCCTGCTATGCGGGCCTGCCGGCCAAGCTGGACCAATGCACCGTCTGCCATGCGGCCTTCAAGACCGCCAAAAGCGCCGCCCTGCGCTCGCTCCTGCTCCCGGGATGGGGTGATTGGTACCTGGGCCATCGTTTTCTGGGTTGCTGCGAGTTGATAGGCTCGTTGATCGTGTGGTCGATCGTTCTGGGGATGCTGGCGGAGGGTGGTGCTGCAAACGTCGGCATCGCCATCTTCATTCTTGCGTTCACCAATGGATTTGATGCGCTGCTGACACGCCACATGGCCCGCAAGGGCTACATGCTGGAATCCCGGCAACCTGTCGTTAAGGCACAGCCGAGCATGGCCGCGGATCCCGCCTAGCGGCACAGGAAATCCGGGCGACCGATGAATGGCGGCATTCTGTGATCGGCAAGGGAAAAGGGACCGTTCGCTACCAATGCCAGAGGGCAATGAGTACGAACCGCCCGAAGAGCAGCACCAGGATCAGCAGGATCACCCAGCGCGGTATACGCTTGAAATAGCGCTCGAACTCCTGGCGCGAAGGATATTTCATGGCCGCCCGACGTCTTCCTTAACGGCCCTGCCGCTCGTCAAGCCACGCCAGAGCCTCTTTCAGGTCATAGAAAATCATGATCTGGCGGGAGGATTTTTCATGCATCTCCCGGAAGACTTCATACATCCGGGAAAGACCGAATGACAAACTGTCGCCGATGACAATGGCAAAGCGGCTATGCTCGCTCGGGTCATCCATGCCGGCCGCGGCATAGGCCACCGCCTCAAGCCCCTCCGTGGTCACTTCGACCTTCTCCAACCCCCGGAAGTCGATCAGTTCGTCAAAACCGCGCACCGCCGGATCACTCCAGACCGATTCCTGATAGGCCATGAGCGCCGCGTCGGTAACGACAGAACCCCAGGTCGTGACGACACGAAGACGTTCCGTATCGATTTCTTTTGTGTACATGCGCTCACCTTGTCCTGCTCTGTTGTGTGAAAAGCAACGCTGACGGTTTCCACTATACCAGACTAATCAAAGGCTTTGATGGGGTTGGACTATTTTTCTTTGCCTCGCGTTCGTGCATCGTTGCGGCGAAAAAGATGCGACGCCAGAGAACCTATAGATCAAACGCAATCCCCTGGGCCAGGGGCAGCGAGGCGCCCCAGTTGATGGTGTTGGTTTGTCGCCGCATGTAGGCCCGCCAGGCATCGGAACCGGATTCGCGGCCGCCGCCGGTCTCCTTTTCCCCGCCGAAAGCGCCCCCGATTTCCGCACCTGAAGTGCCGATATTGACATTGGCGATGCCGCAGTCGGAACCCGTGGCGGCCAGGAAAGCCTCGGAATGCTGCAGCGATGCCGTAAAGATGGCCGAACTGAGCCCCTGGGGCACGTCATTGTGCATCCGGAGGGCATCTTCCAGGCGCTCGTATTCCATGACATATAGAATCGGCGCAAACGTTTCGGTCTGAACAATGGGGTAGTGGTTATGGGCGGCCACCAGCGTTGGTTCGACGTAGTTCCCACCGGGCATCGGCCCCAACCGTCCGCCGCCATAGAGCACCTGGGCCCCCTGGGAGCGGGCCTGATCCAGGGCGTCCATCATCTGTTCTACCGCACCATTGTCGATCAGCGGGCCCATGAGGGTTTCGCTCCGTCGCGGGTCCCCCACGCGTACCTGCGCATAGGCACGCGTCAGGGCCTGAAGGAAGCGCTCGCGGATGGATGCATGCACAATGATGCGCCGGGTGCTGGTGCAGCGCTGTCCCGCCGTGCCCACCGCCCCGAACACCGTGGCTCGCAGGGCCAGGTCCAGATCGGCGTCCTCACAGACAATAATGGCATTATTGCCGCCCAGTTCCAGTAAACTGCGCCCCAGGCGTTTGGCTACCGTGGTGCCCACATGGCGCCCCATCCGGGTGCTGCCCGTGGCACTGATCAGCGGCAGACGGGCGTCGTTGAGCATGACTTCGCCGATCTGGTCGCCGCTGCCGATCACCAGGTTGAATACGCCTTTCAGGCCGTGCTCCTCCAGGACCGGTGCCATGATATTGTGGATCGCAATGGCGGTCAACGCCGTCTTGGAACTGGGCTTCCAGATCACCACGTTACCGCATACCGCGGCAATGAGCGCATTCCAGGACCAGACCGCGGCCGGAAAATTAAAGGCCGTGATAATCCCCACCGGCCCCAAGGGGTGCCACTGCTCGTACATGCGGTGCCGGGGGCGTTCGCTGTGCATGGTCAGCCCGTATAACTGCCGGGAAAGCCCCACGGCAAAATCGGCAATGTCGATCATCTCCTGGACTTCGCCCTGGCCTTCAGAAACAATCTTGCCGGCCTCCAGCGTGATCAAAGCCCCCAGCGCTTCTTTGTATGCGCGCAGACGCAGACCGATCTGGCGCACCACCTCCCCCCGTTGGGGCGCCGGCATGCACCGCCAGTCTTCGAAGGCCTCGCGGGCGGTGGCGACCACGGCATTGTAATCGTCGGCGATCGCCTGCTGAATGCGGGCAATCGGCTGCCCGTCGATGGGCGATACGCTGGTCAGCATTGCGCCACCGGTGGTCAACCAGCCCTGCGGACCGCCCGTGGTGGCGCCATGGTTGATGGGTTCCAGACCGAGCGTCGCCAGTAAGGTTTCCATGATGAACTCCTTTCAATTCCAGCGCAAACGACGTCGCGTCTCCCAGTACATCGCAGGAGACTCGACGATACCCTCCAGCGACGCGGCCGCTGCGGCATCCCAGATCACGTCGGTCGCCTGCAGGTTGGATGTCAACTGGGCCGTTGTGGCAGCACCGCTGAGCACCACACTGGCCCAGGGTTGGGCCAGCACGGCCGCCAGGGCCAGCGCGTCCACCGTTGTTTGCAGACGTCCGGCCTCGCGCCGTAAACGATCGCGCTGCCGGTCAAATCCAGGGGCCTGGTTGGCCTCGGTCAGGCGGCCATTGGCCAGGGCTTCCTTGACAATCACCCCGAGTCCTGCGGCGGCGGCACGCGCCAGGGCCGGTCCCGCCGACATCTCCAAAAGGTTCCAGGTGGCCTGCAGCGCGTCAAACAGACGCACGCCGTCGATGGTGATCTTTAACGCCCGATCGATCACGGCGCTCTGATGGACGCCGCTCACGCTGAGGCCGATCGCGGTTCCGCTGCTTTTCAGCCGCGCCAGCGCCGCCAACACCGCCTGGTTTTCCAAGACCCCGCTTTCCAGCGTGGCGGAATGGATCTGGTAGAGGTCAAGATGCGCCCCTAAATGTGTCTGGCTTTCTTCCCACTGCCGCTGCAGGACCGCCAGGGAATGTTCCTTCACCTCGTGCGCTGCGGCCTCCACCTGCCAACCGGCCGTGTAGGTATAGCCCCACTTGGAACCCACGACCACGTCCTCCGGCGACAGATGCCGGTTTCGCAGCCAACTGCCGAGAAACTCTTCGGCGCGGCCATAGGAACGGGCCGCATCAAAATAGCGCACCCCCATCGCATAGGCTTTGTCCAGGACCCGGTGGGCACGCGCCATCATGGCCGCCACAGCGTAATTTTTCTCCAGTGCAGCGGCATGTCCAAGCGTGATGTAGCCCGGCCGACCAAGGGCGGCCATCCCAATACCGATGGGTGAGACGGAATAGCCCGTCGATCCAAAGGGTCTGGTTTGCATTTTTCTATTTCTCCGGGCTTGAGCCCTTATCTATGGCCGCGTTTGAGATGCTCTTTAAAAAATGCTTTTACGTCTTTAATCTTTTATCGTTATTTCCCACTTGTCACATGGGGAAAAAGGCTCTGGAACCCTGTAATGCGCCTATTCGATTGATACCTATTTCCCGGTGCCCGGCCGAGCAGATCAAAGCATTCCGTCTACCAATCCGTCATTTCTTTTCAGCCCGCCGCGCAATAGCCGATGTAAAATTGGTCTTGACGAGGTCTTCCCAAGAGATAAGTATAAGATCGTTTTTCCAAGCGTCACTGGCGTTGGTCTTTTGTCCGATCGTATGCCCAGCAGCCGGCGTCATTTCGTCAGCTGCTTGGCACCTAACTGGAAGGAGGAGGAAATGTCGAACATTAAAAGGTGCTTTTTTACGGGATTTATTTTCACGGTCGTCGCCATGGCACTGGCCGTTCTCATCATTCCGGCCGGTCACGCTGCCGATTTTAAAAAAGAGTACAAGCTCCAGGTCAACGTCGGCCCGGCCTTTTACTGGGGCATCGGTGCTACCAAATTCGCCGACCTGGCCAGGGAAAAAACCAATGGACAGATCAACATCAAACCCTATTTCGGCAGCGCCCTGCTGAAAGGCGCCCAGCTCAAATCCGCCCAGATGGTGGCCAAAGGCGTCATCGACTGCGCGTATGAGTCCACCATCAATATTTCGCCGGTCATCCCGGAAGCCAATGTTTTTCACCTGCCCTTTTTTATCAATGATTTTGAAAATCTGGACAAAATGAAAGCCGGTCAATCCGGTCAGGCGGTGTTTATGTCCATGGAAAAAGTAGGCCTCCAGCCCCTGGCCTGGGCCGAAAATGGTTTCCGGCAGGTGACCAACAGCAAGCGGCCCATCGAAAAACCGGAAGATCTTAAAGGGCTTCGCATCCGCGTTGTGGGCAATCCCATGTTTATGGACACTTTCCGCCAACTCGGGGCCGACCCGGTCAACATGAACTGGGGTGACGCCCAGACCGCCTTCCAGCAGGGCGTTGTGGACGGCCAGGAAAATCCCGTGGGCGTGCTGATCCCGGTCCAGATTCACCAGTATCACCAATATGCCACCTTCTGGAATTACCTGGTCGATCCCCTGGTCATCTACTGGAACCAGGAACAATGGAAGGCCTTCCCGCCTGACATCCAAAAGGCCATTCAAGGAGGCTGCCCAGGAATCCGGCCGGTTTGAAATCGCCCTCTGCCGAGCCGGGCTGGACGGGGACAAATCCATCAACATCCTGAAAAATGAGTTTAATTACACCATGGAGGTACCGGATCCGGTCAAATTCATGGAATCTAAGGGCATGACTGTTTCGTTTCTGACCGAGACCCAGGTCAAGGCCTTTGCCGACGCCACGGCGCCTGTGCTTGAAAAATGGACCAAGGAACTCGGAGCGGATCTAGTGGATAAGGCCCGGGCCGACATGGCCCAATAATCTATTGCCGTGATTTAGATCGTGCCCAACCCGCCAAGGCCGCTCTTGGACAAGGGCTTGCACCTTTGGTGGTTGGGCACGCAATGTATGGAGGGGCAGACCTTTGACAGGTAAGAAACCGATCCGCGCGGACCATTGGATTGCCGCAATGCTGCTCATGACAATGGCGGTAATCGCCTTTGTCAATATCCTGAGCCGCTATTTCGTCAACTTTTCCATCGGCGCCACCGAGGAGATCACCATCAACCTGTTCGTATGGATGACGGTGGTCGGCACCGGCATCGCGTTTGAACGCGGGGCTCAACTGGGCATGGTGACCTTTTTCAACATGTTCCCTTTGAGAATGCGCAAGACCCTGGTGGCTTTCAGCGCCTTGCTGGGTGCCGGACTTTTCGCCCTGGTCTGCGTCTACATGATTCAAGCCATTTACGATGAAGTGACCCTGTTCAAGGCCACCAGCGCGGCCCTTGGCATCCCCGTCTGGATTTACTATGCCGGGGTGCCGCTTTTCGCGGTATTCGTCTTCCGGGGCATTGTCCGCGGCGCCCTGTCCCGTCTGGCCGCCCTCGATGAGGAGGCCGCCTGATGGAGGTCCTCCTGATCAGTTCGGTGTTTCTGGTCCTGATGGTCCTCGGGGTCCCCATCGGCACTTCCCTGGGCGTGGCCGGTGTCGTGACGATCTATCAATTCGACCTGGGGATCGAAATGCTCGGCGTGAACTTTGCCTCGGGCATCGCCTCCTTTCCGCTTCTGGCCATCCCTTTTTTCGTGCTGGCCGGCGTCATCCTGGATCGGGCCGGACTGGCGGCCACCATTGCCCGTTTTTTCGAACTGCTGGTGGGGGAAAGCACCGGCGGTCTGGCCATGGTGGCGGTCATGACCTGTATTTTCTGGGGCTCGCTTTCCGGCTCCGGCCCGGCCACGACGGCCGCCGTGGGCATGATCCTGCTGGCCCCCATGATCAAGCATGGATACAGCAAGAGCTTTGCCGGCGCCACGATCGCCAACGCGGCCGATCTGTCCATTATCCTGCCCCCCAGTATCGCCTTCATTATCTACGGCAATATTACCAGTGTATCGGTGAGCGCCCTTTTCGTGGCCGGCATCATTCCGGGACTGCTGACCGGCGCCGGCACCGTGCTGGTGGCCTACCTGGTATCGCGAAAAAGGGGTTACCGGGGCATCGGGCGCCGGGGCACGGCGGCCGAACTCTGGCAGGCGTTCAAAAAATCCATCTGGGCCCTGCTGGCGCCGGTGGTCATTCTGGGCGGGATCTATTCGGGTATTTTCACCCCCACGGAAGCCGCCGTGGTGGCGGTTTTCTACAGTCTTTTCGTGGCCGTTTTCATCTACCGCTCTATCCAGTGGCGCGATATGATCGACATGCTGGTGGATGCCGCGGTCACCAGCTCGGTCATCATGTTTATCGTGGTCTTCGCCGGCATATTCACCTGGACCGCCTCGGTCATCGGGGTCATCGACAAGGCCGCCCAGTTGATCGTCGGGATCTCCCCCAATGCCGTCGTGATGATCATCCTGATCGACTTTCTGTTGCTCGCCCTGGGCATGGTCTTGGACGCCATCAGCATCTCCTACCTGCTGATGCCGATTCTGATCCCGGTCCTTAAAGCTTTCGGAATCGACCCGGTCTGGTACGGCGTGATCTTTATCTCGGCCCTGGCGGTCGGTCAGGCCACACCGCCGGTGGGCGTCAATCTCTTTACCGCCGCCAACCTGATCGGAAGCGACGTGGACGCCGTGGCCAAAGAGGCCATTCCCTATGTGATCATGGATGTCGTCGTTCTGATCATCCTGTCACTCCTGCCGATTTTGTCCCTGTACCTGCCGATCAAGGCCGGCCTCTACTCCCCCTAAGGCGTTCGTGATGATCAGTTTCGGTCTTTTCCCGGTGATCAAAGTCCTGGCGTCGATTCTGGTGGTGGTCCTGCTCAGCTTGATCGCTGAGCGGGCCGGACCGCGGGTGGCCGGTATCGTTTCCGGCTACCCCCTGGGGGCGGCCATCAGTCTTTTTTTCATCGGAGTCGAGATCGACCCGGCTTTCGCGGCCCGGAGTGCGATCTTTACCGCTGCGGGTTTGTCCGCCACGGTGGCGTTTGTCGGGGGCTATCTGCTGGGGCTTAAAGCTGCGGAAGGACGCCGCCGGATACCGGCATTGCTGCTGGCACTCCTGCCGGCCCTGGCAGCCTATGGCCTGACGGCCGGGCTATTGTCTGTCATTCCCATCAACTGGATGAGCGCCCCCTTGATAGCGATGGCAAGCATGGTGCTGGCCGGCCGGGTCTTCCGCGCGATTCCGGACGCCGCCATTCGCGAAAAAATGCAACTGGGCGTTGCCGCGACCCTGCTAAGAGCGCTATTCGCGGCGCTGGTCATCCTGGTGATTACCACGATGGCCAGGCTGGTCGGCCCGGGATGGGCCGGCCTGTTCTCGGCCTTCCCCATCACCATGCTGCCGCTGCTGGTCATCATCCAGTTTACCTATCAACCGGCCCACGTCCGCACGATCATCAAAAATGTGCCCCGCGGCCTGGGCTCCCTGCTGGCATATGCCCTGGTCGTGGCCGCTACCTACGCCGATTTGGGCATTGCCTGGGGCACGCTGCTGGGGTACCTGGCCGCCACGCTTTATCTGGTCGTTCTGGAATACCGCCGAAAACGGCGAGGCCTCAACAAGTAGCGCAAAACGCCGTCGGTTCTGGTGACAGGCGCGCCCGCTCATGTCACTTTGATGATGTGTCCATCCAAGGCAACCACCTGGCCCCGTCTGATCTTACAGCGCTTGCGACGCTCCGTATGGTTGTCGACGCTCACGCGTCCTTCCGCCGTGACGATTTTGGCCATACCGCCGGTATCGCACAGCCCGGTAATTTTCAGCAGCTTCGCCAGCTCGATATAGTCGCCTTCGATCTTGAATGTCGTTTGCATGGCCGCCCTATCTTTCACTTTTTATTACGATCCCCAATTTATGAAGCGACGTTGATCTATGGGAGGGTCACTTTAAGATCCGCATAAAGAGGGTATCGTGTTCCCTTTCAAACAACACCATTTTCACAGAGCGCATGGCAGGGGAAATGCCCCCCTTGCAATTAATGCTGTCATGCATAAGGTTAATATAGTTTACACGGGTATCGCGCAAGCATACCCGCAGAAATACTGACACAAGGAGACCATACCATGACATCAATACCCTCAAGAGATATTACCGGCAAGTGTGAAGGTGAATGCCGCGACCGGGTTCGCGAAGGCGAGGAGGAGCGCCAGAGAGAGATGAAGTCGGTGCCCCACAGTTCGCCCAGCCCCCACAGCCCCTCCTGGACCAAAGACCGCAAGGAACAGCCGGCGGTCTGGGGCGGGCGCGTATAGCGCTTCCCGCCAGCGATAAAGGTGCCAAGCATCCGTAGCCTTGGCGCTGAATGACAAGCATAACCCCGGGGCAGGCCTTGCCGGCTCCGGGGTTTTCTAAATCGTCACGATGCGCATGGTGATCGGAACATTTGGCCGCTATACAGGCTTGAGCCGAAATTGCGTCACTTTCCCCAACCCCACTGAAAATCACGAAACATGAGGAGGAGACCCATGGGCGATATCATTCATCAGTCTGAAATTACGATTTCAAGAGTAAAAGGCCCCACCCGCAAAGCTGTGATCAAAG
>CAWKLN010000024.1:0-139354 GCA_963850465.1 uncultured delta proteobacterium
ATAACCCAGTTCACTGCTGGTGATTCCCAAATCGCTGATTTGTTGCGGCTTGGGCAGGACATGAACTTCGGGACTGGAAAGGTCCAGCCCTGGAATCGGTTGCGCCTGCGTTCCCGGCCGGCAATTCATCTGCATGGTCTGCCCCATGATTTGACCGCCGATGCCAACCAGTTTTTCCAGTTCCGGGCCCGTGATTTCGACTTCGATGGACCGACCACCGGAGAGTTCACTGGCAAACAGACTGGTTTGAAATGCGACGACAAACGCGCCGGGAAATTTGCCGTTGAGTTGTGACTGGATCAAGGGAATCAGTTCGCCGGCTTGGTTTCTTCCCGGGAGCTGACACCCACGAAGAGAGTGTTGCCAAACGCGACGGTGAAGAAGTCGTCGATCGCGGGAAGTCAAGCGGTTCGTCTGATACCTGATCGTAGTTCCAGTATTTTTGAAGTTTTGTTTCGATCTCGTTCGCCATTGATTCGAGTTGTTCGACGTTGTAGCCAGGTGGAGACAAAACGAGACTGATGATCAAGTTGCGATTGCCGGTCGGCAGATATTCGACTCTTGGGAAGCAAGAGTACGAGATACCGATCGCTGCCGCGAACAGCAGCACGACGACGGAGACTCGGCGTACGGTGCCTTGTTGAATCCAAGCGTTGACGTTGACCACCAGGTTGGTGACCCATTTCCCGAATTCGGTTGAACACCGACTCGATTCTGCCGGGTGTTGACGCTCCTCTATGGGGCTTCAAAATTCTTGCCGACGCCGTCGGAATCACGACGATACTGACGACCAACGACAAGCCGACCGCGGCGCTAATCGCCAACGCGATATCGAGAAACAACTGACCGGCTTCGCCTTCGAGAAAAATCACAGGCAGAAAAACGGCCAGTGTCGTCAACGTCGAAGCGAGCACCGCACCCCAGACCTCGATCGCCGCCAGCCTGGCCGCTTCGAACGGTTTATGGCCTTTTTGGGAAAATCGAACGACATTTTCCAGGACAACGACCGCGTTATCCACCAACATTCCAATCGCAAACGCCAAACCGGCCAGGCTGATCACGTTGAGGGATCGACCCAGCAGACTCAGGATCAGGAATGTCCCCACGATACTGGTCGGAATGGCCAGTGCGACGACCAACGCGCCGCGAGCAAACCAGAATCCGGCAATCAGGATCAAGGCCAGGGTGATGAAAAAGAACCAGGGGAGAAATGGTGATGGCCAGGACCGATGAAAGCGCCAACAGCGGGATAAAAACAAGCGCTCGCAAACTCATATGAAGAAAGAGCATCAAGATGATGACGGTCAACGCACTTCCCAGAATGATGTTCTGGTAAACCAGCCCGATGGCGGAGTCGATGTACTCTGTTTCGTCGTAGACTTGCGTCAGGACGAGCCCTTCCTTCTTGAGGATGCCCTCATTGAGTTGTTTGATTTTGGCGCGAATTCCGTCATGACTTCCATGACATTGGCACCCGTTTCGCGTTGGCAGTTCACGGCGATATTGGGCACACCAAAACCATGCACGAACCCGCCTGGTTTCTTGTAATCGAGTTTTACGTCTGCGACATCTCTCACATAGACCGGTTGGCCTTCCGGGCTGGCGATGATTTGGCTGGCAACCTGTTCGACGCTGCGATATTCGCTGAGCGTTCGCACGATGTATTTTCGCTTGCCCTCCCAGAAGTCGCCCGCCGAGATATCCCGGTTGTTTTCGGTCAACGCATTGCGGACATCGGCGATCGTCAACCCGCGCGATGCCAATTTCTTGGAATCCACGATGATTTGAAGTTCGGGTTCCTGTCCCGCCGAAATACGCCGGCACTTCCGACTCCCGGGATGCGCTCGAACTGCGCTTCGATATTGTCTTCGGTGAATTTCAGGTACTTGGTGACGTCCATTTTTTCGGGAATCAGAGCCTTGGCAGCCGGAAATTCGTTCGCCAGGAGCTCGACTCGTTTCAACCGCAAGCCTTCATTTGGCGCCCGCAGGACCCAATCGACGCGATCCTTGATTTCGGGATGCTCCTCGCCAAACTGCCGAATCACGTCCGTGAGGGCGGGATGCGGACTGAGCATCATCCAGGCGATCGCATTGGCTCCCTCGTCGGTCGTTCGAATGACCGGTTCGTCGGAATCGGTCGGATAGGACGGGACTTGCTGCAACTGGCTATTGACCTTCAACAGGGCTTCCTGCAAGTCAGTTCCAACCGCGAACTCAAGGGTGATCGTGCCGACCGATTCGGCACTGGAACTGGTCATCTTCGTGACGCCTTGAACGCTCTTGAGCTGTTCCTCCTGTTCCTTCACGATCTCTTTTTCAATTTCGTGAGGGCTGGCACCCGGCCACGTCGTGCTGATACTGATTTTCGGCTGTTCGACGTCTGGCGATAGCTGAACGGGCATTCCAATCATGGCCAGGATGCCAAACATTGCCAGTAGCAACACGCCAACGGCAACCTTGACGGGATTCGCGATGAGGGCAGCAATCGGGTGCATGTTTAATTTTTCGTGGATGGTTTGGGAATCGGTAAGACGTCGGGAAGCGGTTCGGAAAGTTCCCGGGCGACGGCGATTTCCTGACCTGCCATGAGACGTTCGTTCCCTCGAACGACAACCTGATCGCCTTGAGAAGTTGATCATCCAGGCCAATGACCTGGATCCAATCTTCGATGGAGGCGCCCACCTGAACCTGCACCCGTTTGGCCACGGTTTTCATGCGATTCTGGTCTCTATCCTCTTCGGTCGAAACAACGTACAGGCTGGTGCTTGCGATATCCAGCACCAACGCGTCCTTGTGGACCAGAAAAATATCTTCGTCGATTGCCGAGAAACATGAAAGCTCGCGCGATCATCCCGGCTTTGAGCAAATGACCGGTCGTCGTCTTCGGATTGTTGATTCGGATTTTGACGGGAAACGAACGCGACCGAAGATCGGCCTGCGGGACGACGTTTGCGATCTCGCCTTCCAGAAGCTGGGGCAGTGAATCGACCATGATCTGAACCTTGAATGGCTTATTCTCGGCACGACAATTTTCCATCGAATCCTGCAACGGCTGGATAAATTCCTGGGGAACCGGAACGACCAATTCGATCGGGTCGACCTGGATGACTTCGAGGACGGTCTCCCCCTTGGCAACCCACTGGCCCAGTTCGGTTTGCTTCGACGTCACGTAACCGGGAAACGGTGCACGAATCGTATAGTTACTTCTGAGTTCCTTGAGTCGTCGAATCTCGGCATCCTGGGCTTCGACTTTGAAACGTGCTTGCTGCAAACGCGAATCGCGTGTTGCGATCAGCTTATTGAGCTGTGTTTCGACGCCTACTTTGAGCTTGCTTTTGCGACAGAAACGTCGAAATGGCTTCGTCGACTTCCTGCTGCGATACGCCTCCACCGGATTCGTACAGCTTCTTGAGTCGTTCACTGTTTTCCTGGGAGAATTCCAGACGGGCCTTGATTTCTTCGACGGCCGATTCGGCCCCGGCAATCTCCGTCGGCAGGGACGCCTGAAGTTCCTTTTCCGCCTGTTGACGCAGCTGAAGTTCGATTTGAGCGGCTTCGATTTCAATATCCAGGGAAACGGTACGCAGCTGAACCAGCGGTTGCCCCAGCGGTTCACCGTCGACGATTTGGGACTCGTCGACCGTCACGGCATCCCCTTCCTCGACAAACATCTTCATGACTCGCCCATCAATCGCGCTACCCAGTGGCGAGCGTTTCAAGCGGCACCAGCGAACCAACAAACGATTTGCTGGCCGATTGTCGGGTCATCTGAACGCGGGAAACATCAACAGGCGATGGACCCCGTCCACCAGGTTGGGCAGACCATAATTCGGTCGGGCTCAGCAATAACACGATTGCAATGACGTAAATCACGTTGCGTTGAAATATTCGCATCTGATACATTGGTAGGGATAGGGCCAGCGGTTCGCGGATGAACTACCGATTATAGTTGGAAACGAGAAATGTACACCGATGTCGGTCAGCCGCGTTCGGAAAGAGCGTTGAAGTATCCGATTGGGTTCACTACACCCGTACGCCAAACGCAATTTGACCGTTTCGGCGACATGTTCTCAGTGCCGGAGCCTACAGAAAGGGGCGAAGCGCAGACCGCAAAACAGTCAAAAACGATGATCTGTTTCGAAAATGCAGGGTTTTAGCGGGGCCGCAGAAACCACTCAGTCGACTCGACGGATCGCTCGAGGGAAAACTCGTGTTCTTCGCCCGTGATCCGTTTCAGTGACCAGGCACAGGCTTGGCCGGAGACTCTGGTGCCTCGACGACGAATTCTCGAAGCACGCCGACCTGGGACTCGGCATTCATCCTTCCCGATGGCGATCGCGCTCATCCTCCGAACCGTAAAGAGTTCCGGATTGGAAGGCGAAACATCCGACAATCGCCGGGCCAGGAGCTTCGCCAAGGGTTCGTCAAGTTTCCCCTCATGCAGTTTTCCGATCGCCCAGATCGCCGCAGGGCGCACCGCGACCAGTCCATCCGCTTTCTTCGGGATATACGTCCGCATCAGCGATTCCGGTTCCGGGAAGCCCATTTCGCCAAACGCCTGGAACAACTGGCTCAGTTGTGCATCGAGGACCGCCTTCCGACGCACGTCGTCCAAACTGTCCCGAAACATCTTCGATCGTCGTTCAGCCTGGGCGAACATCTCGGGCAACGTCTCGGCGACGGCAAGTTTTCGAAGGCTCCACCCTGCGGCGATTGCGACTTCCGGGCGTTGGTAGTCCAGCAATTCAAACAATCGTGCTGCCGCCGGTTCGTGATCAAGCGTTCCCAGTACGATGATCGACTGTTCGAGACCGCGCCAGTCATCGCCACCGATGATCTTTGTCGCCGTCTCAATGGCATCGTTCCGCAGACGTCTGCGCTGAGCAAGCTGAATCAACGAATGCGAAACGAAACGCCGCAACCCGGGATTTGGATCGTTTAAGACAGGTCCCAGCATCGAACGGCCGCAAATCAGCCCGATGCACCAGTGCCTCACATCCAACCCGTCGAATGTTGACGTCATTGCTGGCGATGCGAGTTCTCGGCCATTGCGTACACATGGCTGGATCAATGTCGAACAGTCGTCGGAGGGCCAGTCCAGCAACCACCGGTGAGTCATGGATCACCAGGGACTTCAAGATTTTCACGGCCGCGTCGCTGGTTTGTGACCCCAGCAGCGTCGTCGCGAGCCAATTGGCCGTTTGGTTGTTCATCTTCGCGGCCGCGAACTGAACTGCGGTGTCGATCAACGTGTCATCATGGATCTTTGCCGCAGCACGCGCCGCCGCAAGTCCGTTGGCAGCCGGGTGTTCACATCGGTCACCAAAGCCAGATGGCAGTCGAGGACGCCGGCGTCTTTGACCGTTCCCAGGCAGTGGATGGCCAGCAGCAACCGGGCCCGTTCCGTTGCAGGATCATTGAGTCGCTTTCGCCAGATTTCCCGAGCGGGGCGTCACTCCAGCGCGCCAGCGCAGGTTCGACGATCATCGCGATTTCCAGGCTGCCGGTCTCCATCGCCCGGCGAACACCTCGTCTGCGTGGCTGGCATCGAGTGTGACGATCGCCCTGCGCGACCGCGTATCGAACGGTCGGTTCCAGGTTTGCCCGTTGAACAACTCGATCAACTTGTCCGCCGTATCGGTCAGACCGCTCATGCCGGATCGGTGGGCAAGCGCAATCGTGTCGGCCGCCATTCGTTGCAATTCTGATTCAGGGCGATCGAGCGCTTCGAGCCACAGCGGTTTCAACCCTCGGAAAATTCGGCCCGCGTCGTTGCTGGCCGGAAAAGCCGGATCTTGGTACATCACATCGTCGATGCGATCGTCACCCTCGGATCGAGCGACACAACAGCAATGCGACGACCAGCACAGTAGCGCTCCACCCGTCCCGATTCCTACGACGTGACCGTAGGCGTTAACCTCGGGCCCTTCCGTTTGGCCCCTCGACCCATCGCTGCGGATCATCATATTCGTCGCACCAGTCATCAACATGGCATTTCGTCCAATCCTCGTCTTCAGGTTGGGCGGCTGATCCGCCAGACCTGGCACACCAAAACGATCAAGGCCAAGCAACGAGATCGTCCCAGCTCACCCACCAGGATCCGGGCACAAGTTCGTAGTTCTCGAATCCCGGAGCTTCGATGATACTCAGTGCCGCTCCGGTCGGGTTGATCGACAACGCGGCTTCCACCGTGTCGTGCGAAAACGGTGCATCGCGACCCATCCAGATCAGCAGCGGTCCCAGGAACAGAATGATCAGTACGATGTAACAAGTCGTCGTCGCCGAGGCGGTCCGTTGAAAAAAACTGCCCACCGCCGCCGACACGCAAATCGTGTAGACCGTGACCAGCAGCAGACAAATCATGACCAGATAAACTTGCAGCCACATCGCCGGTTTGATGTAGATCATGACGACATAGCCGGGAATCGTCGCAAGCAGAATCAAGGCCACCGTCCAGATCACGCTTAACAGCTTGCCGCGCAAAATCTTCAGCGGCGACATCGGCGTCATCCGCAGCAATTCCCAACCGCCGCTTTCACGCTCGGAGCTGATCAGCCCCGCGGCGAGGCTCGGTGTGATCAGAACAACCAGCGGTGATCTGCAGCAACACCATAAAGCCGCCGATCGATTCCACTCCCCAGTCGACGACCCCGGACTGCCGCGAACGTCAGCAGCAGCGACAGGACGGCACAGGCCGCGACCAGCCGCAACAGCCACTGGATGCGTCCGAATTTGCGCGTGCGAAATTCCTTGACCATGACCGGATTGGCATAAAACGGAATTCCTGCCTTTCGTCGTTGCGGATCGACCAGGTAAAACAACCGGCGAAAGCCGATCGCCAAGCCGTTCCGGCTTCGATCGGTCACCGTCCCCTTGGATCGTGCTCGATCGAACAATTTGTGATTCAGCCGCGAGATCGTCATCACGACAAAGAACAGTGAGCTGACTACTGAAAGGATCAGGTATTCGGCCAGCGTCGAATCGCCCGGGGACAACACCAGGTTGCCGACTCCGCCGTGGCCGACAAGATCCATGATGATCGTCAATGGTGAAGCGGCCCGCATCCACCAGCCACCTGGGCCAAAATCCCCGTTTTGCCCTGCAGCAGAAATAGGGCCCGGTCGCGAGAATACCCAGCGAAAAAACGGCTGCGTAAGTGATGCGAATCGCCGCGTCGGTCGATTGCACAAACGTGCTGATCAACAGCGCCAGCGTCGTGTACTGGACGACGCAGGTCAACAGCACGAGATACAGCAGCCCAAGTTGCGATTGCAGGTCGATGCCGCCCATCGCGTAACAGGCCGCAGCTCCAGGCAGGCTGGTCAGCAGCAACAACGAGGCGAACATCAGGCTGGCGATCAACTTGCCAGCAAAAATGGATCCGCCGGTCAATGGCGAGTTCAACAACAGCGCCAGCGTTCCCTTGTTCTTTTCCTGGATAAACGAGACGGCGGGGAACGCCGGAATGACGAACAAAACTCCGGCCAGCAGCGTGTACGCGAACACGCGAAACACCTGCTGCGATCGCATGCCCGACAAATCGACCCGTCCATCGGTTGGCCAGCGCAACAGGACGATCAGCGAAAACGCGAAACTCATCACGATCAACATCGACAGCGCCTTGCGGGTTCGCAAGATGCCGAAGAATTCGCGTTGAATCACAGGGTTGTTCACGCGGGCTCCTGTGAACCGACCGCAGCGGCCGGGAGACACGTCGGGCGACGCCTGACTTGCTCTGCGAGGTCACCGACAGGAAAGCGTCTTCCAAATCGGTGGGAATCTCGCGAAATTGGCGATCGAATACACCCTTGTCGACCAGGCTCGCCAGCAGTTCGGCCAGTTCGCGGTCGGGCAGAGTCGGCGTCGAAGCGGACCATCGCTTCGGTTTCGGACAGCGACACTTCCGCCTCGGTCCCGCAAAACGATGTAACCGATTTGCCCGGCCACCGACAGTTGACTGCTTTCGACCAGCTGCACTTCGAACGTCCGACGTTGACTGACCTGTCGCATGATCTCGGCCTGCGTGCCAAACGCCCGCAGCTTGCCGTGCGTGATGATCGCGACCGTGTCGCAGATCCGGGCCAGCTCGGGCAGGATGTGGCTGGTCACGATCAACGTTTTGCCCATCTCGGCCAGTTGCAGCAGCAGTTCACGCATGTCGATCCGGGCCTGTGGATCGAGACCATTGGCCGGCTCGTCGAGGATCAGGACCTGCGGATCGTGCAGCAGCGTCCGGGCGATGCCGATTCGCTGCTTCATGCCGTGGCTGAGACTTTCGACATACAGGTCTTTCATGTAAGTCGCCCCGGTCGTTTCCAGGACTTCTTCAATTCGTTTGACTCGAACGCGTCGCGCCAGCCCGTAGGCGGCGCCGAAAAAGTCGAGATACTCGGTAACTCGCATGTTGTCGTACGACCCAAAGACGTCCGGCATGTAGCCGACCAGTCGTTTGATCTTTGCGGGACTCGCGGACGCAATCGCAACCGGCAATCGATCGCCGAGCCGTCGGTCGGCCGCAACAGTCCGACGAGAATTCGAATGGTGGTCGTCTTGCCGGCTCCGTTGGGACCGATGAATCCAAGAATCTGACCGCCTCAACCGAGATGGACAATCCATCGAGGGCCGTGAATTCGCCGTATCGTTTCGTCAGGCCCGTCGTTTGGACAACTGGGGAGTCCGCCACATCATTTCCTTCGTCGAATAGGTCTATTCGTTTCGCCGGAAGCTTGAAGGCGCAGGTAATCGATCTGCCAGGATGAAACTTCTCGCAATTCGCGACGTGGGCCCGGTGGTTGGGAATTGCCCTTGCGGGCCGACGTACGAGCTGCATCCAATTGCTCTTTCTCCAACCCAATTTGGGCATCCGTTTTGGAAACGTTGATGCCGAATTGCAAATGCCCCATTTTCGTTGAGCTCCAGCAGACTCCGGATCGTCAATGATAAACGTGATAAACTCCGCTGGGACTTCTTTCGCGTTTCGATCACCTCTGGCTCGCCATTCCTGATCCCGATCATTTCGAACGTTCGCGAGGGCGCATGAATCTTCAGTGTGATGGTCGCGGTTTTGATGCGACACGGCCTAACTTCGCGGGGATCGTGAATTGAAGGAACGATTTGAGACTCGGACTTCATATTCTCCAGCCAGTTACCGGTGGCTGGGTCAAAAACAAGCGATCGTCCCGACTGTTTCGCGGCATTGGATACACGCACGAACGTCGCCGGTACCACGAATGGCTTGACCGGGAGCGGTTCGCCCGATTTCAACAGGAATCGCAAACAACGTTTCTTCGGTTGGCTGAAAAAGATCGGGAACCATCAAGCCCGGGTGATTCCATTTGCCCCAGACAAACAGGGTCGTTCGCGGCGGATATTCCGAATCGGCCGTCTCGCCAACACTTCGCGGTAGATCGCCTGATGCTGCTGTTGACCGGTCGAAAGCATCGTGTCGGTGATGAATTCCCCATTGGAAAGTAGATCGTTGGGTCCGGCTCGAAAGGTTCCTGACGGTTGGATTCTCACGTCGGAGCGGGGAGCCGCTGGCGACGCGATGATCGCATCTTCCGGCACGCCCAACTGCTCGACGCCCACGAGCCTGCCTTCCAGACCATTGGGTCCGAAGGTAGCCTGGGCCCGCAGCGGAAGATCGAGAACTCGACTCTCCGTCGCATGCACCAACCGAACACTTCCGGACGCAACGGTAACCTGCTCCCATCGTCCGTGGCCATCGTCATCCCAGACGGCTCGTTTGGCGACACCTGTCAAGTCTTGCAGGTCGGGAGTCGCCACCCCCGACAGTCCAACATTCAGCGGAAGTTCGACGGTATCGGGGCTGTAAAAAGCCGCAATCGTGTCGGTATGAATCTCGTTGGTTTCGCCTCCAACATTGGCCAGCCGGATGAGAGACGAGGTCGCCGGGATCCGCGACGTGTTGTTGACGCCAATCCCGATCAGTGCCATGGCCGGAATGATGGTGCTGACGGGAATGACCCAGGCGAAACGATCCAGTTGCTCCCTCCACGCGAAGCCAGAACCCGGAAATCGCGATCACGGCGCAACTCAACCCCAGAAGCAATGCCGCGACACTTCGCGACGGGATGCGGTAACCGAGTTGTTCCAACAAGATGGGCTTCACGCCATCACCGAATTCGGTCTTTGATTCGACTCGCTGATTGAATTGGCCGGCGAAGTTTTTCAGGGCTCGCGTCGGACCCTCCATCGGCTGATCCCCATCCAACGGATCGGAAAATTGATTGGGCTGATAACGCCAACCGCGTGCCGCCAGCGTCGTAAAAAACACTTTTCCGTTTCCAAACGGAATCGAAAACGAAGCCGGCCAACCGTCGATAGAACTGTGCACTTCAGCCGAATCGATCACGACCCGCAAGAATTCGACGGGTTCCTCGGCCGTCCATGTTTCGGTGATGCCCGTGGAGGACGACTCCTTTCCAGGACCCCGGATCGTGAATTCTGTCAGCTCAACCCGATCGACGACTTCGTACGGCGTGGCATTGCCCAGCAACGACTCGACCGTTTCGAGATCGACGAGGTCGAGCATGATCCAGGCGTATCCGCCCCGTGCAATCCAGTTGCGAATGGCGGATATGCCTCCCGAGTCGGCAGCGATTCGATCATTGGACAGAACCAGTTGGTCGAGGGCATCGTATGCGGCGGCGTGGGGAGCCATGAACCGGTCATGGAGATTCGAAATCGTGCGATTGCCGTCGTAAGATTGCCGCACGGCGACGACCGTTTCGTAGACCTCGTCGGGACCCGTTGACATCTCGACTGGTTCTCCGTGCAACGGAAGATTCGTGATCATCCCGGTTTTGAGTTCCGTCGGGTCGAGAGCCAACAGCGATTCGCCAATCATTCGGTTCTCGCCCTTGGTACGACTCAGGAGTGCGGCGTCACCCGAGCCAACGAAGTTCAACACCGACGCGTGAAGAATTTTCTGGTTTTCATCAATGTTGTCCGGCGTTCGAATCGGCAGCCACGTCCTGCGGATCGACCCTGCGGGAACTGACATGGCAAGTGGCAACACCAGATTGACAATTAGTGGTTGCAGACCAACAGTGGTGTTCAGTAAAGCATCTGGATTCAGCAGGCAGTTGTCTGGCCACTGATGCAGCCCATCAAAGGGGACTGAATCTGCTCACAAGTGGGATCAGAGCTGCAAAGCAAATTTCCATCTCCAAGTTGACCCAGCTGGAATGCCCTTTTACTTAAGAGTTTCCTGGGAGATGCTCCTCACATGACCATTCAAACCACCCTCAAGAATATCAAGACAAGGCACATAAGATGTCAATTAGGGAAAAAGATTCACAGGACCACTAGATCTCATTCACAGTGGTTTTGATCATTTCGAATTATATCATAATAACTGGCAATTATTTCAAAATCGTTTGATTTTTCAATATAGTCTGCGATTTTACTTACAAAATTTTTTGTTTTCTTTTCATACCCTATATCCCAAGGCAGAATTGCTAATTTGTAACTGGTGCTGCCAACAAAAAAGAAATCATCTGTAAGCGATGAGGATTCCCATGGAACTTGCTTCCCACCAGAATCCTTTATCACTCCTATACGAACCTTCTTTAATATCGTCTCGATCGGTAAGTCTGGTGTAAGCATGTATTTTAGTAATTGAGAGGTGTAAAGGCCATTTCGATCTAAGCCATCGGCTGCGGAAGCACCGGGAGAAGTAGCATATACCAATATTGTTTTATCCGGGGCTTTCATTTTTGTAAGCCCAACCGTCGCAATACCCCTGAGGTCAGGATTTACATCCGATTGAAGCATTCCCGAGGCGGTTACTTGTGAGAGACCCGTATGACTTGTTTCCATACCACTAAACGGATTATCTCTACATGCGTCTAAAATAATTATTTTAGTTTTGCTATCTAATCTGCTCATTGCAGATAAAACAGATGACACATTCATTAATGTTTCTATCGCATCTTTTTTGGTACTTATTTTTGCGTCTATCGGGATAAGGAAGTTTTGTCCATTCACTTGAATTGCGTGGCCAGCATAAAAAAAGAGAGCGGCATCTAACTCCCTATTCGTTTGAAAAGCATCGATCAAATTTTCCATTTGTTGCATATCGGCATCAATGAATTTGTTTACTTCAAAATTGCAACTCGTTAATGCCCTCGCCATATCTTCAGCGTCATTAGCAGGATTGTGTAATTTTCTGAAATAATGATAATCATTGTTTCCAACAACTATAGCCAGACGGTTTGGCCTTAAACCTCTAAACTTAACACTATTAATATCGGAAGATTTTGCACACCCCCATAGTGCCTGAATTAAAATCATTAAAGCGTAAAGCGAAGCGTGAATTATTTTCATAGGGTCACATTGGTGATATTGAGATACTCACACGAAAATCGTGGCTGAGAAAATCTGCGATTAGCGTGCCAGTCTTTGGAAAATAAGGCTGATTCCGTGCACCCCCACATCTTGTGGTTGTTCGGTTCTCTGGGTTGGTAGTGATTACACAACAGGAAATGAATATATCTGATAAATCGGTCGCGTGGTGATGTATTAGGTCTATCTGTACCGATTACACCCCTCCCAAAATACAGATTGCAAAACTTTGCGCCCCGCAACATCTCTATCTCAAAAAAACAGTTTGCGTTTCCATTCTACAGATTGTGAACTCTCCCGGTCAAATCCGAAACGCGGAATGCTTCCGCCTAACCGCCCTCTTCCACCGGCTTGAACTTCATGCCGACAAAAGTCGCCATGAGGACCAGGGCCGTGGAAATGAAGATCATCATGATGCCCAGCGCCGACAACTGGCCCCACAGGCCGTCTTCGGAAAAGCGGAAGATCTGGACTGCCAGCACTTCCGTCCCCGGCCGCGAGAGCACCACCGAGAGGGTCAATTCCCGAACGAACATGGTGGCCATGAGGATCCAGCCGGAGACGATGCCGGGAATCAGCAGCGGGATGACGATACGGCGCATGGTCGTGAATGCGCCGGCCCCGCAGACCTGCGACGATTCTTCCAGATGGCTGTGGACCTGGACGAAAGCGCTCGCCAGGGGCCGCACGCCGTAGGGTAAATAGGTGGCGATATAGCCGATGAGCAGCGACCAGATGGTGGCGTACAAGGGGGTGCGCACAAAAAACCACATGAAGCCCACACCGATGACGATGCCCGGAAAGGAAAACGAAAGGAAGGAGAGCGTTTCCAGAATGCCGGAGGCATGCGAGCGTATCTTGACGATCACATAGGCCACAAAGATGGACAGGGTCACCCCGAGGGTTGCGCCCACAACGCCTAAGAAGACACTGTTCTTCAAAGACAAGAGCGAGATAGGGTCGTTGATCACCTCGATCCAGTGCTTCCAGCTCATCATGGAAAAAGCCTTGGCGCTGGGGATCATGGAATAGGGGACCAGCGAGGTGTAGAAAAGCACCAGTACCGGCAAAACGATCAGGATCATGGACAAGAGGCCGACGACCCCGAACAGGGGAACCTTGGCCCCCTTGAGTTCGATGACGCTGGGCCGGTATCCACGACTGGAGATGGTGACGTACTTCTCGCCCTCCGAGGTCAGATAGCGGTAGACGTAGATCAGCGTGATCGACGTCGCCAGAACGCTCATGCCGATGGCCGCCGCCTTGCCGAAATCCGCGGCGAATCCGGTGGCGACGGACTGGTAGATGTGCGTAGCGAAGACATAGATGCGCGCGGGCATGCCAATAACGGAAGGCACGGCAAAGGAGGCCAGGCTGCGAACCAGCGACAGGATGAAGGCGGCCAGAATCGCCGGCCTCAGCACCGGCAGGGTCACCCGAAACAAGGTGCGCAGGGTGTTACTGCCGCAGACCTTGGAAGACTCCTCCAGGGCAATATCAAAGGAGGCCAGGGCCGGGGCCAGAATGAGATAAGCGATGGGCAGGTCCAAAAGCCCCTCCACCAGGATCATTCCCGGCAGGGAATAGATATTGATCGCCATGCCCTCCAAGCCGGGGATCTGGCGCAGGAACAGGTTGATCAGGCCGTTGGACGGGTTCAGCAGGAGCACCCAGCTGACCGAGAAGAGGATGTGCGGGATCATCATCGGGATGATGGAAATGATCCGGAACAAGAACTTGAAGGGAATGTCCGTGCGTGTGTTCAGATAGGCCAGAAGAAGCGCCAGGGCCGTGGCCACCATCGAAGACCCGAGCACGAAGATGATCGTGTTGACAATGATACCGGTTAATTCAGGATCGGTGTAGGCCTGGACGTATTTGTCCAGGGTGAATTCGCCAAAGGCCCCCAGGCCCGTGGAAAAACTCCCTAAGATCAGCATGACGACCGGGCACACGGTCAGAAAGCCGACAATGGCGATCAGGGTCGGCGTCAATACCGATCGGTTTGTTGGCCAATGTCTTTTTCCTTTTCTACCGGGTGACCAGCAGGCAATTTTCCGGGTCAACGGTGAAATTGACGCTATCCCCCACCTTGATATCAGAGTCCGGCTCGATCTTGATGAAGAGTTGCGCGTCATTGATGGTGATCTCGCCTTCGAAGGCCTCGCCGATAAAAACCAGTGACTGGATCTGCCCGTTGAAGACGTTCTGGGTCTGGGTGGCGTCGCCGCGTTTCAGACGGATGAATTCGGGACGCAGGCAGAGGGTCACCTTGTCGTCCGTCTGCATCCCGGTCTGCTTGCGGCAGGTGACACTGCCGATGGCACAGTCCACCGTGGTGACGGGCCCGTCCTGGTGCGTCACCGTGGCCTCGATCAGGTTGGTGCGGCCGATGAAGTCCGCCACAAAGCGATGGGATGCGTTGAAATACATGTCCCGGGGCGCGCCCGCCTCGATGATCCGGCCCTTGTTCATCACGGCCACGATGGTGGATAGGGCCAGGGCCTCGATCCGGTCATGGGTCACATAGACCGCGGTGATCTGAAGGTCGGTCAGGAAGGCCCGCAGCTCCTCGCGGGTTTCTTCCCTGAGTTTGGCGTCCAGGTTGGAGAGCGGCTCGTCGAAAAGGATGACCTTGGGCTCGGCAACCAGCGCCCGGGCCAGGGCCACGCGCTGTTGCTGCCCGCCGGAAAGCTTGGTCGCCGGTCGCTTCTCGAACCCCTCCAGCTGCACGAAACGCAGCGTCTTTTCCACCTTGCGGCGGATAACGTCCTTGGGCATTTTGCGGGTCTGGAGCGGATACGCCACGTTGTTGAAGACGTTCATGTGCGGCCAGATGGCGTAAGTCTGAAACACCATGCCGAGGCCCCGGTTCTCGGTGGGAACGAAGATGTTCTTCGCGCTGGACCAGACGATCTCACCGCCGATTTCGATTTCTCCGCTGTCCGGGGACTCCAGGCCGACGATGCAGCGCAGGAGCGTGGTTTTGCCGCATCCGCTCGGGCCAAGAAGGGTGAATATCTGGTTGGCCGGGATGGTCAAGTCCACGTTGTCCAGCGCCTTGATGGTCTTGCCGCCGGAGTAGTAATACTTGCTGACGTTTCTGATTTGAATTTCCATAGGCTTTTCTTATGGGGTAACGCCGGCCAGGCACTCGAAGCGCTTGTCCGTATTTATTGGCCAACCCGGTGGCCGTCGGCCACCAGGCCGGCTTGGGTTTTTTTTAAAATTAATCCGGCGATTTAATACCCAAGGTTGTCATTCCGGCGAAGGCCGGAATCTCCCAGATATGAAGGGAGGTACAACCAGATCCCTCCGGACTTGATCCGGGATCTGTCGGGATTACAGGCATTTTGTCTATTTAGCCACCGGTTTAATAACGTCAGGGCAGTTCAAAGATTTTCTTGAACGTGGCGCCCCATTGACTGATTTCTTCGTCCGACATGGTGCGCAACGGAATGACTTTGGCCTTGTCCATGCCGTCGATGGGCGGGAACACACCCGGTGCCAGGACGTATTCACCCACATCCGCGGCCAGCATCCCCATGGCCTTCTTGGAGAGCCAGAAGTCCATGAACAGCTTGGCGGCGTTGGGGTTTTGGGCACTGGAAGATATGGCAATGCCGCGTGGCGTTCCCAGCAGGGGTTGCTCGACCCGGGCCCAATCGAGGGGCGCCGGGGCCTTGGTGATGATGTATTTGGGCATGGAGATGGCAATGGACTTTTCACCGCTCTCAACAGGCGCCGGAGTGGGGCCAAACGATGTAACCAGCATGGGCCGGTTGGCGGCCAGCCCCTCTAGAAATTTCATCCATTCCGCCTCGGAGGTGAAGACATTCTCCTTCAGTCCGACCAGCCAGGCAATGGTGGTGGCATGGGCTGCCGGGTTGGCCATGACGATTTTGTCCTTCCACTTGGGATCGGCCAGGTCCTGATAGCGCTTGGGGACGTCGGCCGGCTTGACCAGTTCCTTGTTGTAGATCAGGCCCACATACTCGATGCCGAAGGCTTGGATCTGGTCGTCCTTGCGGGTCCAGTCGGGGTAGCCCGCGGCCGCCGGGGAGGTGTACGGCGCCAGGACACCCTGGGCCTTGAGCATTTCCATCACCGGCAAGGGCGCCTGTAACACGTCCGCCATGAGCTTGCCCGCCTGGAACTCCGTCTGCACTGTGGGAAGAAATTTAGAGGTGGAAATACGGGTATACTTGCCCTCGAGGCCGGTTTCGGCATTGAACACATCCATGATCGGCTGAATCGCCGTCATATTGGCGTAGAACGACACCTGCCCCTCGGCCATGGCTTTCTTGGCGAGATCCGGGTCCGCCGCGAACGCCGCGGGTACGATGACCAGCGCCAGCAACACAACAAAAAGCTTTTTCATGGGTAGTCCTCCTTTTATTTCGTGTTCCCCTTTATAAAAGAAAACAAGCCTCGCAATCGAGATGGAGCGTCATATGCTGCCAAAATTTCCATCCCTTGCGAACGATGATGTGGCAAATGGCGGTTCCGACGGATTCCCAGAGGCTGCGGTCTTTCCTGAAAGAGAGGTGACAATATGCTTGTAACCCAAACCGCGCACGCGGGCAACCATGCGCGCCAAAAAATTTTCCCGTATTTCCCGATTTGGATGGCACTTTGTTGATGGACTCGTAAAAAATCATGTTTCAGTCGGTTACCGTCCTGCGGATGCCCTTGATTGGTGACAGGGTTCCGTTTCCCCAGGCACGTCCATGAAAGTTGCCGCCGAACCAATGGTGCCGCCGCGGCGCAAACCGGTCCCGTGCCCCATCGGGGTGCAAATCCATAAATTGGTAAGGCCACCTTGACACCTTACAGCCTATCTGATAACCCAATGATCGAAATATTGGAGAAAACGATCATGACCCTACAACCCATTGTCACCACACGCCTCTATCAACAGGTCGCGGAGCAGATCGTTCAGCTCATCCGCGCCGAACATTGGCGCGTGGGCGAGCGTCTGCCTGCGGAGCGGGACATGGCGCAGAGCTTGGGTGTCAGCCGCCCTACGGTGCGCGAGGCCCTGGTGGCCCTGGAACTCCAAGGCCTGGTCGAAGTCCGCACGGGGGCCGGCGTTTACGTCAAGGGCAACACGCCCGCACCCGTGGCCATCGTTCCCAACGACAAGGACCCCGGCCCCAGCCCCTTTGACATCACCGACGCCCGCATCGTGCTGGAGGGCGAGATGGCCGCCATCGCGGCCACCAACATTGGTCCGGCCGAACTGCAGGGGCTGGAGGAGGCCATCGCCATCATGGCGGCGGACATCAATGCGGGCGCCCAGCGCGTGGCCAGCGAAAAGGATGGGGATTTCCTGTTCCACAGCCGCATCGCCGCCGTATCCCGCAACACGGTGTTGCAGTCCATGGTGGAGCAGCTCTGGGAAGGCATGCGTCGCCCCATTTTCAAGGCCATCAGCGCCCGGGTGCGCTTGTCCAAAAACGCGCTCCGGGCCGTGCAGGACCACCGCATCATCTACGACGCCATCGCCGCCGGCGATCCGAATCAGGCCAAGAAGGCCATGCAGCGCCACCTGAAACAGGTCAAAGGCGTGCTGCTGCAAAACGGCACCATATGAACAGGGAGACCGCCATGAACGCCACCATCACCCTGCACGAGGACAGGCTCTTCCCCGTAGACCCCACCACCCGGGGCATCGCCCGCCGTTTGTACCGCGAGGTGGCGGATCTGCCCATCCTGAGCCCCCACGGCCATACCGACCCGGCCTGGTATGCCGGAAACATCGCCTTTCCCAACCCGACCGCGTTGTTCATTATCCCGGACCATTACGTGTTCCGCATGCTGCACAGCCAGGGCATCCCCCTGCAACAGCTGGGCGTACCGCGTGCCGATGGGGGTGCCACGGAAAGCGACCCGCGCGCCGTCTGGCGGCTGTTCGCAGACCATTATTATCTGTTCCGGGCGACACCCTCGCGCATGTGGTTCGAACACGTGCTGGCCGAGGTTTTCGGCATCTTCCAGCGCCCGGGACCGGACAATGCCGACGCCGTGTACGACGCCATCCAGGCCAAACTGGACACGCCGGAATTCCGTATCCGGGCCCTGTTCGACCGTTTCCGCATCGAGGCGCTATCCACCACGGACGCGCCCCTGGACGATCTCGCCCAGCATGCCGCCATCCGGAACAGCGACTGGAACGGTCGTGTCATCCCCGCTTTCCGCCCCGACGCGGTCGTCGATCCCGAGTTTGAAGGCTTTGCCGACGGTGTGGCCCGTTTGGGAGAATTGACCGGAGAGAACACCGATACCTGGCCGGGCTATCTGCGGGCCCTGGCCGCGCGGCGCGCCTTCTTCAAATCCATGGGCGCCACCTCCACCGACCATGGGCATCCCACCGCGGCCACCGCGGACCTGAGTCCGGCCCAGTGCGAGCGCCTGCTGGCCTTGGCCTTGCGCGGCGACATCGCTCCTGAAGACGCCGAGCAGTTCCGGGCCCAGATGCTCACCGAAATGGCCGGCATGAGCCTGGCGGACGGGCTGGTCATGCAGATCCATCCCGGGGCTTATCGCAACCACAGCCTGGATCTGTTCACCCGCTTCGGCCGGGACAAAGGCGCGGACATCCCCATGCGCACGGACTACGTGCATGATTTGAAGCCGCTGCTGGATAAATACGGAACCGAGCGGGATCTGTCCATCATCCTGTTCACCCTGGACGAAAGCGTCTACAGCCGCGAGCTGGCCCCCCTGGCGGGCGTGTATCCCACCCTGCGCCTGGGTCCGGCCTGGTGGTTCCATGACAGCCCCGAGGGCATGCTGCGCTACCGGCGCATGACCACCGAAACGGCCGGGTTTTACAACACCGTGGGGTTCAACGATGACACGCGGGCGTTCTTATCCATCCCGGCCCGACATGACGTGGCCCGCCGGGTGGACTGCGCCTACCTGGCCGAACTGGTCGCCACCCATCGCCTGGACGAAGACGAGGCCGCCCAGGTGGCCCGGGATCTGGCCTACAATCTGGCCAAGGAAGCCTACCGGCTTTAAGATGCACTTTGAATGGCGGCGCAATCGCGCGTGGCGCTGCTTTTCCGTGATCGATCGGCTTTCACCAAACGGTTTGGGCTGTACAACGCGAAGAAAGCGTATGGCCTACTTCAACGAAAGAGACTGATATGAGCGACACACGCAAAGATTACCTGGACGATCTCTTTGGCCTGGCGGGCAAGACCGCCGTGGTGGTCGGTGGCACGGGCGTGCTCTGCGGCGCCATGGCCCGCGGATTGTGGCGTGCGGGATGCCGTGTTGTGCTGGCCGGCCGCGATGCGGCCAAAGCCGAAGCCCACCGTGCGGCCTGGGAAGCCCCGCCGGAACAGGTTCGCTTTTGCGCGACCGAGGCCACGACCAAGGCCTCCCTGGTCGCCCTGGCCGATCAGGCCGAAGAATGGTTCGGCGGGGTGGACATCTGGATCAACGGGGCGGGCATCAATTCCGCCACGCCCTATCTGGACATTGCGGAAGAGGAGTTCGACCGCATCCTCAGCGTCAACTTAAAATCCGTCCATCTGGGCTGCCAGGTGGCGGGCGGGCGCTGGATGGAACAGGGTCGGCGCGGCAGCATCATCAACATCTCCTCCATGTCCGCGATCCGGCCCTTGAGCCGGGTCTTCACCTATTCCGTGACCAAGGCCGGCATCTGGAACCTGACCCAGAACCTGGCCCGGGAATGGGCCCCGCACGCCATCCGGGTCAATGCCCTGTGCCCCGGCTTTTTCCCGGCCGAGCAGAACCGCAAGGTGCTGGACCCGGGACGCATCGCATCCATCATGCGGCAGACGCCCATGGACCGCTTCGGCGAAGCGGAAGAACTGGTGGGCGCCACCCTGCTGCTGGCCTCGGAAAAAGCCGGCAGCTTCATTACCGGCGCCAATCTGGCTGTGGACGGCGGTTTTTCCGTCACGTCCATTTAATCTTCACGTTGGTTAAGGGAACGCCATGACGACCAAAATCGATCTGCTCCATAATTTCTTGAAAGCATCCGACGGAACGAAGGGCCGCGCACAAGGCCTGCCGCTGGCCCGGTCCGTTGCCGAAGGTTTTTCCCTAAACCCGGTCGACGCAAGCCTGCGGGCCGCCCAAGGCGGCCTCCTGATCCTGGCCGAGAAACAAGGGTTCGGGGAAGATATTGCCCTGGTCTGCACCCCCAAGGACGCGCCGCCGGACTGGGTTGACCGCTTCGCCGGGGAACGGTCGGAAACGGAAGGAATACAAGTTCTGGCCGCCCCGTGCACGCCGGACAACGTTCCGGCCCTGCAGGCCGCCCTGCCCAACCTTGTGCCGGCCCCCCTGGGGATGACGCCCTCCTTCGGGTTCGGGGATCGCATCGGCCTGGCCACGCCCGGCCATGTCGCGGCCATGCACATGTACGGCAAGACCCTGGCCCCCATCTTCGCCCAGCAGTCCATCCGGGAGATGACCCGCACCGCGCGCACCCCCCGCCAGGTGATGAGCGATGCCACCTGGGGCGCCTTTCGCGCCGGTTGGCAGGGCCCTGTGGGTGCCGACGCCGACCACCTCAAGACCGCAGCCGACGTGGATCAGATGGCCAAGGCCGGCTTCACATTTTTTACCATCGACCCTTCCGACCACGTGGATCAGCAGGCCGACGATTACAGCAACACCCAGGTGGAAGAAAAGTTTCAGGCCATGTTGCGTGACAACGTGCCGGGGTCTGGGGATGTCCTGGGCCTGTACGCGGACAAATCCTTTGATCTGGGCGCGGACCAAATCGTGCTGGAGACGTCCGCCCTCAAAAGGGCCGCCGTTAAATATGGCCGGGCGCTGGCCCACATCTGCGCCATGGCGCAACACACGGCCAAGGCCATGGCCGGACGGGGATTCGAGCTGGAAATCTCCGTGGACGAGACGGACCAGCCCACCACCATTCTGGAGCACCTCTTCATCGCGCTGGAACTGAAGCGGCACGACGTCCCCACGGTGAGCCTGGCCCCGCGCTTTATCGGAGATTTCGAAAAGGGCGTGGACTTTCGCGGCGATGTGGCCCGTTTCGAGGCCGATCTGGTGTTGCACGCCGCCATCGCCGAACAATACGGCCCCTACAAGATCAGCCTGCACAGCGGCAGCGACAAATTCGGCGTCTATCCCCAATTGGGACGGATCACGCAGCAGGCCTTCCACGTCAAGACCGCGGGCACCAGCTACCTGGAAGCCTTGCGCGCCGCCTGCCGGACCGATGCGGATTTTTTCCGCGAGATCGCGGATTTCTCCCTGGGGCGCTTCGAGACGGATCGCGCCACCTACCACATCAGCGCCCGCCTGGACGGCACGCCGGCCCCCGGCGGTCTCGATGCTGCGGCATTGGAACGGCTGTACCTGGACGAGGACAACGGCCGCCAGATTCTGCACGTCACCTTCGGCTCCGTACTCACGGCCAGGGAGGCCGGAGACAGCAGCCCCTACCGCTTCCGCGACCGCCTCAAAACACTGCTGCTCCAACAACGCCACCTGCATGACCAGGTGCTGACCAACCATCTGGGCAAACACCTGCGCCTCTTGTGCGGCGGGGAAGGATAGGGCCGATGACACCGGGCACCGTTGCGCTTGCCGACCGGCGCCCGCCGCTGGTGCTGACCCTGGATCTCGGATCCTCTGCGGTGCGGTGCGGGGTTTACGACAGTACGGCCCGGGCCGTGAAGGAGATGGAAGCCCGACGCCCGCACCACTTGGTGACCGGTCGCAACGGCAGTTCCACGGTCGATCCCGACGCCCTGCTGGCATCCCTGTTCCACTGCGTTGACACGGTACTGGAACGGCTCGGCCCGGCCGCCGGGGACATCGCGGGGGTCGGCAGCTGCACCTTCGTGGCCAACGTGCTGGGCCTGGATCCTGCGGACCGCCCCGTCACGCCGCTTAGCACCTATGCCGACACCACCTCCTGGGCCCAGGCCGAGCGGCTGGCCGCCGAGCTTGACCAGGAGGCTGTGCGCCAGCGCGTGGGGTGCTACTTTCACCCCAGCTATCTGCCCTCCCGCTTCCTGTTATGGAAGGAAACGGATGCGGCCCTGTTCGCCAAAGTCGCCCGCTGGGCCACCTTGGGCGAATACCTGGAGCAGACCCTCTTCGGCCGATCCGATAGGGTCGGGGTGACCTACAGTGTGGCCTCCTGGACCGGTCTGCTGAACCGGCACACCCTGGACTGGGACGAGGCGCTTCTCGCCCGTCTCGCCCTGGACCGAACGACGTTACCGCGCCTGATAGACGTGCCCCAATCCCGCAGCGGGCTGTTGCCCGCGTTCGCCGCGCGCTGGCCCGCGCTGGGGAATGTCCCCTGGTTCCCCGCCGTCGGCGACGGCGCGGCGGCCAACATGGGCAGCGCCAAACCCGGCGTGCCGCATACCGTGGTGGTCACCCTGGGCACAACCGGGGCCGTGCGGGTCATAACCCGCGGTCCGCTGCCCCGCATTCCGGACGGCCTGTGGTGTTATCGGGTGGACCGGGACCGCCTGTTGCCCGGTGGCGCGCTGACGGAAGGCGGCAACGTGCATGCCTGGATGCGTGGGTCCCTGCGGCTGGACGACCCTGCGAGGACGGAGAAGGCCATCGCCGCCATGCCGCCGGACGGCCACGGCCTGACGTTTCTACCCTTTTTCGCGGGGGAACGCAGTCCGGGCTGGCGGGGCCGCGCCACGGCAACGGTGCATGGCATGACCCTGGCCACCACACCGCTGGACATGCTGCGCGCCGGCATGGAATCCGTGTCCCTCCGGCTGGGCCTGATCTTCGAGCGCCTGCTGGCCCTGCTGCCTGGATCTGACCCCGGCGACGTCCCCATTGTCGCCGGCGGCGGGGCCCTGGCCGCTTCGCCGGCCTGGACCCAAATGCTGGCGGATGTGCTGGGCCGCAGGGTGGAACGCTGCGGCCCGGATGAGACCTCCTCCCGGGGGGTGGCCCTGCTGGCACTCTCACTTATCGATGCGGCCTTCGAACTGCACGACGCCGCCATATCCGGAACCGCGTTCACCCCCAGCCCCGAGGCACACGCCATCTACCAGTCGGCCCGGGAACGCCAATCCCAATTCTACAACAGCATTTGCAAACACGACCAAACCATGGACGGAAAAAAATGACACGCAACAACGACATCGGACTCATCGGCCTGGCGGTCATGGGCCAGAACCTGGCCCTGAACATCGCCCGTAACGGCTTCGGCATCACGGTCTACAACCGCACCGGTGCGACCACCCGGGAATTCATGGACCGGGCCGGGCGCAATGCCGGCATTACCGCGGCGGATAACCTGGGCGATCTTGCCGCCTCCCTGGCGCGGCCACGCAAAATCATCTGCATGGTCAAAGCCGGCCCCCCCGTGGATGCGGTCATCGAGGAATTGGCGGCCATCCTGGAACCCGGCGACTTGATCATGGATGGCGGAAATTCGCTCTTCAGCGACACCTTGTGCCGCGCCGCCCTGCTGGAAGAAAAAGGCCTGCACTATATGGGCGTCGGTATTTCCGGCGGAGAAGAAGGCGCCCTGCGCGGCCCCAGCATCATGCCCGGCGGCACCCCCGAAGCCTGGCACATGGTGGAAGCCATCTTGACCGCCATCGCGGCCCGAGCCGACGGTGAACCCTGTGTGGCCCGCATGGGAGCGGGCGGCGCCGGGCATTTTGTGAAGATGGTGCACAACGGCATCGAGTACGGCGACATGCAGCTCATCGCTGAGAGCTACGCGTTGCTGCGCACGGCCTTGGGCCTGTCCGCCGCCGAACTGGCGGATGTGTTCGATGGCTGGCGGCAGGGCGTATTATCCTCCTACCTCATCGACATCACGGCCGACATTTTCCGCAAAACCGACGACGCGACCGGCCGGCCGCTGGTGGACATGATCCTGGATACGGCCGGCCAGAAGGGAACCGGCCGCTGGACCTCCCAGTGCGCCCTGGACCTGGGCGTGCCCGCGCCGACGCTGTCGGCGGCCGTGGACGCCCGCGTGCTCTCCTCCATGAAAAACGAGCGCATGGCGGCGGCCAAGGTTCTTCCCGGACCGGATCCGGCGGCCCCGGACGGCGATCGGGCGGCCTTCATCGACGCGGTGGGCGACGCCCTGTATGCCGCCAAGATCTGCTCCTACGCCCAGGGGTTCGCCCTGCTGCAGGCCGCGGACCAGGCGTACGGATTCGGCCTGGACCTGGGCCAGGTGGCCCGGGTCTGGAAGGCGGGCTGCATCATCCGGGCCCGCTTCCTGGACGATGTACGCAATGCCTTTGCCGCCACGCCCGACATTCCCAACCTGCTCATGGACCCGTTTTTTTGCAAAGCCGCCGGGGAACGCCAGCAAGCCCTGCGCCAGGTGGTGGCCGCCGCGGCCCTTGCCGGCGTGGCCGTGCCGGCCTTGTCCGCCTCCCTATCCTATTATGACGCCTATCGTGCGGCCCGCCTGCCGGCCAATTTACTTCAGGCCCAGCGGGATTACTTTGGGGCCCATACTTACCAGCGCACGGACAAGGAAGGCATCTATCACACCGAATGGATGGCCTAACCGGCCCGGCCCGAGGACGTTCAACACAGGGAGAAGAAACGATGATTGTGGGGCATGGTACAGCTGACAGGCAACTTGCGGAACACGAGGTGCTGGACATCCTGGCCCGGGGCTTACCCCCTGAAACGGTGGCGGGCAAGCGTGTCCTGGTGCTCACGCCGGACGCCACCCGCACCTGCCCGTTGCCCCTGATGATACGGGGACTGGCGCGGATCGTGGCACCACTGGCCGCGCAGCTGGACTTCATGGTGGCCCTGGGCACCCACCAGCCCATGGCCTCCGACGACATCCTGGCGCTCTATGGCCTGACGCCCGCGTCAAAAGAAGCGCTCCTGCCCGGCGCGCGCCTCATGAATCACCGCTGGGACCTGCCCGACACGCTCACGGTCATCGGCCGCCTGGAAGCGGACGAGATTGCCGAGATCTCGGGCGGGCTCTTTCACCAGGGTGTGGACGTGTCCGTCAACCGTCACATCTTCGATTACGATCTCATTCTCATCCTGGGACCGGTGTTCCCCCACGAGGTGGCCGGGTTTTCGGGCGGCGACAAGTATCTCTTCCCGGGCATTGCCGGCGGCAACTTCCTGCACTTCTCCCACTGGCTGGGTGCCGTGGTGACCTGCTGGGACACCATCGGTATTAAACAAACCCCGGTGCGGGCGGCCCTCACCCGTGCGGCCCGGCTGGTGTCCGTGCCGCGCCTGTGCGTGTCCATGGTGGTCCGGTCCAAGACCGCCCTGGCCGGGCTCTTTGTGGGCGATACGCAGGCATCCTGGTCGGCTGCCGCGGACCTGTCCGCGCAACTGCACATTGTTTACAAGGATAAACCTTTCCAGACGGTGTTGGGCACCGCGTCGCCCATGTATGACGAGCTGTGGGTGGCCGGGAAAGTCATGTACAAACTGGAACCCGTCGTCGCGGACGGCGGCACGCTCATCATTTATGGCAAGCATATCAACCGCGTATCCGACACCTGGGGTGAACAGATCGCCCGCGTGGGCTATCATACCCGCGACTACTTCCTCAAGCGCATGGACCAGTTCCGCGATATGCCCGGCGGCGTGCTGGCGCATTCGACCCACGTCAGGGGTTTGGGCATCTTTGAAAACGGGGTAGAAAAACCTCGCATCGATGTCGTCCTGGCGACATCCATCTCCGAAGCGCAATGCCGGGCCATCAACCTTGGTTACATGGACCCGGATGCCGTCCATCTGGACGATTACCGGAACAGGGAAGACAAAGGCATTTTGTTCGTGGAAAACGCCGGGGAAATTTTACACCGCCTTAAACCGTAGACGAATGGGGCAGGCTTTAGCAGGCTTTGACAGGTTTTTAAGCTCCTTTTTTGATGGACGCCGGAAACTCATCCCGCTGCGGTGTGAATAAATCGATAAGTTGGGTGTGCTTGTCACGGACTTTCCCGCCATGCTCGGCACCGGGCGGAATACGAACCACGTCACCGGGGCCGATGGACCGTGTTTCGTTCTCCAAGGTAAATTCCACGCCGCCCTCCATGACCAATATCGCCTGTTCATGGGGATGGTTGTGGAAAGACAGGTCCAGGTTGGGTGCCAGGTCCACCAGGACCATGGTGAAGCTGTCGGCATGGACGACCTTGCGCTTCATGCCCGGCATGACGTCGTCCCATTCAAGTTCGTTCCAGTTGATGCAGTTCATGCGTGCTCCTTCGTGTCAGGTTTTGTCTCCAGACCGGCGGCGGCGTAGATCGCCTCCACCCCGGCCAGGCTGCGCAACCCCTGGCGGCCGTCCACCAGAAGCGTTTCTGCGCCCCGTATCGTCGCCATAAAATTTTCGATAAGTCCAATGTGCCCGGTAATCGGAATGCCGCGGGGGTCGCCCCCGGCGCCGGCGCCGGCGACCCTGTCCTGCAAAACCGGCCCGCTGTCATCCGCCCCGGTATGCCAGCGCAGCACTTCTTCCCCCTCGATCTGGATACCGCCCAGCGTGCCGTAGATTTCAACCCTGTGGGCGAACCCCGGCTCGGTGGCGGTGGTGGCCGTGACGGTCGCCAGGGCGCCATTGGCAAAGGTCAGCGTGGCACAAAGGGTGTCCTCCACTTCGATGGCGTGGCGCAGGGTAGCGGCATGGGCTTTGATCTGCACCGGGTCGCCCATCCACCAGAGCAGCAGATCCAGGAGGTGAATGCCCTGGTTCATGAGCGCGCCGCCGCCATCCAGGGACCAGGTGCCGCGCCAGGCCGCGCTGTCGTAATATTCCATGGACCGCTTGTAGGGTATGGTCACCAGGCCGCAGACCAGTTCGCCCAGCGCACCGGATTTAATCGCCTGGTGCACGCGCTGGAACTGCGGCTCCGCCCGGCGCTGCAAGGCGACGCCCAAGTGGCGACCGGTCTCTTCGCAGGCCGCCATCATGCGCCGGGCCTGGGACGTGTTGAGCGCCATGGGTTTTTCCACCAGCACGTGCTTGCCCGCCTGCATGGCCAGCACGGCCTGGTCCGCGTGCAGGCCGCTGGGGGAGCAGATGCATACAACGTCCACGTCCGGATGCCGCAGCATGTCATTGAGTCCCATGCATGGCCGGCCAACCTCGGCCGCAAGGCGACTATCCGGTTGGCGGGAAGCAAAACCCACGATGCGGGCACCGTTGTCTTCACAGGCCGTGATGGCCCGGGCATGCAGTTCGGCCGCCATGCCCGTGCCCACGATGCCGAATCCGATACTGTCGTGTCTGGTCATGCTATCGATTCCGTTGCTGGTAGGCTTATCAATGATGAATGGATCAACGTGACATCCTGGACGGTTTCCGATAAAAACCGCGCCCGTATTTTCTCAGGAGAGTCGGCCCTGACCGGCCCACCGCATTAAAATCAGGTGATTCGCGGTGCTTGTCAAGTTGAAACCGATCACCGCCGCAAGACGCATCCAGAACGGTAAGTCCTTATGATCGGCGTCTTCGGTTCATAATGGGTTTTCCTTAGTTAGTGTCCGTCCAAAAATAGGCAAATTTGGTCGAGATCAAGGCGTGCGATAAATTTTACCACAGGCATATGGTTGATATTCCGAGGATAAAATTTTGAGCACAACGCCGATATCGGGCAAATTGGCCATTTATGGATGGACACTAGTTAACGGCCACCGGACAAATCGAATGGCGCCGACAGATCCTCCTTTACGAACATGGGGGTGTCCGCGGACCGGGCCTGGCGTTCGGCAAAGCGGCGCGGTGACCGTCGGACAAATCCAAGGCTGTGGTAAAGCGTTTGCAGGCGCGGATTTTTCGTCAGGGAGATGATGCTCCGGTAACCTCTTTTGCGCGCCTCGGCGATAAATGAATTCACGGTGAAGACACCGACCCGTTGGCCGCGAAAGCGTGTCGATATGGCCAATGCCCCGAGCTCGGCGGTCTGCGCATCAACCGGTATGAGTTCGACGCAGCCGACGGCAATTCCGTCGATCTGGGTCATATAAAAATTATCCCGGTGGGAAGCAATATAGGCCCGCCCACGTGGCTTGAGGTATCCCCCGCTTTTGTATAAATTCAAAATTCCGGTCAGAAGTTCTTCATCTTCATCACTCACGATCGGTAAAAAAGACTCCTGAAAGTTGTTGGCAATCAGGGTGCCGGTGCCTTCCACGGTGAAAAGCTCGTGTTTGATCGTATTCTTCCGCACCGGCAGGATGTGGACACGGTCCAGGTGGCCCGCATCGATACAGTTGCATATCTTCTCCATGGTCGATCGGAAGTTGGCGTTGGCAATCAGATCGCCATAGCCCTGCAATGTGTCGCGGACGCGTCGCGTGTCCAGGGTGTTCAGACGGCGCCCCCTGGCGTCCGTGAGGTATTTGCGTTCCAGAAAGATCAGCTTGTAGGTCGGCTTCTGACCCAGGACCTCGGCATAAAAATCCGCCTCGGGATTAACCTTGACGATGCGCGTTTCCGGTAGACGATCGTCCAGCGTCCGGAAATGCTTCTGGTTGGCAAACCGGTTGGCCATATTGTGGAACAGGGTTGTAACAATCCCCTGCCGGCTTAGAAATTTGATGTCGTTGATGATGACATCAAAATGATCGCGCAAAATACCTTCCCGGCAGGCGATGCTGACATGCCGGCCGGCCAGGATGCGGGTATATTCTTCGATATAAAGCCTTGGCATGGTAAGTGGCTTTCCTTCCGCGGTTCAATCGGCAAACAGGAAACACGAATATGTAATGTGTATCACGTTACAAACGGCGGCCGCAAAAAATACTTGGCCCCGCACACCCTATCTTGGCAGCCCCACAGGTTTCAACCCAAGGGTGCCCGCATAACGCGTCACGGCGGAGCGCAGGGCCTCGCGGTCGACGGCGGCCGCACGCCCTTGGGTGTCGTCGGTTTCAAACCGGTACGACAGGACATGCAGTTTGCGGATTTTCCGATCGGCTTTTAGATCGACCCGCCCCACCAGATTCTCTCCGGCCAGCACCGGCAGACAATAGTAGCCATATACGCGCCGGCCGGCCGGTTTAAAAATCTCCAGCACCTGGTCGAAACCAAACAACCGGCGCACGCGTGCGCGATCCCAGAGCACCGGATCAAAGGGAGACAGGAGCACCCCCCGGTCTTGCCGCGGGCGCACACGTTTGAGGCGGTCGGCCAGCTCGAGATCCTGCGGGCGAACCCAGCCGGGCGTGCGTCGGCCGCCATCATCCACCAGGGCGCAGGCCACGATGGCCCCCTTACCCGTCAATCGCGCCAACGCCTTCTGAATGTCTTCCCGCGCGTTGCGCAAGCGCCAGGTCTGCGTGAGGGTTCCGCTGGCAGCCCATCCGTGCCCCTGCAAGGCCTGCAGCAGCAGGTATTCCAAGGCCGCGTCCCTGGCCAGTGCGGTTTTGCGCCAGCGCTCCGGTATCACCCGCTCGGTCAGGTCGTAGACCCGCTGAAAACTGGATCGCTCGCGGATGGCCAGGACACCGGCCGACCAGAGGGCGGTGGCCATCCGCTTGGCAATCTTGAGATCCCACCACCCCCGGCTGCCGCGGCCTTCCAGATCCAGGGAGCGCAGGGGGCCTTCCTCCCGAATGCGCTCGGTCAGGTTTTCGGCCATACGGGGATGCTGCCCGATCAGGTCCCCCCACCAGGGGTGCTGCTGAAATTCTTGGCGGCGAAAGGCCAACACCGGGTAAAGCTCGATGGGCAGCCAACAGGCCTCGTGCCCCCAGTATTCGAACAACGGCTCACCGGGTTGCAGCAGGGCTTCCGCCAAGGCCGGATCGAACCCGTCCAGGCGGGACAGCAAAACGATGGCATGGCTGCGGGCTCCGGCCACGGCCACCGTGTCCAGCTGCAGATACCCGAAACGCTGAATCACGCGTTGCGCCGCCTGGCGCGCCCGCCGGGTCACACCGCTGGCCCGGCGGGGCATCCCGGTCCATTCCGGCTTGAGCAGACCGGCGCGAGCCAGCGCCAGCCGCCGGGCTTGTTTCAGGCTGAGAGTTTCCATGCCGCTGCGTAATCGCTCCTGCCGTTGTTGTTCCAAATCGCCGGGAAGGTACGTCGATGGATATCGACGCCCGACAATAACACAATCCGGATCACTGGTGAAGTGAGGCTCCTCCCGCAGAGCAGGAGATCTTTACCCGATCTTTACACGCCCCTTACACAAGCTTCATCACCCGGTCTTATCCTATCTAGGCAAGCCTGATCGAATAAACAGAAAGGAAGGTGAATGATGAAGATGATGCGTAATGTGTGGATTGCGATGGTGAGTCTGGCCCTTTTGGGTTCGGTCGCGGCATGCGCCGGGACCAACGACATGAATGATAAAAAAATGGATGCCGGCATGCAAAGCACGATGGACGACAAGATGAACGACATGCTGATGGGCAGTGATGGCCACCATGCTTCCGGCAAGGTGGCGTTTGGCATGGATATGAACAAGCATGTGTTGACCTTAAGCGACATCAAGGTCGACAAGGTGCCGGATGGTTATGTCTATTTGACCAAAAAAGCGGATCGTATGCACGGTGTGGAACTGGGGATGCTGAAGCAATTTTCAGGCACCGTCTCGTTCGTCTTACCGGCGGGCGTCAATCCGGACGATTACGACAGTGTCGTGATCTGGTGTAAAAAGTTCAATGTGGAGATCGGACGCGCGTATTTTTCCAAAAAAATGATGTAGGCGGTCCTAGATGTAAGCCATCTCAGAATTTGGGTTTTCGTTCGAGATCAAGGCGAAGCCGAGGATCAGCCCGCAAGCATACTCCAGTATGGTGAGGACTTGAGGCGAGGCTTCAACACAGATATCGGGCGAAAAACTTTTTTGAGATGCTTATAGCGTTCACTTGACCCCCAAACCGACCAACCGCTGTCCGGTGAATGCCGGCAGCGGGTTGGTCTTTCGGGAAGAACCCTAATTGATTTCATCGATGCTCAGCGGGAACACCGACAGCGGTTCGCACCGGTCTTCGTAAAGCACGATCGGATTTTCGTAGCGGAACCCGATATCTTCTTCCGGGCAGGCGTACTGCATGGCGCAGATCAGCAGTTCCCCGGCCCGGTAAACATGCTCGGGGTTGGTCCAGTAGGGAAACGGTCCGTCATTCAGACCGATGCGCCACTCGTCCCCCATCATGCCGATGCCGTGCTCGAACCCCGGCACCATGTAGTCGGAGAACCCCCGCTCGTCGGCAAACCCGATCATTTTCTCCGCCAGATCGCTAGGCGTGGTGCCGGCGCGGTAATTTTCCAGGGTCAGCTTCACGATATCCACAAAATTGTTGGCGTGCCACCACTGCCGGTCCGTAACCGGTCCAATCAGGTAGTTGTGGGAATGGTCCCCCAGCCCCAGCTTGAACATGGCGTGAATGTCGATCATCAGCGGCTCGCCGGCCTGCAGTTCCCGGCGGGAAGCCGGCGTGCAGGCCCCGCCCACCAGGCCGGTGCGATAGCCGCTGGCGATTTCGTTGCCGCCGGTAAAAGACCACTCCCATTCGCTGCCGGCCTTGCGCATGGCATAGGCCGCCAGACCGGCGATCTCGGTTTCCGTCATCCCCTTCCAGCCCCCGTTCTGGAGGGCGTCCCGCACGGCCTGATGACCGATATCAACGATGCGCGAGGCTTCCCGAAACCGGTTGACCGTGCCTTCGTCCTTGATGGTGGCCAGCGCGTCCACGATCGTGTGGGCATTGACCAGTTTGCAGCCCGGCAGAGCCTCGCTGTAGCGCTCGTACTCGTAATGCGTGAGGTTGCCCTCCGGCAGGTAGTTGGACATGCCGCTTTCGATGCCCACCCGCCCTTTCCCGCCGGGCAGCAGATCCTTGATAAAATCGGCGATCAGTTCGATCTGATCCTGGCCGCCCATGGGGGCGAAACCGAAGACATGGTCCTCGTCCAGCCAGGAATCGTCCGCCACGCGGGCGGCATCGATGACAAAGGTAAAGGCCGTGGGCAGGCCTTCGGCCGGAATCACCACAAAGCTGCGCCAGGGGCAGAAGGCATCCAGGGTCCAGGACAGCGTGCGCAGCCGCGACCCCAGGTAGACGTCGATATTCTCCTGCGCCATTCCCGCCTGGATGGAACGAATACGCGCCGGAAAATCAATATAGTAAGGATCGTTCGAAGTCGTCATGGCATCATTCTCCTTCAGGTTGTGCGCCTGTTAATATTGCGCCGGTATCGTGGAGAGCACTTTGTTGAGCCGATCGGCGATGGATGCCAGTTTCAGCGCTTTGACCATGTTCCCTTTGAGTTTCAGCTTGCCGGTCATCAGGGCTTTCTGGGAGCCCAGTTCCGCCCGGGAAATTTTAGCGAACGTGTCGTACTTGCCGGAAATCTTGAACTCGGCCGGCGGCGGTTCCCCCTCCCCCAGCAGCAGATCGGCAAAAGCGCCCTTTTCAAACCGGAAGAAGAGATAGCGGGTGCCGCCGTCCGGGCAGTCGAGGTAGATGTTGGACATGGATGATGTGATGAAGTTCATCCGCTCCGGGCTCAACTCGGATTTGAGTCGCTTTTCGGCCTCGTCCCGCCATGCGGGGGTCAGGTATTGGATCTGCTCGGTCATGGTCACCTCCCTGGAATAATTGTCCACCAACGTATACACCGCCTATGAAATGGCTGTCATTTCATACCTCTGCTTCCTAAAAATGGGCTCTTAATAATTCATATTTTAGACGGTTTCGTAAAATGTTCGAGATCAAGGCTTGCGGATCCCGAGGAGTGAGGCGTACTTAAGTACGCTGCAATGACGAGAGATACGCGTAACGCGGATATCGGACTTTTTACGAAACCGTCTTAAAAAGACCCTGGGTGATCAACGCCACCGTCTGCGTAAACATCGCTTCCTGGGCACGATCCTGGGATTTGATGTACATGCGGATGATGAACATTTTGTAGACGGAAAAAATGATCTCCGGAACGGTCTCCAGATCCACGGCACGGAAGCGTTTCTCGGCGATGCCCCGTTCCAGGATGGACCGGATCATGGCCACCGAGTTGGCATTGATATCCGCGTAAGGGTCATCGGCCGGAAACATGGGAAAGATGTCCGGGTCGCGGACCAGCAGTCGTCGCAGGGCATCGTCTTCGGAAAGATACGCGACCGCCTTGCGGCACATGACATGAAACTGCTGCGTCGCATCGGTTTCTTGCTCGATGGCCTCCCGCACCCGCCCCTGCCAGCGCAGCATGGCATGTCGCACCGTATTCCGATAGAGATCCTTCTTGTTAACGGCATACCGATAGAGATTGCCCTTGGTCATGCCAAGCTCGGCGGCGATGTCGTCCAGGGTGGCTTTTTTATACCCGTAATCGGCAAAGACGCCCAGGGCGGCTTCGTAGATGGTCGTGATGTCTTCTTTGGGTTTCATAATGGAATAAATTTTTTAATAAACAATTTGTTTATTTGTTTATTTATAGAAAGCGGCATTAAGTGTCAACACGAAAATTAATACGACAAATGTATCAGGAAGGTCTGACAGATCCTGTCACAGCAGAAAGCCATCGCGATACGCGATCTCTTGCTCCCCCATAATCATCTATGCCTTTGCAATCATGACCAAATATGATAGACAGACTGATTTAGTACCCGCACCTGAGAAGTCGGCCCCCGCCCCATGCCGCAACGGCAAATAAATTACGTTTTATTGATGCTGCATAGGGCACCCAATCGTGCCCCGTAAATTGCTGAGATTTGTTCCTGATAGAAACTAACCTTTTGATTTTTTTGATTTGATGAATGCAATAAGAATAAAGGTTTTGCTGTATAGGGCACATGAGGTGTGGCATTTGCCTCAAAATTTCGGTTCTCTAAACTAGGTTAGTTTGACGAGTAAAAATATAAACAACACTTTTCTTTTGATCGGTATGGCTTTTATTGGAAGTTTTATTGTTGGTATCGTTTATATTATTGTGCTAAAAAATTCCTGCTCCCTAATGATTTGGCGTATAACGTGACCTTAATTCAATTTTTCTCTGATCCTTTCGCCCAAACAATTGGAGGTACAGCTATACTTTTATCGGGTGCTGTATTTACCCCTCTTGTATTTTACTGTATTAGAAGAAAGAACTTGAAAACGTCTTCGATGGTCGTTTTTAGCTCTGTCATTCTTTGGCTCATAATTGTAACACCCTTTTCTAATGGACTCGGTCTAATCGGTGCATATGTGGTAGCCATAGCGTCTCTAATATATTGTAAATTATCTAAAATGAAGGCATTAGAATTTCGTGCGTCATCAAATTGAGCATTTAACCATCCAGTTCACCTGAGCGGCTATTGCGAGCGGTTGGCGAAACTAAGTTCTGAATTAAACCGTATTATTTATTGGTCAATGTTATCATATAATCCGCCGCCAGGTGACCGGAACGTAAGAACAGGAAATACTGATGAGATATTCAAGTCATAAAACGTTCTATGCATACTCTGAATATGATGGATTTTCAGTAATAGAAAATCAAAAGCAACGACTTAAGCAGGCCATCACCTCTCAGCCTGATGACTATATTTTAAATGTTAATAAAAAAGAATATATAGACCATCTTATCTCTGACTTCTATATATCTCCAATTGAGCTTCATGAAGATCAACTTTCTGCATCAAATTACGAGAAACAGATTCCAGCAGAGCACCACCCACACTCTTATCATGTGCGGTCAGGTCAAACTTATCCAAAAGACGTCAAACATACCACCTTCCCTTTACAGGCGATCCAGAGCTCATAAAAGTGCGTGCAAGCAGTTACACCTCAGCGCCACCGCAAATAACAATTGAAGGAGATAATATCTGCTTCGAAATAGTTAATTTCAACTTAACTCCTGAAAGAATCAAGCAGGAAGCAGATAGAACAATTCAAAGTATTAAACAACTCAATCAATATCTTACCGCCGATCTTAATGGTTTAAATTCTCAAATTGAAAACATAGCAAGCCAAGCTTTCGATGCAAGGAAAGAACAGTTGCTCAAAAAGAATGATTTAATGTCCTCACTAGGAGTACCCATTCGCACCTCTAATTCTACCCCCGAAACATTCTCAGTTCCTGCAAAAAGAACAAAAGTTATTCCTTCTAAGAGCAAACCCACTGTAACTGAAAAAGGTTATAAACCTGAGCCAGCCATAGACGAGTCGATTTATAAACAAATACTAAGTATCATAAACGATGTCGGAAAACAGTTTGAAAGGCTACCAAGCACTTATGCTGGCAAAGAAGAAGAACATCTTCGAGATCATATGCTTCTTATATTGGAACCAAACTTTGAGGGAGCAGCAACTGGTGAGACATTCAATAAATCAGGAAAAACGGATATCCTCCTAAGGTATGAAGGTAATAACGCTTTTATTGCTGAGCTTAAATTTTGGCGAGGGAAAAAAAGTTTATCTTGATACAATATCACAGTTGCTTATGTTATTTGACTTGGAGGGACTCAAAAGCGGCAGTAGTCTTATTTGTAAAGAATATAGATTTTTCTTCTGTACTTGAAACAGTCAAAACAGAAACAGCTTCACATGAAAATTATTTAGGTTTTGTTTCAGAAACTGAAGAAAGCTGGCTTAATTACAGGTTCCACATAGACGGAGATAGAAATAGGGAGGTTAAGCTCGCAATAATGTTGTTCCATATACCTAAAGAATAAGAACACTTATAACAAATCATTTCACTGGATTTCGCAAACAGCGCGAAACCAGCGAATTCAACTTTAGGCCGCAGGATAGACAAACGACGTTTCCTATGACCACGCTTACGATGGGCAAATTATATAAAAAGAGGAGTGCGCAAGTCATGGTTAGAAACGAAAAAATCTACATGAGTTTGAATGAGTGCAGTGAATTCCAAGTACACGCACGAAAACATCCAAGAGGCGTGGATTCTGTAAGCCAACATAAACCGCACCTACCAGTTCACTCAAAATGGTTGCTCCGAGCTTTAGCTTGTTCGAGTCTTCTTTTTGCATTCTTAGGCAGCATGCTAATAGTTGGCTGCACTAATGCTATCCGTATTCCATTGGATGGAAGTCCATTATCAAACAACCAATCAACGGTTATCGTTTGGATGGATCAGAAGCCTATGTTAATAAACGAAGATGTTGCAATATTTGTCGATGGAATTGAGGTCGGCAAAATCTCAGCAAAGCTTCCGCTAAAGTTTGCAACAAGTCCTGGGCATCATCGCATTTACGGATCTCTACCTGGTCCGATAATTGATCGCGCGATTGAAATCGACTTAAAACCTGGAGAAGTATATTTTTATCGAACTTACACAAAACTTGGAATGTGGGTGGGCTCGGTCTATATGTCGCCTACTGAACCGTCAACCTATTACGATAGCGTTGTCCATAAACTACATGATAATTAACGCAACACGGCAAGGCGCAATTTCTTTAATCAACTGGGTCAGACTCCATTGATTTTGAATAATCGCCTAACCCGATGCTCCAGCGGACTCGCTAACGCTCGCCGATGAGCTTTGCGTTAGATCTCAAAAGCATAGAGATAGAAGAGTACATTAAGCTACATCAGGATGGGAAGAATTTGTTGATACACATCTAAGGTCAAGGGTAAAGGTGGCGTTATGATCACACGTAATCTTGGGAAATCAGAAATATCCGTATCAGCCATTGGACTTGGCTGCATGGGGCTATCCGAGTTTTACGGACCGCCTGCGCAAGAAGCGGCGGCCATCAGTCTGCTCCACCGGGCGGTGGATCTTGGCATTACGCATTTCGATACCGCTGAAATCTACGGCCAAGGGCGTAATGAGCAATTACTGGGTAAGGCTTTTGCCGGGCGTTGGGACCAAGTTGTGCTGGCCACCAAGTTCGGCCCCCAGCGGGATCCGGCCACGGGCGCTTTTGTGGGGGTGGACGGTTCTCCGGCAAATGTCCGGAGCTCCTGCGAAAATAGTCTTCAGCGTTTGGGTACGGAGAGGATTGATCTGTACTATCTCCATCGTGTTGATCCAGCCACCCCGATCGAGGATACGGTGGGCGCGATGGCGAAGCTGGTGCAAGAAGGCAAGATCGGGGCGGTTGGGTTGTCGGAGGCTTCGGCCGAGACGATTAAACGGGCCAATGCCGTTCATCCAATTGCCGCCCTCCAGACCGAGTACTCGGTTTTTAGCCGGGATATTGAGCAGGACATACTCCCCACCTGTGTGGCGCTTGGCATCAGCTTGGTAGCCTACTCGCCCTTGGGCAGGGGGATGCTGACCGGCCGCTACGCCTCGACCAGCGATCGGCCCACTAGCGCGACGGATTTCCGGGCCGAGATGCAGCCTCGCTTTCAGCCGGGGAATATCGAGTCGAACCTCAAGCTGGTCGAGGGGATCAAGGAGATTGCCGCCCGAAGGGGGTGCGTGGCCGCGCAGGTTGCTTTGGCCTGGGTGTTGGGCCAGGGCGATCATATTGTAGCCATTCCCGGCACCACCAAGCGCGCCAATCTTGAGACCAACCTGGAGGCGCTTAAATGCCGCCTTACGGAAGAAGACCGAGTTACGCTCAATGAATTGGCGGATCAAGTGCGCGGGGATCGATACTCGCCCGAAGGGATGTCGGCGGTCAACCAATAACAATTCCGGGACTTGACTCTCAAGGCTGGAGACAACTGCTCTTCAACTAACGCGTTCCGGCGGGCTGCCAGGGTCACGAATTGAAAAAGGAAATTTCAATTGCCCACGATAATCACCCATGCCGTAGTTGGCATAACCGCAGGACTATCCGTTACAAAAGGAAAGGCGCCCAAACTTTTCTGGGCATTGTCTGTTTTGTGCGTAATGATCCCGGATCTGGATGTATTGACCTTTAGGCTTGGGATCGCGTATGGGGATTTTTGGGGCCATAGAGGTTTTTTTCACTCAATTTTCTTCGGACTGCTGTTCGGTATTTTCATTTCGTCCGTCTTCTTTAGAAAAGATGGCCTGTTCTCAAAAAGCTGGCTTTTCTACACCATCTATTTTTCCGCCATAACAGCCTCACATGGAATTCTGGATGCTTTTACGAACGGGGGGCTTGGAATCACATTGTTATCCCCATTCGATAACGAGCGATATTTTTTTTGGACCACCCCGATTTCGGTTTCACCACTCAGTATCAAGGCCTTTTGGGGTGAACGCGGCCTTCGTATTTTAAAGAATGAATTCTTATGGGTTTGGTTGCCTGCCATCTTCATCGCCGTAATTGGATGGGTTAATTTTTCGCACAAGGCCATTAAAAATCGAGGATCGTCACTCAACCAAGCCCTAAAATCACCCTCGCGTAAAGCAATGTAAAGCACCTAAAACCAGACATTTCGCAATTTCGGGCACTTAGCCTGGATATTTCACGCCCCTGATGTGCTCAGTGACAAGGCATTCAAGGGTGAAGGCGTAGTGAACTACTGCGAACCCTTGATAACGCCGTCAATGGGCACATCAGGGAGCGCCCGAAGGGTGAAATCTTTGCGACGATCTCCGACCCAAGATGCCAGGGGTAAATTGTACCGGAGGTGCCCTGATCGAAATTAGAGCCAACGGATTGAATTCCTATTTTATATATAGCCCGCAGGAAAAATTTCATGAAATATCCGGGTTAGTTTTATCACCCTTGGTCAGCTTCCCGCCAGCTTGACATCACACAGGAACACCTTACTATACCGGTAGATTCACACAGTTCTGATCACGACCCAATCGCGTTCCCGAAGGCATTTCGTTCCTTAAACAACCAGTGACGCGACCCTCCAAAACCCACGCACCGCAAGCAACGATCGACACATAGACACAATCCGGCGCTAATTTTCCTGCCGTTCTCCCCAAGCCTTCAGACCGACACCCTGTGCGACCCGATTCACAATGTGAATCACCTCACCCGGAGAGGCTCCCTACTAAGGGGTGCATCGCTTCCTGTGAAACGCCGGGTGTTGAAGCAACAGGCGAGCGGACGATCTCGACTAGACCGCCCGGAACGCCCTCTCCGCATCAGCCAAAGGAGGTGTCCCATGTATTTCAAACAATCTGATTTTTTTACGGGTATGGACCATGGGTTCGTGGAAAAAATCATGGCCAATGGCGAAAAGATGTCCTACCAAGCTGGCGACATCGTCTTTAGTGAAGGCGATCAAACCCAATACTTTTATATCCTGATCAAGGGACACGTTAATCTGCGCATCGGTAAAGATGGCCACACGGTCTATGTCATCAATCACGCCGGTGAATGCTTCGGCTGGTCCAGCTTGGTCAATCGCTTACGCTACTCGGCTTCCGCGGTGTGCGCGGCCCCCACAACCCTTTTGCAGCTCGAGAAGACCCGCATGCGCGCAACACTGAAGAGCAACCCGGCCAATGGTCTCATCTTCATGGAGCGACTGGCCGGAATGATTGGCGAGCGTCTGCTGCTGAGCTACCAAACGCTTGGCTCGCTTGCCATGCTCGCCGCGTGCCCCACGGACGGTACCGGTCAGGTGCAGGAAGCGCTGGAGCCGGCCTGACGATTCATGCCGCGGCCTGTCCCGGCAACAGTCAAGACAAGCAAGGAGGTGAGGATATGGAAGATAGAAAACTGGACAAAAACCTTATATTCTTTACTCCCGGCAAACCGGGAGCCGTTTTCACCTATCAAGCCGGCCATGCGCTGAATAATGATCTGCTGAACCAGACGGTCGAGCACCTCAAATACGACACCGAGGACAAGATCCGGTGGGTGGAGGAACGCCGCGCCACTCTTAGGCCCGCGTGAGTCCGGAAACGCGCCTGCCGCACAGGACATCGGACGCGCTCCTCCTTCCGAGCGACAGGCGCCATGAAAACATCCATGGCCCTTCGTGCCATTCGTCAACCGGGACAGACAACCCTCCGCCGGGAGCTATTTCAACCGCGCCCGGCGGAATGCGTTGCGGATTATACCGCGCGATCCATGGTCGGCGGGGAAGACGTCGCCGCGGCCCGGGGATATTTCAGGTAGGGAATGATGATGTCGTTCTTGCGCCCGCCGGTGCCGTCGTAGGTGATGGGCACCACCGGCACCCCGGTGACCTCTTCGATGCGGCGGGCCATGGCCTCCGTGACCAGGGACGGACAGCAGAAGGCCGGGCTGGCCTGCACGAAGAGGGTCACATCCGGGTAGTGTTTTTTGATGTAATGCACTTTGAGCAGGTTATCCAGGGACTCGCCGGTGTGCTCGATGCGCACGCCGTATTGCGCCAGGATGGCTTCCGGCGGATCATCGAAGGTCGCCATGGGTTCCCCCAGAAGCGGCTCGAACATGCGGTAGTAGGTGCGCTCCAGCCGCGTGATGGTGGTCATGAGGGCTTTGCTGGAAATCAGGGTCAGAAACTTGCGCTCGTAGAACCATTTGCGGAAGTAGGGGCTTGCGATCATGCGCGCGTATTCGGAATACGGCGTGGTCACGACCTCGCCCCCGTGACGCTCGATAAAGCGGATCAGGTCCTGGTTCATGACCCGGTTGTCGCGCGAGTAGAGATCGCCGAAAATGGCGACTTTGGGCCGTTTCGTTTTCGCGACCGGAATATTTCCGAAACGCTCCAGCACGGCTTCCAGGGCATCCTGCTTTTTGATCCGCCCCAGAAAAGCCTCGTATAAAATTTCAAGACTCAACTCCAGCACCCGGTCCACGTCCCCGGCCTGGCATTCATAGGGCCGCAGCCGGCAGGCCACGCGCCGCAGCAATCCGCCGAACATATAGGCGAAGACGGCATTGAAAGATGCCCGGGGGGAAATATCCTTGAAGAACAAATCCCCCACGTAAACCCCCGCTTTTTCAAGGCCGCCGCCCCGGGCATTGAGCAGGGACTTCATGTGGTGCGGATATAAGGCGATGTTGCAGGCCATGCAGGCCTCGCTCATCCACAAGACCGCATCCTCCGGCGCCAGGTTGTGCTTGTCCAGGCACTCCACAAACCCCTCCACCACGGCATTGATGGGGATGCACTGGCCGGTGTTGTCCCCTAAACTCTTGGCGATGGTGGTTTCGGTCTCCTTCATCAGGATCGCCCGCCGCCCCTCGTTGCGCAGCACGGCTTCGAGCAGACGACCGGTCAGCCGATCCCAGTTGGGCAGCACAATCGTGCGGTCGGTCTTGCCCCGATGCAGATCCGGATTCAAACTTGCCAGGAGGGGCACTTTCGGTTTCAAGGCCGAGCGGTGGTGGTTGCGGAAGGCGCGCACGGCCGCCTCGATACGGGTTTCGTAACCGACGCTGGAATCATGTTCGTCCAGTTCCAGCACAAGATAGGGCTTGTCATGGGCGGCCATCAGCTTCTTGAAATAGTCCTGGATAAAGGCATCCGGCGAGCATTTGAACGAGGTCACCAGCACCGGATAAAATCCGGGGGTATTCGCGGCGGCCTGGGCGGTTTCCATCACCCGTGCCGCATAGCGCCAATGAATTTCCTGCAGCAGGGGCTGGATGGCACGGGTGTCTTCTTCCGACACTTCCAGCATGTCCTGATAACAGCAGTCGATCCCCTGGCGCAGAAACAAGCCCGGGATGCCGCAATTTAGAGCGGACGAAAAAAGGGTGTAGGGCCGCCCCAGCAGCGCGATGCGGATATCGTCCGGGCGACCCTGGAGAGTGGTCTGCCAGCGCGCTTGCAGTTGTTGCTGCCGCTCTTCCTGAAAACGCAGGGCCTCGTCATAGGCCTGGGTCAGCTCCAGAAACGGCACCCGCCCGCCGGGCATGGCATTGAACATCCGGTAGAGTTCCATGCGGGTGTGGAATCCGGTGTACAGATAGCGAATCAAGGGGGACAGAATCTTGGCGCCGGACCCTTCCGCCGGCATGTCGGCCAGCACCGAAGCATACTGGGTATAATAGCAGTACTGGCGCCGCACCTTGTGCTCGCTGCTGCGGTCTTCCAGATAGGTCGGCAGAAAGACATAGTCGCAGCGGTCCTTGAGAAAATGCACATGCCCCTGCAGGGCGGTTATCGGCGCGCAGAATTCCGCGTCCATCAGCGGTTTCCCGACCCGCACGGCATCTTTAAACCCATCGCTGGTGACTGTTTGAAACCCCAGCCGATCGAAGAACATCTGCCAGCGGGGTAGGTCTTCCACCAGGTGCCCACCTGCGGGCAGGCCGATGATGGGCCGCTTTTGCGATGCGGCCTTTTTCTCGAAGCGGAAGATTTTGCGGCGCTCGGCTAATAAATCGAAGGCCCCGCTGTCGGTGCGCACGAAATGCGGCGTGTCGTAGTCCCGACCGCACAGGAACCCGTAGGCCACGGTCTCGCCGCCCACTTCCGCCACGGAGAGCTTGCAGTGATTGGGGCACAGATCGCATATTTCCGAGCGCACCGGGACCGCGCTGCGCCACAGGTCGATTCCGGCAAACGTGGTCGCGGGAACACTGTCATCCGTTTTCCGATGCTCGTCCCGGAGGGTCAGGGCCGTTCCCAGGGCGCCGGTCAAATGGCAGTACTTGGATACCAGAATGGGTTTTTGCAGACGCTGCTCGAAAGCGGCCACCAGGGCCCGGTTTTTGGCGGTGGCCCCCTGGAACAAGACCACCTCGCCGATACGGCCCAGGGTGGCCACCTTGAGCAGATAATTCTCTCTTACCGAATGCAGCACCGAGGCCAGGACATCGTCCGTGTCCCAGTCTTCCGCGAGATAGTGATTTAAATCCCGCTCCATGAATACCGTGCAGCGATCCGAAGACAACGGTGCGCAACGATGCTCGGTGCGGCGGGAAAAATCTTCCAGCGGGCAGCCGAGCTTGGCGGCCTGCTCTTCGATAAAGCTGCCGGTCCCGGCGGCACACACCGTGTTCATGGTGGCCGAGGTGACGCGACCGTCTTTCAGGGTCGTAAATTTGGCGTCCTGCCCCCCGATCTCGATAATGGTGTCCACCAGGGGATTGAGTTCGCAGGCCGCGCGGGCATGCGCGGTTATTTCGTCCAGCACCAGGTCCGCGCCGATGATACATCCGATAAATTTGCGGCCGGAACCGGTCGTCCCCGCACCGTGCACCACCAGTTCACTGCCATGGCGCCGGGCCAGGTGATCGACGCTTTCCAGGATGCGCTGCATGGCCACCAGGGGACGTCCGCTCGTTCGGGTGTAAAACCCCGCCAGCACCGTCTTGTCCGGCGCCATCAGGACCGCCTTGGTGCTGGTCGAACCGACATCGACCCCGATGTAGACCGCCTGCCGTTCGGCTGAGCGGCGCGTAACGATCGACCTCGACGGTCCTCCCGTCGCCCGCTTCCGCATCGGGGGGATAACGGAACTGCTCCAGGCTGTCAAAATCCGGATAGCTGGATTGCGTCAGGGTCAGGGGAGGATAGGTATAGGTCTTCTTGCGGGTGGCGGTTTGAATGAGATCCCCGGCCGCGGTCAGCGTCAGGACGGCCGGAGGGCTGGCGCCTTTTTTCAGGTGGGTTTCCACAAAGGTCAACCCCGCCCCCAGCGCGCCGAACAGTTGCGGCTGATCCGGAACATTGACGGTGACGCCGGCAATGTCGGCGAGGTGACGTCGCACCGCCTCATTCCGGGCCACGCCGCCGCAAAAAACAAGCGGTTGCGTGAGTGCCGCGCCGCTCAGGACGGTGTCGGCAATGTTCTTGGCCAGTCCGTGGCAAAGCCCGTCACAGATACCGACGATGCTGTGCCCTTCCTGCTGGGCATGGATGAGATCGGTTTTGGCAAAGACCGCACAACGCGATGCAATGCGCGGACGCGCTGCGGTGTTTTCAAGCGCCAAGCGGCTGAGTTCCTCCGCGCCCGCGAGATCGAGGCGCCGCGCCTGCTGGTCCAGGAAAGCACCTGTTCCCGCCGCACAGGACGTGCTGCCGCGGCTGCCGAGATACCCGCCGTCTTCACCCAGCCGTATCAGATGGAATTTCTCGCCACCGACATTGAGAATGGACCGGACATCCGGTTGCCAATGCCGCGCCGCCGCAATACAGCAGATCTGGTCATCGAAACGCATGGTGGCCCGTATGGTTTCAGGCGTAGCCGCACTGGTTGCCACCCACACAGGCTGTGACAGATCGAAGCGGGACACCAGTTTGACCAGTGTTCCGGCAATATCGCCGGTGTGCGCCGCATAAGCGGTCTTGACGATACGCCGGTCCGTTGTCAGTTGGACCACGGCCACCGACACCGACCCGATGTCGATACCCAGCACGGTATGCAAATTTTGTTTCATTCAAATTCCTTTTCGGCCCGAGGACCGTGTTCGGTGCATGGCGAAAGTAACCGGTAAGAGGTCAGGTTAGATAAGGCAGCAGGTGCCGTGGGAAAGGGGTACGAACGACAGGAGGCCACGCCTGTGTCACTCGGTTATACCCGATAGGCATAGATAACTATTTTACATTTCTTTTACAATAGCTAATTTTAGATTCGAGGCGATCACCTCTGGATCAACACGCGTAGCATGATTGTCATAAAAGACCGAACACACCATAAGAATCTGCGGTCAAAGCCACAAATTGCTATATAATATAATTATTTATATGTATTTTCTTATATATTGAAGACGTTCAAGGTGGGTGGCGGGGATGGAACACAATGGCAAAAACGTGTTCACAAGCTTTGGAAAAATAAAGGCAAATTATGAGCCACAATTTTCTTCACAGACAATTGTTTTACAAATGTAAGTTCTCTGCCCATCGACTGTGGTTTATATGATTGATGGTGCGCGGGGCGGTGAGACGACATGAATGGTCCAGCGCAAAATGCGATGGATTCGACCTGAAACCGGGTATTTCGCATATCGCAACCGTTACAGGCAGGACACACAGGAACCTCATCTTCAGCGGCATCGAATGCGGGCAAGGCCATTGGCACCGGGATGGGGTTGCCAGGCATAGGTGTCATCGACGACATGTACCCAGTAAAGCTGCCCGGCGTTGCGCCAGGGGTCTATCACCAGCCCGTTCTTGACCCCCTGCCCGGTGGCGGTAATGACGACACTATTGTGCTCGCGCCAGGTACCGTGGCGACTCACCGCCCAGACCGCGTGGTATTTCTGCAATTGCAGGGCTTCGATTTCCCGGAGAAGATCCTGCGTCCAGTGGCAGCACAACCCCCTGTCCCGCATCCCCACGTTCACCAGAAAATTGTGCCAGAGCGCCGGTGGCTGGACCTGGTATTGCACGGCAAGGGTTTCGGTCGCCGACAGGATCGTTTGCGCCAGACGCGGGGTTTCTTCATCCCGGTATCCCAGCAGTGCGGCCAGATCCTCATCCAGGCGAACGATTTGTTCGTTGCCACGTAAAAAGGCTTCCGCGTCCGCCCCCGCCTCCGGACGCCCCGTGGCGGTGCAGCCCGGAATGGCGGACACGACCAGGACCATCAGGAAAATTTCTTTAAGCATTCGCTTTGGGGAAATCGACATTTTTTGAAACATCCTATCCATCCGGATGATCCTTCATCGCAACCGTTTCTCCGTCGGCCTCGGCACCGGGGTCCAGCACCATGAGCCGCACCCGGCCGGAGGCCACCAGGCGATCGCGATCATCTTTGATTTCAGCCTCCCAGACGTGCGAGCGTCGGCCGCGCGCCAGGGGGCGGGCTGTGCCGCGCAAAACACCCGAGCGCACCGCCCGGAGAAAAGCGGTCGTATTTTCAAGCCCCACCGTGCTCTTACCCTCGCTCCAGACACTCAGGGCCGCCCCGGTACTGCAAAGGCTTTCGATCATGCCCGCATACACCCCGCCGTGTACCAGACCATAAGGCTGCAGGTGCTGGTCAGCAATGGTTAACTCCGCCACAAACATGTCCGGTGACGCCGCGACAAAACGGAGGCCGATGACGTTGTTGTAGCCCCCCAAACGTTCGTTGATCAGATCGACCACATTTTCCGGAAAAACATCCATCTGCCGAATCTCCTTGCGTTGCCGAATGGCCGTAAACCACCACCTTCCATATTGCAAACCCGGAGACCGGGCACTGCAAGCCATCTCGGGTGGCTATCTCAGGAACACACGCCTGTTTGCTCAAACCCGCCAAAAGGCGTATGACAACCCTAAATCAAAGGAACCCCGGAAACAATGCCGCCAATCCCTCAATATACCAAAAACAGTTCCGGTTTGCGCTCGCTGCTGGCCTGTTTGGTGCTCGGGGCCGGCGTCTATGTCCTCGTGGTGATCGCCGCCTACCACACCCAGTCCACCATCATCTTCCACCCGGGTGGCCTGACGGTCAATCCGCCCGAGGAATTCCCGATTGAAACCGTTTCCATCCCGACGGCGGACGGTCTCCGTCTCAACGGCTGGTGGTTGCCGGCCTCGGGCACCCGGCGCACGGTGCTCTTCTTCCAGGGAAACCGGCTACGGGCTTCCGACCACACCCTGCGTCTGCAGACGTTGGCTGCGTTGGGCGTCAACGCCCTGCTTTTCGATTACCGGGGCTTTGGCCAAACCGCGGGCCACATTTCCAGAGAAGAAGACATCTACCGGGATGGCCAGGCCGCGTGGGATTATTTACGCCATATACGTCAGATCCCCGCCGGGGACATCATCTTATGGGGCCGCTCCCTGGGCGGTGCCGTGGCCGTCGAGGTGGCCCGCCAGCAGCCGGCCGGCGCCCTGGTGCTCGAATCGACGTTTTACGCCCTGGATGAGATGGCGCGCATCCACTACCGCTGGCTGCCCACCCGTTATCTTCTCAAATTTCACTTTCGCAACGGTGCCAAGCTTCAGGATGTGCGCGCACCGATCATCATCATCCACAGCCCGGTCGACGGGTACATCCCCTTCACCCAGGGCCAGCAACTCTTCGAAGCCGCGCCGGAGCCCAAGGTTTTGCTGACCACGACGGGCCACCACCTCGAATTATTCGACCGCCATGCGATTTACCGGCAGCAGTTTATCCGTCACCTCAACCGTTTGACGCACGCCGGAATGTCAACGGCAAGCCTACCCTGAAAGACTCAAGCCGACTTCGGCAGCAGATACGCGATGGTCTGTTGCAGGCCGGGGCGTAAGGGCGTGGGCGACCAACCCAAAACCTGCCGGGCCTTGTTGTTTTTCGGAAAGGCCTGCCACTGCATGAAATGCAGCTGCCCTTTGGGAATCAGGGGCGGCTTGCCGGTGATGCCCGCCCACCACTCGCCGATCGCCGCGACGGCCTTGACGATGCCCATGGGCATCACGGGCGGCACGCGCTTGCGGAGGCCCAATTCCTCCAGGATCACCCGCGCCAGATCGGGCAGCGCGTAGTAGTCTTCGCTCAGGATATACCGGCCGCCCACTTCGCTTTTGAGTTCGGCCAGGACATGCCCCTCCCCCACGTCCGGGGCGAACACCATGGGGAATCCTCCCGGCAGCAGCATCGGCACCTGGCCGCGATGGAGCTTTAATATAAAATCATTGGTGCCGGGTGAATCGCTGGGACCCGGTCCATACAGTCCGGCGGGATGCAGGAAAACGGCCGGTAGCCCATTTTCTAGCGCGGCCGTCACGGCCTGGTCGGCCGCTTGTTTGGATCGTTCGTAAGGGGTTCCCTTGGGATAGGAAGCAAGCAGGCTCTCGTCGTATTCCTGACCGGCGGCCGCCGAGAAGACGTCAATCGTGCTGGTGTAGACAAAGCGACGGATATTCTGCTGCAGGGCCGCAGCGAGCATGTTGCGGGTACCGCCCACGTTCACCTGCTCGAAGATGGCGGGATGCTTCATCCACTGTTCCGGAAAACCGGCCGCGTGGTAGACCACCGTGCACCCTGCCATGGCACGCTCCACGGAATCCCGATCGGTGACATCCCCCTGAACCAGTTCGCAATCCGCCGGCAGGCGCCGCCGCCCCTTTTCGAGCGACCGCACCATCGCCCGCACCTTGCGCCGACGCTGCAGGAGGGCCGCCACGATATTGTAGCCCACCAAGCCCGTGGCACCTGTTACCAGTGTGATGTCCATTGCTTTCTCGCGTTAGGGATTTATCCGTTACGGCCTTCACGATCCGTTTATTTCATAACGATCGCTGAGGTGTTTTTCCGTTGGATGATCTGCGGACCCGCTGGATATCAAGACCGCTCCATGGCCGCCGTCAGCACACCGGCGCCGATCAGGGCGCTGCCGCCGCAACGGTCGAAAACTCTGCGAACCCGGGTTTTCTTGAGGGTGTCGCGCAGATGCCCGGCAAAAATAGCGTACAAGGCGGCGTTGATGGTCGCCATGGTCAAAAACGTTGCCCCCATGATCAAAAATTGTGGGGACGTCGGACGCTGATGGTTGATGAACTGGGGCAGAAAGGCCACGAAAAAAGCGATGCTCTTGGGATTCAGGGCCGTAACGATGTAGGCCCCCTTGAATAGCGACCCCGACGAGCCGCTGCGGGCCGATAAGGGAACCGCCCCGTTTCCCGGATCCGTCCGCCATAACTTGATTCCCAGATAGATCAGGTATAGCGCCCCGATCCATTTGAGAACCACGAACAGGGTGGCCGAAGCGGACAGCACCGCCCCCAACCCCAGCAGCGAAAGGGTCATGGCCGTAAAATCCCCGGCCAGCACCCCGGCCACCAGCGGAATCACGGACGTGCGCCCGTGGGCCATGGCCTGGCTCACCACCAGAATAATCGTCGGGCCGGGGATGATCAGGATGACCTCCGCGGCAATGACAAAGGCGATCCAGATTTCCAGACTCATGGCATGGTCCTCAATGACGATAGCGATTCGATAGGGCGTGTTGAAAAATGGGTCACAAGGCACCGTCCAGATCGTCCGCCACCGGTCGTTTGCATGACCGGCAACGTTGGGCGCCTCGGAAGAGGGGCTCACCGCAGGTGGCGCAGTGGTAGCGCTCGCATTCGGAACGGGCCCAGGCCTCACTCCCCTTTTCATCGCCGTGCGCGGCGACACAGCCCCGCCATGCCGGGATGGCCTTCTGCATCACTTTCCGGCCGGTCGCGATGGGGAAGTCCCGGATCATGTCGCAGGGCCATTCCCCGCACTGGTGACAGGAATAGTGGCCCTTGGACGTGACGCAATCCCTTATCCGGCAGGCCTTGCAATACGCATAAAGCTTTTTCGGCGGGTCGGCCTGCATGCACCCCAGGCACGCGGTCTCTTCGGGCGGGGTGCCATACAGGTTGCCCAGAACCGCCTTGAACTTTTCGTTCTTGTCCCGGGTGGCGATGTAAACGCCGCAGGTGCCGCAGTATAGACCGCAGGGCGCCATCAGGTCTTTGTTTTTTATTTCATCTTCCTGCCAGCCTTTCATAGCATACCCTCCCTTAACTTAAGCCGTCAATCAAATGGGAAGATAACCACCTGCGCAATCCGCGTATCGGGATCCACTGCCGGGCGCTTTAAAAATCGGCAAATACCGGATCGGCCATATTCGCCATGGACAAGGGACGCTGTGCGGCCTCAATGGTCTTGACCATGGCCACCACCGCCCGATTGACCGGAACGGGCACACCGTGTTCTGCGGCCCGGTCACAGATATAGCCGTTGAGAAAATCGATCTCCGTCGGGCGCCCCCTTTCCAGGGACTGCAGGCTGGAAGACCGGATCCGGCGATACTTGAAACCAATGATACGGATGACGAGGTGGCGTTTGATCTGCTTTAAGATACCGCTGCCCGCCAGGAACGGGTAGTAGTCCAGTTTGCCGCCGGTGGATGGCTCCACCCGGATGCCCATGGCATTGGCCACGGCCAGCGCCTCCTGCATGAGGGCGATAAAAATAGTGCGGATCTTGCGCACGGCCAGCAATTGCCCCAACGTCACCCCGGTGATGGCCCCCAGGGAATTGATACAGGCGTTGATCATCAGCTTGGAATAGAGCTCCCCCATGATGTTGTCGGAAATCCGGGTGGGTTGCACCGCATCCAGCATCGGCCGAATGGTTTCCAGGCGGTCGTCCGGCCGATGGTCGATATTGCCGAGGATAAATTCCCCTTCGGAGGTCACTTCGAGTTGCCCGGCGCCGGTATGCGTGGCGCCCCAACCCACGACGCAGCCGGCCACCCGCTCTCGGCCCAGGACATCCGCCAGGGCGTCTTCGCTGATGCCGTTCTGCAGGGAAACGACCACGGACGCCGGCTTGAGCAGCGGCCGGAGCGCTTCGGCGGCCGCAACACAGTCATTGGCCTTGGTGGCATGGAAGACGATGTCCAGGCCGGCGGGCAATTCCGCTATGGTTTGCACGGCACGCATCGGCACGGTGTGAACCCCTTTCAGCCCGGCCACCTGGAGGCCGGGTGCTTTCACGTGCGCCAATGTATCCGCATGCTTGCACACCAGGATGGGATCCCAGCCGGCTTTTTTCATAAACGCGGCCGTCACACCGCCAATGGCACCGGCGCCGATAACGGCAATTTGCAGATCTTTCCCCGCCATGGTCCAAGCCCTCTTTCCGTGACCGTGCGACGAACAGACCCGGTGTCCATGCGGGCCGGGCGAACCGCGTCTCACGGCGTGTCAATTTCGCGCTGAAAGGTGAACTGTTCCTTGTGAAACATGATACGGGCCGTGATCACATCCAGAATCAGTTTGACCCGCCTTTCCAGGATTTTGCCCTCGCGGTAATCGGCCGGCGCATAGTAGTCGATCCGGTTGGCCCGGGCGAGCTTGCGGCAAACCGCCAGGGACTGGGGGTTGTGAGGCTTGTGGACCGCCAGGGCGAACCCGCCGTTGTTTTTGGTCACGGTCATGCAGGGCACATCCGTCAGCCCGTCACCGATGTAGAGCATGTTCTCGAACGGTATCGGCCGCTCGCTTTCCGGCATGTAGTCGTTGATGGATTGATTGATATCCTCGATACCCTTGTTGATCCTGAAAATATATTGGGTTTTGGAGGTATCGTTGATCACCACGGTGGGGAATCGAGCGGCATCATGGTGGTCGAAATAATATTCAGAGGCGTACATCCGTTCGAAGTGTTGACGGATCTTGACCCCCTCCAGGATCTCTTTCAGACCGGCTGAAATGATGTAGTGCTTAATTTTTATCTTCCCGGCCGAGGTGGCCCTCACATGCCGGTTGATCCGGTCAAACCAGGTTTCCACGCCGGGGAAGTAACGAATGCCTTTCGCCAGATCACGCAGTTTCTTCTTGTTGAGATGGGTCTGCTTGGCCTCGATCTTTTCGGTCAACAGGCGCATATAGGTCAGCATGGCGTCGGCGTTGTATTTCTTCGCCTCCCGTTGGCATTCGTCCCAGAAAGCCTGCGGGCTGACACCTATTTCCGGCAGGACCGTATACTCCTGCATCGGCTGGGGGGAAAGGGTACCGTCGAAGTCGTAGACTAGCGCGATGGTATTCTGTTTGAAGATTTTGCGCACAGCTTTTCCATTTATTGAAATTCAGATCGTATTCCCGCTAATGCGATGGTCCAACCGGGATCAGTGCAGAATAATATCAGAACGCTTCTTCTCGACGTACTTCGGACTTATTTTTTTGGTGGACGCCGGTGCATCGACGCGGTCGACGTCAACGATCGCAATACGAATCTCATCTCCCAGTTTCAAATTGCGGCCCTTCCACTGAAGATTCTCGAAATCGTTGCCACCCAGGCTCTTCTGACCGCTGACGACCATCTTCAACTCCTCGCCCGACACTTCCGAGCGGATCTCGGCAGGCAACCGACTGAGGTCCCGTTTGGCCCAGGAGAGGATGGATGTCAGCATCCCATAGTCCGAATCCACACCGGCCGTACACACTTTTTCTTCGTTCACAAAGATTTCAAAGGCGATCATGGTTGTCCTTTCACATCAGCACCCTTCCACGGATGTTATGAAACAAACGCACTGCAAGGCATGCCAATAGGATCGGGAAGGAATTGGCCATAGGATCTATAACAAATGATGTCCGTTTATGCAAAAAATGAAACCGTATCATGCGTGTCTCGGCCGCATGCCGAAATCCTGGTAGATGCGACGGCATTGTCTTCAGGGCGGGCTGCCGAACCAGCAGGCGGGAGCCTTATCTTCCCGGTGGCTGCGATGGATCGGAATGACATCCGATAAAAACGTATGTCATAAGGCTAAACGCCACGGGACGCGTGTCAATCATGGAAGGACGTGCCCGGGCTCGGCGACGTGAAAGACATGGATTCAGGTGGCAATACGGCGGCGCAAATCCCGTCGATCGCCTGCGGAAGATCTATCTTGTTGCAAAAACCTTGTTGAGGAACCCCGAGGCTTTTTTTCGCCCGGCATGTTCATCCTGGCCTTTGACGACCCGGAAGCCCACCCGGGGGCTGCGGCGCTGCGGCGAACTCAGGCTGCGTATCGCGCAGCGGCAGTACCAGGCTTCGGAACCCCAGTCACCGCCGCGCAGCACCCGGGCCACCCCTTTGCGGGGACCGGCCGGATGCCTGGACGGGCTTGCGGCGTAATAGTCGCGCACATACCAGTCCGCACACCATTCGTGCACATTGCCGTGCATGTCGCAAAGACCCCAATCGTTGGAATCCAGTTGCCCCACGGGATGGGTCGAACCACCGCTGTTGTTCTTGAACCAGGCGTATTTTGCCAACCTGCCGGTCTCCGGTCCAAAGCAGTAAGTACTGGTGGATCCGGCGCGGGCCGCATACTCCCATTCCGCCTCGGTGGGCAATCGGTAGGCGCCGGTACCCTCCTTCGCGTTCAGTCGTTTGATGAACTCGCGCACATCTTCATGGGAGACCGAATCGACCGGATGGTCTTCGCCTGAAAATTCGCTGGGGTTCTCCCCCATAATGGCCTGCCACTGGGATTGCGTCACCGTAACCCTGCCGATGTAAAATGGCTTGTCGAAGAGAACCTCATGTTTGGGCAACTCGTTCTCGTCGGCCTGTTCGGCATCCCAGTCGCCCCCCATGGTGAAGGCGCCCGCAGGAAGCAGAATCAACGCCATGCCAATGCTGTTGGTCATGATATCCGCCACACAGGACTCCTCAGAAGCTTGTGACAAGTTTTGCGATGCAGATAAATTCCAATTTTTGATGTTGGGCCGCAGCTAGGCCCCACTGCCTGAATCGACCCACTGATCGGCCAGCGCCAGGAGGATCGCTCCGACAGCGGCCTTGTGCTCTATCAATAGCAGACGGGCCACACGGCCCGGGCCGTAAAGCATTTCCCCCAGCCCCTCGGCATCGGTGGCAAGACGCACCGCAATGACCCGTGGTCCGTGGGTCCGCAGGAGTAATTCCACCTGGCGATAAAACCGTTCCGCACCATCGCTGGCCAGGATCAGCAGACGCGAAATCCGCACGCCCCGCGTCACACCACTTTTGCGGTCCACCATTCCTTGGCCCCGAGCCTCCGTGGCCAGTTTTTGGTCCGCCTTCTCCAGACTGCGAACCACCTGCCCGGCGTGGTGCACCGCCAGAAGCACTTCCCGCAGCGCGCCGCTCAATTGGGCCTCAGGGATCTTCACCGTACCCCCCGGCCAAAGCAGGTGGCTGTGATCATCCAGAGCAGGCAACAGCTGCGACGCCCGAGGATCCGCTTCGATCGATTTTGGCAAACGCAAGGCGTTGGTCGTATTCATATGGGGTTAGATCGCCCTTCCCCTGGGTAAGGATTAAGTCTCATCCCGGCACACGGTTTCAGGAGAAAACGCCGGCAAACACACGGCGATATATTCAGCACCCACCGCCCCCGGCGTGCTATACTGAACCCACTCTCCAGCAGAGACGATAACAGCTTCGCCGGCAGCCACCTCTACGACCCCGGCATGGGTTTTGACATGCAACGCGCCTTTGAGTACGATCGTATATTCGTCGAAGGCAGGCGTCTGGCCGGGCTCGATCCAACCACCCGGGCTCTTCATCCGGGCCAAGCTGAGCGTCTCTGTGCCGGAGTTGACGCGCCCGATAAATTCTTCGATGATTTTGGGTTTGTTCCCAACCGCTTCGATAATGGTCGGTGAATCGATCTTCTGAATCATTGTATTCTCCCCCGTCGCTGCGCCGCCCAGTGGTTCGCGGTTTAAGGCCGGCCATCCGGCTAATCGTTTGGCCCTTGGGCATTGAACCCGCGATGCTTCCTGAACGACAAGTGGCAGACGATGATCGTTGAAGTATCACCGCGATGGGAATCATTTGGCCCGGATCATTTTCCCCACCATCTCCGGACGGTGACACAGCCGCCAGTTTTCACGCTGAAACCATTCATGGAACCATGGCGCCCGCTTTGTGCAAAATAGACGCACTTCAAAACTTTATCGCAATTTCATCCTCCAGGCAAATCGGCAGCCAAAAACAAACCGGCTGCTTCCGAATAGAAGCAGCCGGTAAGGGACGATCAACAAGATTATCCGGGCGGGCTATAATTCTTCGATTTTTTCAGTCAGTTCGGGCAGAAAATCCAGCATATCCGCCACAATACCGACATCCGCCACCTGGAATATGGGGGCTTTGGAATTTTTATTGATGGCGACGATAAAGGGATTGCCCTTGATGCCGCCCATATGCTGGAAGGAACCGCTGATGCCGCAGGCCAGGTAGACTTTTGGTTTGACCGTTTGACCGGACGTACCAACCTGCCGGGCTTTCGGCAACCATTTGGCATCGACGATCGGGCGCGAACAGGACACGTCGGCACCCATGGCTTTCGCCAGATCAAAAACAATTTCCAGATTCTCCTCGTCTTCAATGCCGCGTCCACAGGAAACCAGCACTTCCGATTTGGTGATATCGACATCGCCGGCTTCCGCTGCGACGATTTCCAGGAATTTGCGCACGGCGGCGAAATCGCCGGCCTCGGCGGATTTATCCACCACCTGACCGCCGGCACTTTTGGACTCATCGGCGGCAAACACACCCGGCCGAAGGGTCATCACCGCCCCTTGGGAGGCATCACAAGTGACGTGGGTGCTGACCGCACCGCCGAATTCCTGACGCACGAGCTTCAGATTCGAACCGTCGGCGCCTTCAATATCGACGACATCGGGAACAAAGGCCGCATCCAGCTTGACCGACAATCCCGGCGCCAGATCCATTCCGAAATGCTCGTGGGCAAACAGCACAATGCTATCGGCAGGCAGGATATTGACCAACAGTTTGCGTACCATTTCGGCATCCGGGTAGGTGAGGGCATCACTGGCCACTTTCCACACTTCCCCATAGCTGGCGGCCATATCATTGCAAACCCCGTCCAGGGCAGCACCGGAGCCGACCACGATCGCGTTCGGTGTCGCACCGGCATCAATCTTCTTGGCCGCGGCGGCCAGTTCCAGCGCCGTATCGTCGACGACCCCGTCCTTGTGCAGAATATATGCAAATATCTGAGCCATTATTTCAGCCCTCCTTTAGCCTTTAAGAGTTCCACCAGCTTATCGATGATTTCTTCGGTGCTGCCTTCCAGCATCTCGGCCCCATCGCCCATCTCGGGCAAGAAGTAATCAGTGCGTTGGACACGGGCGGCCGATACCCCTACCGCAGCGGCATCAAGCCCCAGATCGGCCGTGCCCAGTGTCGGTATTTCCACTGAAGCGACTTTGCGAATGCCACGAATACCGACATAGCGCGGCTCGTTGATGCCGGTCTGGATGGAAAGCACGCAAGGCAAACTGATTTCATACATCTCCTGGTTGCCGCCCTCGATTTCGCGACCGATTTTCAGTTTATCACCATCCACCGCGATCGTATTGACCAGTGAGGCAAAGGGGACATCGAGCATGGCCGCCAGCATTCCCCCCACCTGGGCCGCGCCGTCATCGGCCTGAGCGCCGGTGAAAATCAGATCATAATTCCCTTTGTCCACCGCCGCTTTAAGGATGGATGCAATGCCACGGCCGTCGACATTTTCAAAAGCATCGTCACTCAGAAGGATGCCCTTGTCAGCCCCCATCGCCATTTCCCGGCGCAGGACTTCCTCCGCTTCATCGTCTCCAACGGAAATAACCGTTACGCTGCCGCCAACCTTGTCCACGATCTGGAGCGCTTCTTCAACCGCGTAGTTGTCCCACTCGTTGACGGAGTAGACCAGATCGTCGCGGTCAATGTCGTTGCCGGCGCTGTTGAGCTCGATTTCGTTTTCGGAAGTGTCCGGCACTCTTTTGACACACACCAAAATTTCCATGTTTTTCCTCCCGATGTTGTTATTTACCGAATAAAAATGATTTTCCGCCGGGGTCAAAGCCCGGCGGGAAATAAACCGTTACATTACGCCGCCAAATGCTGCGCCACCAGTTCACACAAATCGATGGCCTCCATCTTGCCTTCCAGACCGGCCACCTTTATGGCATCCTCCATATTCACCAGGCAGAAAGGACAGGCGGTTACGATCACGTTGGCCCCTGCCTTGGCGGCCATTTCGACCCGCACGACACCCATGCGCTGCTCTTCCTCCGGCTCATAGAAAAGCATCAAGCCACCGCCACCGCAACAGAACGAACGGTCGCCGCTGCGCGACATTTCCACACGGGTAAGGCCAGGGATGGCATCCAGGACACGGCGCGGATCTTCGTACAACTGGTTGTGCCGTCCCAGATAACACGGATCGTGATAGGTATAAACTTTTTCGTCGCCATTGGCCGCCGTCAGCTGGAGACGACCACTTTCGACCTGCTTCCGGATAAGCTGGCTGATATGCTCGACCGGTGGCAGGTTTGCGTAATCATTTCGTAGCGCATTGTAGGCATGGGGGTCCGCGGTGACGATTTGTTTGACGCCGGCTTCCAGGATCGCCTCGGTATTCTGGGCTTTTAGATCCTGAAACAGCATTTCCTCCCCAAATCGCCGGACTTCGTTGCCGCTGTCCTTTTCCAGTTTACCCAGGATACCGAAATCGATGCCGGCCGTCGCAAGAATGCGGGCCGTGGCCTGGGCAATGCCCTGCATACGGTCATCATAGGATGATATGCTGTCGACAAAATACAGGGTGTCGGCCGTCTCCCCTGTTTCAAAAAGCTTTACCGGCGCTTCCTCGGCGATCTCCTTGACCCATTCGCTCCGTTTCTTCTCCATTTTACCCCAGGGGTTGCCGCGCTTCTCGAGCGCTCCCAGGGGTTTCTGCAGGGACTGGGGCACGTTGCCCTCATCCACCATGCCTCGGCGAAGATCAACAATCTTGTCGATATACTCAATCCCAAGGGGGCATTCCTGCTCACAAGCCCCGCAGGTGGTGCATGACCAGATTTCATCTTCCGAATAGATGTCGCCGATCAGTTGATAGGTGTCGTCTTTGACGACGTCAGCGCCGCCAAGGGGGTAGTTGGCAAATGCGTAGTCACGCCCCTTGATGGAAATAAAGCGTGGCGACAATGGGCGCTTGACCGCATTGGCGGGGCAATTGTCCGAGCAGCGGCCGCAATCCGCACATGAATAAAAATCCAAGATGTGCTTCCAGGTAAAATCCTCATATTTCTTGACGCCAAATGATTCCAGATCATCCAGTTGCTCATCGCTTACCCCGTGTTTCACAGGTTTGACATTCCCCTGCTCCAACCGCATACAAAATACGTTGAACAGAGAGGTGATGACATGGAAATGTTTGCCGAGCGGGAGAAAACACATAAAAAAGAAAAACGTCAGGTCGTGGATGAAATAAGCCGTGATATGCATGCTCTGAAGCTTGGCCATCGGTTCATCCATCAACAAATTGCGAAAGAGCCAGGCCAAGGTGCCGGGAGCGACAAATTCGGCAGGCTGCAGTTGCTGAATCTGGGCGGCGGCAAGCGTCGCCTCAAAGAGACTCTCGGTAATCATGAGCGTTGAGATCAGTGCCAGGACGAAAACCGCTTCGCCGGTATGATCCTTGCCGTATTGGGCTGGTACGGCATAGCGTTCGGGACGGAATATACCGCGCCGTATGGCCGCTATCACACAGGCAACCAAAACCCACGTTGCGGCAAAATCCTTGAACACATTGTACGCGTGCCCAAAAGCACCGCCGAAACCGGGAAAGGTAAAATTTTCCCAGAAACCAATAACCACCAATGTGCTGGATCGGATACTGAGCACTAAAAAACCGGCAAAAATAAAGATGTGAATGACGCCGGCCATCATATAACGCGGCTGCCGCCACTGCGCCAGCCAGATTTTGGCCACTTTCCAAAGGCGCGCCAGGGGCCGGTCAAACCGGTTATCGGGCGCGGCCTTCAATAAAGGATCGATCCGGCGCTTCATGATGTAAAGAAAAACGCCTGTACCGACCAGCGGGATCAACACTGCGAAAAACGCGGTGGGAATGTGGAAAAACTTATAGGCCGCAGGCGACAACAAAGCTGGTTCCATCGGTGTCTAACCCCCTTCGTGACGTATAAAAGATAAACTGAATGAATCCTCATTCATTTAGTAAACAAATTCTCGTTCGTCAAGAAAAAAACCACATCCCTATTTAACCATTGTAACATGCAGAAATTACCATCCTCTGTTCATTTTCAGCTCGCTTCGGGGTCGTTCTTGGACGACGCCAGAACCGCCGTTTCCCAATCGCTTCCCAAAGCGGCACCCATTTGCCCGCTTGACAATTGATATGGTTTCTCCTAATGACTGAATCGTGATTCATCCGACAACGTGCCTGTAGATCGCTTATCGACCACGGGAACCGGCGCTTTCATAGACACTACCCTCTGGAAGCCTGCCTTCCCTGCATAACGTCTGGATCGGCATATGCGGCCACCCAAGATTCCGCAAAGCCGCGCGCGACACCAACCTTTAACACGTCCCCATTGAAGGGGCAATGCGATCACAACGGAAAGGAGGTCCATGTGACAGAGACCTTGCGGTATGCGGATAAACCCTGGCTAAAAAAATACGAGGCGGACGTTCCGGCAACAGTTAACTATGAAACCGAGTGCCTGCCGGTATTCCTGGACCGATCGGCGGCGGAATTCCCCGATCAAATGGCGCTGCTTTTTCAGGGCTACAAAGTTAGCTACCGCCAGTTGCAAGACATGGTGAACCGAATGGCCAACGCGCTGCAGTCCATGGGAATCGGCCAGGGGGACAGCGTTGCTATTCTCCTGCCCAACGTGATCCCATGCGTGGTGGCGTATTATGCGATACTGAAGATCGGCGCCCAGGTGGTCATGAACAACCCCCTGTATTCCGATCGGGAACTCGAACACCAGTTCAACGATTCAAATTCTAAGCTGCTGATTACCTTGGATCTACTGACTAAACGCATGGTGGACTTGAGGCCGCGGACAAGTATCAAAACCATCATCTATACTTCCATCGGCGATTACCTGCCCTTCCCCAAAAACCTTTTGTTTCCTCTCGTGGGAAAGAAAAAAGGCCTTGCGGCGGATGTCGCGCCGGCGCCCAATCTGTTGAAATGGAAAGTTGTCCTGGACCAGTACCCTCCGACCCCCTCTGCGGTGTCTCTGTCTTTCGACGACATTGCCATGCTGCAGTACACCGGTGGGACCACCGGGGTATCCAAGGGCGTCATGCTCACCCACGGCAACCTAAGCAAGCAGGTGCAGGGCATTAGGGCCTGGTTTCCCAAGTTCAACAAAGGCGAGGAGATCATGCTGGGCGCCTTGCCATTTTTTCATGTCTTCGGACTTTCCGTCGCTATGAATTTTGCTGTCTATATGGGCTGGGGCGATATCCTGGTTCCGAAACCGCAACCCGAACCTTTACTGGAGACGATTGGAAAGTTTCGACCGACTTTCGCACCCCTGGTGCCGACCATGTATATCGGCATGCTCAACCACCCCCGTATCAATCAGACCGATCTTACCTGCATCAAAGGCTGTTTTTCAGGTAGTGCCCCTCTGCCGCTGGAAGTAATCCGGGATTTTGAAGACAAAACCGGTGCGGTCATCGTTGAAGGCTTCGGCATGACGGAATCCTCTCCGGTGACCCACATCAACCCATTTGGTGGTGAACGCAAAGTAGGCAGTATCGGCGTTCCCATCTCGGATACCGAAGCCCGCATTGTCGATTTGAACGAAGGTACCCAGGAAATGCCGGTCGGGGAGACGGGTGAACTGGCGGTGCGCGGCCCCCAGGTGATGCAGGGCTACTGGCAGCGACCGGATGCCACGGCGGAAACGCTGATGGATGGCTGGCTGCACACCGGCGATATCGCCAAAATGGATGAAGACGGCTATTTCTATATTGTCGACCGTAAAAAAGACATGATTATCTGCGGTGGCTACAATGTCTATCCACGCGATATCGAAGAGGTCCTGTTCGAACACCCCCAAATCGCCGAAGCGACGGCTATCGGCGTTCCCCATCCCAGCCGCGGCGAACAGGTCAAAGTCTTTGTGGTTCTCAAAATGGGCCAAAAGGCAACGGCCGAAGACATCATCGAATATTGCAAGGATAAACTGGCAGCCTATAAACTGCCGACAGAAATTGAATTCCTGGATGAGCTCCCCAAAACCAACGTGGGAAAAGTCCTTAAAAAAGACCTTCGCGCCGAAGAGCTGGCCAAACGCGGCCAGGCTTAGCTTCCCGCACACTGGATGAAAGAAGTGGCACGGCCGGTCTCAACAAGGCCGCCCGTGCCACTTCGGCAATTCCACCCATGGAACATCATACCCGCCAATCATTAGGATCACTTCAAACCATATCGTACCAGAAGGCTCTCCCCGTATAGGACCGGGGCACCCTGACGATCAAACGCCGTCATGATCAGAGCGTATTGCATGTTCAAAGCCACCGTACACCGCTCGCCAAGACGTTATCGATCACGGACCTCATCAACCAAACCGATTCCGGAAAATGGCGCAAAGATTGTTTCTGTGCGTGGCAGGTCGGCGCACCAATAAAAAGGGCCGTGGGGTATCCCCCCGGCCCTCTTCCCAATTGTGTCCCCTCATCCATCTTGAAAACGCCGGATTACTTCGCTCCGAACGCATCCTCAGATATCTCGACCGCCGCACCATTGTTGTTGAGAATGGCCTTCATTTTACCGATGGTGATAGGAAGAACCGATTTGATAAAATATTCCGCTGATTTCAGCTGACCTTCGTAATAAGGCACGTCTTTCTTTTTGGCTTTCTCCAGTTTTTGAGCCGCAATCTTGGCACGCCACAACAGCTGCCAGGCTATCGTGACATCGCCGCAGGCCTCCATAAATGGATGGGCAAACGCAAAGGCGTTAAGGACTTTTTCAGACATTGCCGTGGCGCCCATATGCATGGCCACTTCACCAAGTTTGTTGGCCACTTTCTCGGTTTCTGTCGCCAGCTCGGCCGTGGCTTCGATCGCCTTGGCGTCGTTGATTGTCTTCTGGATCTCACCGAAAAGATCCATCACGGCTTTGCCCTTATTCAGACCGAGTTTGCGGCCCAGCAAATCCATGGCCTGAATGCCGTTGGTACCCTCGTATATCAAGGTAATCCGGCAGTCTCTCAGGAGCTGCTCCTGCGGATATTCTTTAATATAGCCGTACCCACCATAGACTTGCATTCCCTGACTGCATACCTCAAAAGCCTTGTCCGTAATATAGCCTTTGCAGAGAGGAATCATCACATCAATGATGCCCTGCAAACGGGTTTTTTCATTCTCATCCTCGGCCAGAAGTTTCTGGTCTTCACAATACCCCACGTAGTAGAGCATGCTGCGCATGCCTTCCACATAGGCCTTCATGCCCAGCAGCATACGCCTGACATCCGGATGCTGAATGATGGGAACCGCCGGCGCACTTTTGTCGAACATTTGCATCAGGTTTTTACCCTGCACACGTTCGCGGGCATAGTTGACCGCATTCATGTAGGAAGCACTGGCACAGCAAAACCCCTGCATCCCCACCAGCAACCGGGCGGCATTCATCATCAGGAACATGGCCCGCATGCCCTTGTTTTCTTCACCGAGCAGGGTGCCGCGGCATTGCCCTTTACTGCCCATGGCCATGGAGCAGGTGGAGTTGCCATGAATTCCCATCTTTTCTTCAATCCCGGTGCAGATGATATCATTGGGATCGCCCAAACTGCCGTCATCATTTACCCAGATTTTAGGCACCAGAAAAAGGGAAATACCTTTGGTCCCCTCTGGAGCGCCTTCAATACGCGCCAGCACCGGATGAATGATATTGTCAACCAGATCATGCTCCCCTCCGGAAATAAAAATTTTATTTCCGGTAATCGAGTAGGTGCCGTCATCGTTTTTTACCGCGGTGGCCGTCAAGGCTCCGACATCCGATCCGGCCTCCGGTTCGGTCAACAGCATCGTTCCGCCCCATTCACCGGAATACATTTTTTTGAGAAATATTTTTTTCTGTTGGTCGGTGCCAAAGGCCTCGATAAGCTTACCGGCGCCATGGGTCAAACCGGGATACATCATGAGGGCAAAGTTTGCACCGTTGAAGTAGTCGCTGGCTGCCAGAGCCAACGTCGTGGGCATACCCTGTCCACCCCATTCAGGATCCTCGGACATGGCCAACCACTCGCCTTCGACAAACAATTCATAGGCCCGCTTGAATTCCTTGGGCGTGACAACCGCCCCTTTCTCAAAGCGCGCGCCTTCCTTATCTCCTATTGCCTGGGTGGGCAGGATTTCCTTGAGGGCCAGGTTGCGGGCCTCGCTAATGATCAAATCCACCGTCTTTTTGTTGAATTCAGCAAAGCGTTCGTGTTTGCTGAATTGATCAACACCCAGTTGTTCGTGTAGGACAAAATCCACATCCTTGCGGTCTGCGATATACTGAGCCATCGGTCCTCTCTCCTTATTAAAGTATGTGCCTTCCAACAACCGGGAATGGCGTGCTTAGCGATTCAGTTCCCGCTGCGTCCCGATCCCCCGGATAAATAGATCCACCAGGGGATCCGCCATTGAAGTAAGATCGTATTTTCCATCTGAATGCAGCCACGTGTTGATGACTTCGTCAACACCGCCGATAATGTAGCGTTTGACCAGACCGACATAGAGATCACGACGAATCGCCCCCTCCACCTGGCCCTGCTCCACAATTTCTGCAATGAGATCCAGATACATCTTGTGCATTTCGCGAATCTGCTCTTCTGCCAGACGATTGATGCGATGCGTCTCGGCCTGGTACAAAACAGCCATGAAACGATCCTTCTGGAACTCATCTAAATGGCGCCGAATAAGATTGCGCAGCTTATCAATGGCTGTTTGCGCATGGTCGACTTCTTCGCGAAAGTCGGCAAAAACCTGCCGTGTTTTATAATTGAAAAAATGGACCAAGATGTCATCTTTATTTTTGAAGTAAAGATAAATAGTCCCATCGGCAACCCCCGCGGCCCGTGCAATCTGCGATATGGTCGATTCATGGAAACCGGATTTTGCAAATACGGTGACCGCAGCTTCCAAGATGCGATGGTATTTATCATTTTTATCTTTGGTACTGATGGCGCCCCTCCCCCGGCTAAATCGCCCGACCCCAATATGAATGAATACTCATTCATTTATCAAGAACGATCCGAGGCTGTCAAGCTTAAATCAATCCAGATCAAAAATGCATGCTACCCTCCAATACTATGCGACGCATTCTATCGCTCATCTTGAATTCGATCGTATCCATTTCTTCCTTCGACAGAGAATGAATTATTATTCATATCAGACCTTACCACTTATCCGGTCGACTGCCGGTGCCTGCAAACAAATTTTTCTATTTATTCAGTGGGTTGTCCATTCCAATTCAGGGTTTAGAAGCCGCATGATCCATCAAACAGAGTTGCAATTCAAATCGAATTTTGAGACTATGTACCGTCATGGCAAGGAACCGCATAACAGCGCATTCGCCGCAGGCGCTGTTATGCGACACCGACCCTGCAAACGTGCCCGACATCAGCCTGATAGGTTAAGTGACGCTGTCATCATATCGGCTTGCCACGCCAAGCAATCGGAATAGCACCATGGATTGGGAATCGGCCTACACGCATTTCTGTGAGACGTTCGCCTCCCCCCAGATACGAACCGTTGTGATCTCGCCAGACTATGTGATTATATCGGCCAACGCTCCAACCCTTACGACGTTGACCGACAAAATCATCGGCCGCCGCTGCCACAGATTTCTGCACCTGCGTTCCAGCCCCTGTCCTGGTTGTCCGGCCACAGCCCTGTGGTATCGCCAGGACCAACGTAAACCGGCTCGGGATACCCCGCCGCGAGAAAACGGGGAAGTTCCCTGCTTAAGCGCAACACTTATCAATCACGAGGAAACACGAGAAGCCATGGTCATCATCGACAGTCAAGACCCCTCCTTAGAAAGTCTTGAAGAACGCCTCCGCCGATCCAACAGCTTTCTTAAAAATCTGCTTCACAGTTCGGTGGATGGCGTCATCGCCGCCGATAAAAAAGGTAAAATTCTGCTCTTCAATGATGCCGCTTCCGAAATCAGCGGTTACAGTGAGGAAGAGGCGCTGACCGCTCTCGACATTCGCGACGTCTACCCGGACGACGGTGCTTACATCATCATGGAAAAACTGCGTAGCGATCAATTCGGCGGCCCCGGAAAGCTAAAATCCCATCAGATCGACGTGTTGCACAAGGACGGCACCCTGATTCCCATCAGCCTCAATGCGGCCATTATTTACGAAAACGGCATCGAAACAGCAACCATGGGCTTTTTTCACGATCTGCGGGAAGCCATCCGGATGAAAAAGGAGTTGGAGAAAACCCAGATCCAGCTTTTGCAATCCGAAAAAATGGCTTCCTTGGGCAAACTAGCCGCGGGTGTCGCCCATCAACTCAACAATCCGCTCGGAGGAATTACCCTTTTTGCCCGTCTGATGATGGAAGAATACGATCTCGAAGAAGGCGCCCGCACAGACCTCAACCGCATCCTCAAGGATGCTGAGCGTTGCCGTGACACCGTCAAGGAATTGCTGGAATTTGCCCGTCAGACACGGCATGAAATGCGCCCCCTGGATATCAACCGTGCGATCACCCGCACCCTTTTTCTGCTGGAAAACCAGACCTTGTTTCAAAATATTAAGATCGTCCGCCAGCTCTCGACCGACGTCCCCAGCGTTCGTGGCGATGCCCAGCAAGTGAACCACATGTTTATGAATATCATCCTCAATGCCGCCCAGGCCATGGACGGGCGCGGCACCTTGCTGGTTAGCACCCGCCTGTCGGACAATGGCGCACGGGTCGTCATCGAAATTGCCGATACCGGTCCCGGCATAGCGCAGGAGGTCCTGCCCCACATTTTCGAACCGTTTTTTACAACCAAGGAAGAAGGCCAGGGCACCGGCATCGGCCTCAGTCTGGTTTACGGCATCGTGGAAAACCATGATGGCCAGATCCGCGCCGTCAACAATACGCCCTGCGGAACACGTTTTATCATTGAGCTGCCCCTCAGCACTTCTGAAGACGAGGAGAACACCCGTGAAAAATGACCGCGAAGGCATCAAAGTCCTGGTGATTGACGACGAAGACGGCATTCGGGAAGGATCGGAAAGAATCCTGAGCCGCATGGGATGTGAGGTATACGGTGCTTCGCGTGGTGAGGAAGGCCTCGAGATCCTCAGCAACCGGAAACCCCATATCGTCTTGCTCGATCTTAAGATGCCGGGCATGGACGGCATGGAAGTCATGCGTCGGATTCACGAAAAAGACCCCAACATTCTGGTCATCATCATTACCGGGTTTGCGACCGTCGAAACCGCTATAGAGGCCATGAAACAGGGGGCCTACGATTTTATCCCCAAGCCATTTGAACCGGACCCACTGCGCATCGTCGTCAACCGCGCCAAAGAAAAGATTCTCTTACGGCAGGAGAAGGAGAAACTGGAACGGGCACGCCGCCGCACATTGGCGGATCTAGGCATGGAAAAGAGCCGCATCCGCACCATTATCGAATCCCTGCCTAACGGCCTGGTCGTAACCGATACGGAGGGGCAGGTGGTTTTGACCAATCCCACCTTCTGTCAGCTGATCGGTCTTGAGCCGGGCACATGCACCGGTTCCCCTTTCACCGACTACATCACCGATGAGGGATTGTGTAAACTGGTGCAGGATATCTCCCGGGGACGCTACGTGGATTTTGAAGACATTCCAACCTACGAATTCGTTTTATCGGAGGATAAGTACTTTCAAGTCAAAGGGCGTCCTGTTCTGGGAGGGCGTATGGAATGCCTCGGGGCCGTTATCTCGTTCCAGGATATTTCAGCCATGAAAGTCCTCGACCGCCTGAAAACCGAATTCGTGGCCAAGGTGTCCCATGAACTGCGCTCACCCCTGTCCACGATTCACGAGCAATTGGCCATGGTCATGAAGGCCATGACCGAAGAAGAGACCGGCACGGATCAGCACCTGATCAGCCGGGCCAAAGAAAAGACCCAGGGTTTGATCTCCACCATTGGCGATCTGCTCGATCTGTCCCGAATCGAAACCGGCAACATCTGCCTGGAAACCCGTGAATTCAGGATGGAAGAACTGCTGGACAGCGTCGTAGATTTCCTCAACGCCCAGGCCCAGGCGAAAAATCAGTCGCTCACGCTTGATCTGCCGGACGCCCCCCTGCCGACCTTCACGGCCGACCCTCTTGCGCTGGAAAGCATTGTGGGCAACCTCATTACGAACGCCATCAACTACACCCAGGAGGGCGGAAACATTGCCGTCAAGGTGGACCAGGTGGGCGACAATGTCCGCATTGCCGTCAAGGACAACGGTTTCGGCATTGAGGCCAAATATCTGGGGAAAATTTTTGACCGCTTCTATCGGGTCAAAAATGAAAAAACCCGCTTCCTCACCGGAACCGGGCTGGGGTTGCCGATTGTCAAAGGGCTGGTGGATTCGCTGGGGGGCTCCATCTCGGTGGAAAGCGAGCCGGGGAGAGGCTCCACCTTCACGGTCCTGATACCGGTTCAGCGGTGATTTACTTGGCCGAAACCATGACCTGTTTCAAACAAAAAGGCCTTTCCTCCACAAGCGACCGAATCAAGGGGAAAAGGGCCGGCAGACTGTTCACGGAATATGCAGGGCGGCCAGAAACTCGTTGGGTTCAACCTGGATACCGGTCCACAATGCGAAAGTTCTGCGCGCCTGATAGGCCAACGTTCGCAAACCGTCGATAAACATCACATCGGCCGCTGCGGCCTTGTGCTCCCAGATATTTTTTTCACGGCCGTAGTTCAGATCGATCAACAACTGACAGCTGCCCAAATCTAATCTCTTCACCAGAGCCGCGAATTCCGGTGATTCGTCTTCGCTTGAAACCGAGGTGGCGTTAATTACCACGTCCACATCGGGCGACGCGGCCACCGCATCCTCCAAGGAAATCGCTTCCCCGCCCAAGCGTGCCGCCATTTCGCGCGAGCGATTCTCATTTCGGGCAGCAATATAAACCGACTCCGCCCTCAACCAGTTCAAGATGAAAACCACGGCCTTGGCCACCCCGCCGGATCCGAACACCAGGGCCCGTTTGCCCGGAACCGAGTATTGGATTTCTTCCAGTGTATCCATGAACCCGATGGCATTGGTGTTGTACCCCTTGAGGACAGCTCCTTCCCAAGCAATGGTGTTGATCGCACCAATAATCTTGGCCCCTTCCGAAAGTACGTCTAAAAAAGGGATCACACACTCTTTGTAGGGCACGGTGATGTTGGCACCGGCGATATTCAGCACCCGTATACTGTTGAGCGCTTCACCGACACATTCGAGACCCGTCATAAAAGGGACATAGACCCCTCTTAAACCGACGCGCTGGAATACGGAGGTAAACATCTCGGGGGACTTGGAATTAAAAACCCGCTCGTCGCCCAGAATACAATAAACCTTGCACTGGATTTCAAAAGCGGATTTCGGATTTCGGAAGGATCTGGCGTCAATGGCCATCAAGCCCTCCGCATCAGCAGGAATGGACACGCTTCATCAATCGGCGCTGGCCGCCTACAAAATGGATATCCCTCAAGCGAAACAGAAGCCGTCCGTAATTTCATATCTTTTATAGCCGCATTCTGCAAGTTTGTCGCTCGTCTGGCGCCATGTGGCTTTCTGGCAAAGGCCATTCGGTCGCGGTAACGGGCCACGGCGGTCGTTCCCATGGCAAGATCTGTCAGCCGTATGGAACTTGCGATCTCACCCCGCGTGGCCTTTACCCGGCATGGCAGATGGTCAGCCGCATCTCAGGTCATATTCAAAAGGCTTTTGATACTGTCGGTAATTTCTTCGGCCGAGGCCGGTTTTGGAAGATAATCGTCAGCCTCCATGCTCATGCCGTCAAAATGTGAATACCGGGTCGAGGTAACGTGATCCGCCACCGCCGTCAACATAAGTATGGCGATATCACAATAACGATCATCCTTTTTGAGCTCGGCACACACTTCGTAACCGTCCTTTTCCGGCATCATAACATCGAGGACGATGGCATCCGGTGGGTCTTGCTTTATTTTCTCCAACCCCTCCACACCGTTGTAGGCCACATCCACATCGAACCCTTCTTTTTGCAGATTGCCCTGGACCAGCAAGGCGAAATCAGGTTCGTCGTCCACCACCAGGATGCGTTTTTTTTCCGCCATTGGTAACCTCCCTTTGATTGTCATCGACTGCGAGGGTGTCCTCGATGGGTCTATCAGGTTCCGCTTCCCTGGACACCCAGTAACGCCGAAAGCCGATCTTCCCGCCCTAGTGTCGTTATCTGCACCCCGCTGAACCCTTCCGCTTTCAACACCGCGACCAGCTCCTGTGTGACCCGCAGGCATTCCAGGCCTTTGTCGGGGGACGCCTGAATCCGTTGGACCAGCGTCCGGGGAATCATCACATGCTTTAAATTGCGCTCGATGTATCGTACCATCCCCAAAGATTTGAGCAAGAGCACCGAGGGAATTATTTTGTACTTTTGAGGATCGACCCGTTCAAAAAACGGGGCCATGCTCGCAAGATCAAACACCGGCGGTGTGACGAAAAAACGCGCCCCCGCCTCATGGCGCCGGTTCATTTTCTCGATTTCCAATTCCAGGGCCTGTCCCTTGAGATTCGAATTGACCGTCGAACCGATCAGGAATTGAGGTGCCCCGTCGAGATCTTTACCCGCCAGGTCTTTTCCGTTTTGCAAACCGCTGATGGCATAGAGAAGATCGAGGTGATCCAGATCGTGCACGGCCAGGGCCTGCTGATGGTCGCCAAAAATCGGATCTTCGCCGGTAATCGTAAGCAGGTTCGTGATACCACATGCATTGGCACCCAGCAGGTCGGCCTGCAGGGCCAGGCGATTGCGATCGCGCACGCATACCTGCATGACGGTCTCAACCCCTCGGGATTGAAGCAGCATCGCGCTGGACAGCGCACTCATATGCATCATGGCGTTATGCATATCCGTAACCACAAAAGCGTCCACGATATCCCGAACAGGTTGAATGTTCGCCACCATGCGGGATATATCGGTTCCCTTAGGGGGTTGTAGCTCGGCTAGAAGTGCAAATTCACCGTTATCGAATTTGCATTTCAGATGCATCACCGGTCCTCCATCCTTTACGCCAAGGCCATCCCGATGTTGCCGCATGGCATCCGGCCCGAAGGTTCTTCCATTAGGACATGCGCAACAGCTTCCATCCCATGGTCAAGATCCTAAGCAAGTCCCAGGCCAGAGCACCAATAATCCTAAAAATCTAAAAGGTTGTATCTTTTCAGGTAGTTTCATACAACAAGCCATCGTTCGAGCAAGATGGCAATAGATCCAAGCCCCTAAAATACCTACCATTTTGGAACACTTCTCTTTACATTCTAATTAAAATCAGATATTTATTCCGCCGGTTCCATTTTGGCATAGTCCATTTTGGCATCATGCTGACCAACTCGGAGACGGACGCCGCGTTCACGATGGATTCACCTGAGTACAACTTCATTTCCTATTGAGGTCGACCCATGCCCAACCGCTTCCTTATCATCGACGACGATCGCGACTATCTGGAAATTCTCATGTTGAAACTGAAAACCGCTGGATTTCAGGATATTACCTGTATCGATAATTCGCTGGAAGCCGCTAACCGTTTTGATGAAGGCGAAACCTTTGATATCGCCCTTATCGATGTAACCATGCCGGACATGGACGGCATGGAACTATTGGAAATCATAAAAAACACCAGCCCGAATACGGAATGCATCATGATCACGGCCGTGAACGAGGCCCGCGTGTCGGTGAAATGCCTCAAAAAAGGCGCCTACGACTACCTCGTCAAACCGGTACCCGAAGAAGAGCTTGTCATGACCATCAACCGGGCCCTGGAACGCAAGCGTCTGCTTGATATCCTGGACATGGATAAACGCGACACCCCGCCGGAAGTACAAAACAAGGCGGCCTTTCAAGCCATCGTAACACGCTCCCGGAAAATGGTTCGCATCCTGAAAGAGGCCGAGTTGCATGCCGCCAGTCCCTTCCCGGTTCTCATTACCGGGGAAAGTGGAACCGGCAAGGAACTGCTGGCACGCGCCATTCATGCCGCCAGCCCCAGAGCCGAGGCGCCCTTCACACCGGTCAATATGGCCGCGTTGAACGCCAACCTGTTCGATGCCGAGTTCTTCGGTCATACCAAAGGCGCCTTTACCGGAGCGGAGCATGATCGAACCGGTTATCTCGATCAAACCAACAAAGGAACGCTGTTTCTGGATGAAATCGGCATCTTGCCGCTTGAACTGCAGGGTAAACTGCTGCGCGTCCTGCAAAACGGCGAATATATGAAACTCGGCACCAGCTTGCCGCGCTGCACCGATGTGCGGATTATCGCCGCCACCAACGAAGACCTGGATGAACTCATCGACAAACGGATGTTTCGCAAGGATCTGTACTATCGTATTCGCGGTGCCTGGCTGCACCTACCGCCCCTGCGGGAGCGCCGCGATGACATCCCGCTCCTCATCACCGAATTGGCTAAAAAGAGCGGTTACGCCCAGGGCCATCGCGCCGTCAACGAGGACGCCTTGGAAGCCTTGATGCAATATGACTACCCCGGGAATATCAGAGAACTGGAATCCATCCTGCATTCCGCTGTCAACCTGGCTCAGGGGCAGACCATCACCATGAAATGCCTGCAAGCGCATCTCCATCAGCCCAGGAAACCCCGGTTGCGCGAATGTCGGACCGATGATGCCGAAATGACGACCCTCGCCGAGGCCGAAAAGAGCCATATTCTTAAGGTATATGCACAGACCGGCGCCAACAAAACCCAGTCGGCCAAGCTGTTGGGCATCGGTCTGAACACCCTGCGGCGCAAGCTGCGGGCCTATGGTCTCGACCAGGAAGAGAAGTGAAATGGAGACGCCGCGTCCAAACGTCTCTGTTTGTGCCGGGCCAGGGAGGAAAAATTTTAACCACAGAACGATATTCCGGATTCCGCGGATTTCAATTTGAACCTGGCGTCGCGTTCAGGCAAAATGGGACGCCTTGAATGGCCTCAGGGCTTGCGCTGAACTTAAAAGTGCGCCATAGCAAAACAGAAATTCGATTTGATGGATACCAACCCGTCATACCATTGCCCAAAGGTTGAATGAAAAAATGAAAGACGCCCGTGGACTTTATTATTTCCCTTATCCCCAGAACACGCAAACCCGTATGTACGTTATCCGGCGGTTGGACGATATTTATTTCCGGCTCTGGAACGCCAATGACGCCAAGTTATGGGAGGAGCACGATTGGGTGCCCTGGGGCGCCATCCGCAAGGCCTCTGAAATGTACGAGCAAAAAGGGGCGTTTGATCCGACCCAGGCCTATGACATCCGGGTGGCTGAAGCCCTGCTTGCGGAAAAAGAATAAACGCTCGCCAGATCAAAAAACGGCCCGGGCCCCGGGGCAACCGATGCATGGTGCGTGCATTCCCATGAGATCGGATTCCCCTCCCGGCATTATCGAAGACCACCCGCCGTCACCCTAACCATCAGTCTGAAGCGGAGTCTATGCCCCCAGTCAAGATGCAGCTCAGCAATGTCCTGAGCATCCAATCCCCGCCGGAAGCGCTTTCCACATGGCTCATCGCGACCTTGACCATGCCCAACCCCAAATGGCTGGACAACGAACGCATGGGGCGCTGGAACCGTAAAACACCCAAAGAGTTAAAATTCTACCGCAAGGTCAAAGGCGGCGGGATCCGTATCCCGCGGGGCTTTACCGGGAATCTGCTGCGACAGTGCCGGCGCATGGGCATCGCCTATGACCTTACCGACCGGCGACGTTTACTGACCGATACCGCTTTTAAATTTCAGGGTCAGTTGAAACCATTTCAGCTTGAGGCCGTCGCGCAGATGGGTGTCAAGGATTTCGGGACCCTGAGCGCGCCCACCGGCAGCGGTAAAACCGTCATGGGGCTCTATCTGATTGCCCAACGCCGCCAGCCGACGATCGTTATCGTACACACCAAAGACCTGGCGCACCAATGGGTGGCCCGCATCCAACAATTTCTGGACATACCCGAAAAAGCGGTGGGGTTTATCGGTGGTGGGCGTCACAACATCGGTTCCCAGATAACGGTGGCCCTGGTCCAGAGCCTCTACAAGTGCGCTCCCCAGTTGGCGCCGACCATTGGTCATATCGTCGTCGATGAGTGCCATCGAACCCCCAGCCGGACGTTTACCGACGCCGTCAAAGCCTTCGATGCCCAGTACATGCTGGGTTTGTCGGCAACGCCCTGGCGCCGGGACCGTCTGTCCAAGTTGATTTTCTGGCATCTGGGAAATGTGCACCACGAAATTGCTTCCGCAGGGCTGGTCGAAAGTGGCGATGTGCTGTCCGCCGAAGTCGTCATCCGCAAAACCGAGTTCCGCCCCTATTTTGATCCCGTGAGCGAGTATTCCCGGATGTTGTCTGAATTAACGGAGGACAAAGAGCGCAATCTCCTCATCGTGAAGGATGTCGCCGCGATCCATCAAAAAAATTCCGGGATCTGCCTGGTGCTGTCGGACCGCAAAGCCCATTGCGAAAACCTCCGGGTGCTGTTGAAGTACCGGCACCAGATCACCGCCGAGGTGCTGACCGGTGACTTGTCCAACAAGCAGCGCAAATCCCTGACCGAACGGCTGCACGCCGGTGAAATCAAGGTATTGATCGCCACCGGGCAACTCATCGGGGAAGGTTTCGACTGTCCGCAACTCGAAACCCTCTTTCTGGTCACACCGATTCGATTCAGTGGGCGCCTGCTCCAGTACCTGGGTCGCGTCCTGCGGCCGGCCCCCGGCAAACAGGGGGCCCGCGTTTTCGATTATGTGGACATGCATGTGGACACCCTGGTCAAGGCCGCCAACGCGCGGCAGCGGGTCTATCCCCGACCCGGCCAACCCCACCCGAACGGCCAAGCGACACCATAGCATTTCGCCGGCGAACGCGCTTTCCCCTGCACCGCGACAGATCGCCCGGCTACGACCAATACTCAGAATCCACCGCCCACGCCACGGGATCGATGGGAACTATCCAGGCCCCGGGAGCGCCGGTACCATCGCGCTAGTCGCGCGGCGGGAACCCCCAGCAGATAGCCGGTGATGATGGTTTGGTTGATAAGGGTTGTCCGCAGCACCCCCATATGGCGCCACCGGCGGGATGATGTATAGATCCGCTCCGGCGCCGTAACGATGCGGCCGGTCTTCCTCAGCTGTCGCATCATGGCAAAATCCTCCATGATGGGCAGTTCGGGGAAACCGCCGCATTGTTGAAACCGCGCTGCCCTGATGAACATTCCCTGATCCCCATAAGGCAGGCCGAGATAGTGTGATCGCAGATTGGCCCAGTATTCAACGATGCGGATCTTTTTGGAATCGGCGTCGATCCCCAGTGAAAAAGCCCCCGCCGCCACGGTTGCGGCATCCAGTTCACGGCGAATCACCCGATCGAAACCGGCCGGCAGGCGACTGTCGGCATGCAGAAAAAAAAAGTGCGCCCCCCGGGCCATGGCGGCCCCCTGATTCATCTGGCGTGCCCGGCCGGGCGGCCCCTGGTATATACGCGCGCCACGGGCGGAGGCTTGTTCGACGGTGGTGTCGGTGCTGCCACCGTCCGCCACAATGACTTCAAGCGCTTCGCCTTGCGAGCACATCGTCCAGAACGCGATCGATGTGCGCGGCCTCATTCAAGGTCGGAATGATCACGGACAGGCGCGGCACACCGGGCTTATCTATCGTCATTTTCGACATCGCTCCCATACGGGAAGATCTTCCGGGCGATCGACATCCTCCAGGGTTTCCAGAAGGCTGTAGTCCAAGCCCTGTTCCTTCAGCCGACGGCAGGTCTCCTGCAGCACCGTCGCGGTCCCCCAGGCGATATCGGAAAACAGCCCCGGCGCCGCCGGCGCCAGCATCTTCCGCGGCAGACCGATGAGATAATAGCCGCCGTCCACGGCCGGTCCCAATACGATCTTATCGTCGTAGAGCTTTTCAAAAGCACCGTCTAAGAGCGCCGTCGTAATGTCCGGGATATCGGTGCCGATCAACACGATGGAACGGTGTTCCCCCGATCCACTGCGTCACGAAAGGCCTGCACCATGCGCCGGCCGATATCCCCGGGTCCTTGCCTGGCATATGTGACGGCATCCCCCAGCCAGGCCCGCATCAAACGCGCATCCCCCCCCTCGTAACGGATCTCCAATTCCAATTCGCGTGACGTCATCAAGGGCAGCGCCTGCGCCAGAACATGCCCTGTCATCTGTCGCTGGATATCGGCCGCGCCGCGGCGGCCGAGGTGCGGTATCAGGCGCGTTTTGGTGGTACCCGGCTCAGGATAGCGGGTAAAAATGATTAAACACTCGCGATGACGCATGCCTTCTATTCCCGCAGATCTCTTCCCGGTTTAAATAGACACATCTTGCCGAACCTCGTGTGCGTCACCTGAAGAGTGATCAGGTCACGATCTGCCACGCACCATGAAGGGCTCGAAAAGGGAACGAATAAAACCGATCTCCAGATAGCGCTGCAGGGTCTCCCAGGTATCGGCATTCTTCATCCCGGCAAAGTCTGTCTGATAGGCGACCCATCCCATGGCCGACCATGCGATCCCCCGCAGATAGACAAAGGGATCACGCAGACGGACCCTTTCCTGCAGTGTATCCCGCAGGTGCGGATCATGAATGTGCCGGGCATAGGCTCCCAGGAAACGTGCTCTGTCTCCCGGCGTCATGCGATAATCCGTTTTCCAGAGCGTGGTCAAGGGCGAGCAGAAATGGCTGAGGTCCTGGGAGGGGTCTCCCCAGCGGGGCATCTCCCAGTCCACCAGATGAATGCTATTTTTGGGCGGATTGACAATGAAGTTGCCGGAATTGACCTCTGTATTGACGATACAGGGCCAGGGGTCTTCCTGATAAAAACGCTCTTGGGCACGTGTTTCAGAGGCCCAGGCCAGGACTTCTCCTAAGAAAGTGCGTATGGCCGGGTCGGCCAGGTCGGAACCGAAGTAGGCTTCCAGCAAACCGGAACATTCCCGGTAGATCAGATCCAGCGGGGCTTCCTCACGGATCAGGTGATGATCGGCGTTCGTGACCGGCACTTGGTGAATGGTGGCAAACAGGGCGGCGGCCGCATCCAGATCGGTGGTGTAGTCCAGGGAACGCCCGGGCAGGTAGGCCATAATGCCAACCCCCCGATCAAAAAAGGTGCGGGTGTCATCGACAAAATATGGCACCGGCGTCACGCCGCTCTTTTCAAGCAGTTTGAGGGTCGCGAACTCGTACTGGATCTGATCGTCCCGGTCGATCTGGGTGCCCATGTTCACACGAAACACCACTTTATTGGCACCGGCCGCGACGCGATAATTGAGGTTGTATTCCCCACGGGCCAGCGGCCGGACCTGAAACGGGCGACCGGCCATCACCGGCACATCGGACCAGTCCCGCGCTGCAAGATACGCCTCAACCCGGGGCTGCATGGACGTCATCGGATCAGACACACGCGCTGCCTCTCAAGCTAACTCCGCCATGTAAAACGCCTGCCGGCACAGGCTCCGCCGGCCTTGATTACCGCCCCTGTCTGCCGCCACCGCAAGAAAGCTCATTCATCAGGGAAAAGGCGGATTTTATCCGCAGGAACCGTCAATTCAACCTCCTGCTCAGGCAAAAATCCGTCGCGGGGGGTCAGCACCATCAGTTCACCGGGGGCACAGGCCACGACAATCCGGGTGGCACTGCCCTCGAAGTTCGTTTTAACGATACGACCGACCAAACCTCTTGACATGCCGGTCCCACGCGGTGCGATGCGGATATCTTCCGGGCGGATCGTGGCCGTCCGCAGATGGCCGTTGCCATTCTGCGGGCCGACGGAGAAATCACCAAAATCCGAGATCAACACGCCGTCCTTGATGCGACCCCGAAAAAAATTTTTCCCGCCGAAAAACCTGGCCACCTCAGGATCCGCCGGTTGGTGAAACAGCTGACGCGGCTTCCCCACCTGCCGCAACCGACCGTCCAGCAGTAGGGCCACCCGGTGGGATATCATCAAGGCCTCGGATTGGTCATGCGTGACAAAAAGCATGGTCATCCGGGTTTCGGATTGAATGGTCTGGATAAGCTCACGCATCCGCTGACGGAGAGTGGCATCCAGGTTGCTGAGCGGCTCGTCCAGCAGCAACACGGACGGCTTCAACACCAGGGCCCGCGCCAAGGCCACGCGCTGCTGCTGCCCACCGGAAAGTTCGTGCACCTTGCGTCGTTCCAAGCCCTCAAGCCGGGTCAGGGCCAGGATATGGCCAACGTGCTGAACAGTCTCCCCGCCGGTCTGACCCTGCATGCGAAGACCAAAACCAATGTTTTGCGCCACGTTCATGAAGGGAAACAGCAGCGGTTTCTGAAACACCATCACGGCATCCCGTTTTTCGGGGGCCAGTCCCTTCACCGAACGCCCGTCGATCAGGATATCGCCTTGTGAAGGTTCCAACAGCCCGGCAATCGCTTTTAAAATGGTGGTCTTGCCCGCCCCGCTGGGTCCCAGCAGCGACACCATTTCCCCGTTGCGCACATCCAGATCGAGATCCCGGATGACGTTGCGATCCCCATAATCGATGGCCAGTTGTTTTAAGCGCAATTCACCCATCAATGTACTCCTGTCAGGCTGCGGGTCCCCAAGTATCTGGCACTGAATAGCAGAGCGACCAAGGCCGGGGCAACAAAAACCAGGCTGACCGCCGCCGCCACCGGTCGATCGCCGCTGCCCATCAGGGCAAACAAGAAGGATCGGCAAGGTGATCAGGCGACCGCCGCCAATAATCAGCGTACTCAGATACTGGCTCCAGGACAGCAGAAAAGCAAAGAGGGCCGCCACGCCGAGACCCGGAAGGATCATGGGCAGCATGACCCGCGTAACGACATTGAAGCGCGATGCCCCCAGGGAACGCGCCTGGTCTTCAAAATCCGGATTGTAGTTGGAAAAAACGCCCCACAAGACGAATATCGCGTAGGGCAGGCAGAACGTCAGGTGAACCGCGATGACACCGACATAGGTCTCGGCCAGACCCAGGCGGATAAACCACAGGTGCAGGCCCATGGCCACGCAGAGCGGCGGCACGATAATCGGCAATGTCAGCAAGACGGAGATCAGGTCTTTGCCCCTGAAATCAAAAAGCCCCAACGCCCGACCCGCCGGAACGGCAATCACGACAGCCAGCGCGGCGGTGATGACCGCCACCACGACACTGTGCCCGATGGCCGTCATGACCTGCATGCCGGCGGTCGATGCAATATAGGTCCAGGCCCGCATCCCCCACGCCTGGGGCCATAGGTCGGGGAAGAACCAGCGGTCCGAAAACGACCACAATACCAGCGGCACAAAGGGCAGCCCCACAACGACCATTACGACCACAGCTGTCAACCGGCGGAACGATTTGCTCATAACAACATGCCTCGTCGACGGGCGGCTTTGGTCATGATCTGGGCCAGCACGATCGCCAGCATGACCACCAGAGCGATTACGATCCCGGTGGCGATGCCCTCCGGACGCGCCATCAGGTCGATGTCGCTGTAATTTTTATAGGCCCACACCGGCAGGGTCATGGGATAGGTCCGGCCCAGCAGGAAAGGCACTTCGAAAGCACCGAACGTAAACGCGAACACAATCAGACTGGCGGCGCCCAGGGCCGGGAAAATAATCGGCAGCGTGATATAGCGAAAGCGCTGCCAGCGCCCCGCTTTCAGGGTACGACCGACATCCAGCAAGTCGTTGCCGCTATGGCGCAATACGGCCAGAATCATCAGGGTGATAAACGGTATCTCCTTCCAGACATAGGTCAGGATGATCCCAATGCTCCAGCTGTCGTTGATGAGCAGCGGGAAATCCGCCGGGGTTTGAATCCACCCGAGCGCCACCGCCGTGCGGGCCAAAAGACCGGCCGGCGCCAGCATGAACACCACGGCCACCGCAATGACCAGATGGGGCACCGTCAACGGGATCTGAAAAATGAAATGGACCACGCGGGCGCGCTCCGCCAGAGACGCCAGTACGAGCGCCGCAACGATACTGATGCCGGCCGCAATGCCGGTGGATGTCCCCGCGATGTAGAGGGTCAGCAGAAGGCTTCGTAAAAAATCGGGATCGCTCAACACCCGTGCGAAATGATCCCGCGACAACTCACCCAAACCGGCCCCGGGGAGATAACCCAACGCTTGTACGATACCCAGCGCCAGGCCACCTCCGAACAGCAGCAATACCACTGTGAGGGCGGGCAAAAGCTGCAGCGCCAGCACAACGGCCCCCGGCCCCCTGCGCGTGCGGGCATCGCCGTCGGATCGGGATGGCGGGTTCATCAGCGCCCCTTCAATACGTGTTCTTCCCACCCCTTCTCCAATTGAATGAGGATCTCCGAAGGCGGTTCGGGGAGTTGATGGGATTGCAGTTCGGCATCGCCGAGCGTTGCCACGCCGCGCGCCTGCTGTTTAAACCGCGCCTGCCATTCCGCCGGGAGTCGCGACGGATCGATGGCCGGGAAATCACCCCAGACATCCGGATCGGCCTTTTGGAGTTGTGCTTCCGGCGACAGCAGAAAATTGGCCACCACCATGGCACCGGCCGTATCGGAGGCATTGAAGGGAATGGCGACAAAATGCGTGTTGGCGATGGTGCCTTCCTCGAAAACATAGGTCCGCACGGTGTCCGGGAAAAGACCGTCGAGGATATTCCGGGAAGCCTCGGCCTGGTGGTATGAAAATGAGAAATCCACCTCGCCGTCCGCAAATAGCGTATTCATACGCACCGGCGATTCGGGATAGGTTTGACCCTGTCGCCAGAGAAACGGCGCCAGTTCTTTTAATGTACGGTAGGTATCGGAGGCCGCCTGATCGAAGGCGACCCGATCGACGTTTCCCTGCCAGCGCTTGGCGCCACCGGCGACATGATAGAAAATGTGGCGCACAAACACCGACCCGGTAAAATCCGGCGGGGCCGGATAGGCGAAGCGACCGGGGTGATCCCGAATCCAGCGCAACAAATCCCCCACCGTGCGGGGCGGTTGCGACACCCGGGCCGTATCGTATATCATCACCACCTGGGCACTGCCCCAGGGGGATTCGAACCCGTCCACCGGTTCGCCGAAATCATTGTAGACCGACGGCTGCTCCCAGTTCACCAGGCGCTGGTTGGGCAACTGATCGGCAAAGGGACCGTATAGCAGGCCGTTGCGTTTGCAGGTCCGAAAATTTTCCCCGTTGATCCACATGAGATCGACATTCCCGCCACTTTTTTTGCCGGCCTGTTTTTCGATCACCAGTTTGCTGACCACTTCCGCAATATCTTGGACCGGCCCCTGGCGCAGGGTAATGCCATACTGCGATTTCAACTGATCGGCCAGATAACCGTTGACATAGGCATTCACCGCGGGCGATCCGCCCCACATGAACCAGTCTACGGTTTGCCCGTGAGCCTGTTTCAATACATCTTCCCACTTTTGTGCATCAGTCTGTTGTACTGACTCTCCCGAACAAGCTACCAATGAAGCAAGAGCAAATATTAGCAGTAATAAATATCTGACGTTGGGCTGACGTCCTGTCATTAAAAATCTCCTATTCCAAGTATACATTCCGCTTTTTTTGATTTTCAGGAAGAACATCAAAACCGATGGGGATTAAATCATTTTTTTTCTGCAGGAGTGTTAACTTGACAACCCTCCACTGTCAATGATGAGCCATTTCAACATGTCCGAAAATGAGATAACAGATGACGCCACTATACAATAATTGAAAAGTTTGGTTGCCTCTTAAATTATCCAACATATTAATCTTCACCGCGAAATCGTTTGATCAGTTTGGGAATAAAAAAAGAAAACCCAAATAGGGCTATGGAAAAAAAGACTTTGAAGGACAACAGCTGCCCCCAGTCGCCGGAAGCCCAGACATCTTTCAACGTTCCAACAAAAAAAGTAAAAATAAAGGTTCCCACGAGAATTCCCAGCCCCGTACCGAACAGGTAATCCCGAAAGCCGACACTGGTCAGCCCCATCCCGAAATTCATGGGCGTAAACGGGAAATAAACCAGCCTCAGGTAGAGCACCGTGGCAAACCCGTTGCGGCGGATGGCATCATCATATTTTTTAAGTTTATCGCCGATGAGTGACGTGGCAAAATCCCGCCCCAGTGTCCGTCCGATAAAAAAAGCCAGGCTGGCCCCGATCATGGCCCCCACCCAGACATACAGGAACCCCCAGTAGGCCCCGAAGATGGCCGCCCCCAGCCCCGTCAGCAGCGTTCCCGGAACGAACAGGCACACCCCGCCGGCATATACCAGCATGAAGACGACCGGCGCCCATATACCGACCGTATTCAAAAACTGCTGCAACGCTTCGACCGTGAGATAGTTCTTCACCGGGGAATAACGCACCAGGCCTATGGCCGCGACGATGAACAGAAGAAACAGGCCGGCCTTGATCATGGCACTCCGACGGCCGCCGGGATTCGGTGGGGGGGTGTCATCCATTGTTTTCTTCTCCTCTGAAAGTGCTGAACCGGCCCGCATCATTCTGCAAACCCTGCTGTGGGGCGCCGTTATGCATGCTTGGCTGTATCCCGACATTACGATTCCTCCATGTCACAATCCTGAATACACTTATCCTGCAAGTCACCGCATGCCCGTCCCTTTAGATTGAAAAACAGCTTAAGGCCTTTTCTAACCCGGTCGGAAAAAATCTTGGGGGCGAGATAGTTCCCGGCCACCCGCTTGTTGATCTCGCCCAGCGTGGGGTATGGATGCACGGCCGACGCCAGTGTGGACAATTTCATCTTCCCGTTCAAGACCGCCACCCATTCACTCATCAGGTCGCCGGCGTGGGGGCCCAGAATCTGCACTCCGATGGGCTTTTCCTTATCATCGAGCAGCATCTTGACCCGTCCGATGCGCTCGCCTTCGGCCAGGCCGCGATCATTGTCCTGAAACGCTTCGGTCCAGACCGAATAGTCGATGCCCCGTGCCTGGGCGTCCTTTTCATTCATACCGATGCTGGCCAGTTCCGGATCCGTATAGGTGCACCAGGGCAGATAAGTATAATCCGCCTTGCGCGGCAGTCTGAAAACCGCGTTGGCGATCACGATGCCGCCCTCGTACCCGGCGGCATGCGTGAACTGATAGCCGCCATTGATGTCCCCGGCGGCATAAATGTGCTTGCGGGATGTCCGCAACCGGCTGTCCACCGTGATCCCCTCTCGGTCAAAGTCCACACCGATGGCCTCTAACCCCAGTCCGCTGACATTGGCGGTCCGTCCAATGGCCACCAGGATCGCTTCGGAAGACAGTTCCTGTTCGACACCCTCCACGGCCTTGATGACGACAACCTTCCGGGCGGCCTCCTCCCGGACGCGGACGACCGTGGCATTCAGATGGAAGATGACCCCTTCGCCCTCCAGCACGGCCATCACGTCGTCGGCCAGATCTTTGTCTTCCTTGCCCAATATCTGGCTGCTCATGTCCACGACCGTCACCCGGCTGCCGAGGCGGCTGAAGGCCTGGGCCATCTCGATACCGATGGGCCCGCCCCCCAGGATGGTCATGGACGACGGCAGCTTGTCCATGTAAAAAATCTCCCGATTGGTCAGGTGCGCGGTTTCCCGCAGGCCTTCGATCGGGGGAACCACGGGTGACGACCCGGTGGCAATCACCCAGGCTTTGGCTGAAAAAAGGCTCCCATCGAGATTCACGGTGTGACCATCGGTAAAACGCGCTTCTCCGAATTCGACCCGGGCTCCCAGCCCGCAGAAGCGCTCGACGGAATCATGCTCCTGGATCGTTGCCACGACGGAACGGATACGATCCGCCACCTTGCGGAAATCAACCGGCGGCACACCCACGGACGGCAGGCCGTAGGCGCTGGCATTTTTTATGGCATGATAGACGTTAGCGGATTTGATCAAGGTTTTGCTGGGAACGCAGCCGTAATGCAGACAATCCCCGCCTAACGCAGCTTCCCGTTCGATGAGCAGTGTCTTGGCCCCCAATTGCGCGGCACCGGAGGCCACGGTCAAACCGGCCGCCCCGCCGCCGATAATACCGATATCGTAATCAAACTGTGCCATTAATACCCCCTGTTCATGGGCTTGCGGCCCCGGGAGAAAGCTGCGGCATCAGGCCCCGTTCAGGGACCAGTCGTAATCCAGGAATTTTACGCGCAGATCCTGCGATCGCGCCCGCAGCTCGGATTGTAACTCGCCTTCGGCATATTTTTGGAAGAATCCGATGGGATCTTCATTGAAATCTTCGCTAAACCACTCGAAAATCCGGCTGACATAGAGCGTATCCCCATCGATCCGATAACGAGCCGGATCATTGATGAAAGACCGTGTCGTATGATCGAGCTGGCGATCCAGATCGTGACCGTTAAAGGGGATGTCATAGAGCGGAGGGCAGCTTTTGGCGGCGCAATTTATCGCGAAATGAACCCGTGGGTCCCGGAATTGGGGCCGCAGGATATCGTGCTCAATTTCGTCCAATGTTAACAGGCCCCCATCGATCCGGGCGATTTTTTTCTTCCAGGGGCTCTGCCAAAAACTGCCCGTATCCTTAATGGATTTGACTCCGGGGTAGTGCGTCAGAATCAACTTGAGTGTCCAGGCATTGTAAGCGTTGGCGTAAAAAGCGAAGCGCTCCTTGTCCGCCAGGCCGTCCGGGTCAATACCGGCCAGGTAATCGAGATACTGGTCCAGAAGCGCTTCCTGGCGTTTTAATCCGCCGTAATCAACGACACCCTCGTGAACGTGGCGCTGGAGCAATTGTGCATAAAGATGATGATCGACCGTCGGCGGAGCGGCTTCGAGCCGGCTTGAGCCGATGGACAGCATACCGGCCACCAGCGCTAGGATCAAAATAGGGATGTGAAAAATGGGCCTCATAAGTGATACTCCTGAACCGCCGACAGAGATTATGGGCATATTCGCAATTTTTACTCAAACGTGCCTACCGACAGCACGTTTGTCAATTGGTCGCGGCACGCCCCAAAAATTGACACGCGTCCTTCATTCACGTGCCCGCTAACGATCTAAGGGCAACATGCGGGGCCTTGCACCGCGTAGGGCCCGCCTTCAGATCAAGCCACCGCCATTGCGATGGCCTCCGATGCCGTTTGCAACGGATTGATTTTTGGCGCGGTTTCTCCTATGGTTGCCAATGGGCGATGGGCAAGCTTAACGACCTTATCTTGCCTGTCTTGTAATCCGGCGCAATCGCAGTTTCATTTAATTTTCCCGCGGCCTTAACGGCAATCTGTGGCTGCAAGGACTCTGCATGAAAAAATTTCTTTCACAGCATCCCTACGCGATCACCAGTGTGATTTTCCTCGTTCTGCTTTTCTTCGGTTTTTTTCATCTGAACTGGCGCCGAGAAGACTTCATGTTCATGCTGCTCCTGTATTTCATCGTCACCCTCAGCATCCGCCTGGATGACATTTCCCGCCAACTGGGTTCCGGTCGGGAGGCGTCGCCTGAATCGGATGAGAACGTTCTGTCCACATTGAAGGAAATTCGATTGGCCTTGAAGGAAACCAATCACCTGTTAAAAAAAATCAGGAGCGCACTGGATCAAGGCCCGGACACCTGACACGCCCCGTCACAGCAGAGTGGCATTTCAATTCGATCGCTATTTTCGCCTTTGAGCGCACCCAAGCTGCTTTCCTATCCCGTCAGGACTGAAGAATTGGAAGGAGCCACGGCAAATGCGGATCGAGACCATAGCGACCCTCCTTGGCAAAGAGGATCTGCCCGGTTCCCCCGAAGAACTGGCCATCCTCGGAACACGCATCGAAGAGCTGATCAGGCTAAATGGCCGGCAATGGGTGATCAGCCATCGCCGGGAACTGATCAAGGAGTGGACGTTCATCATTGAACAGGCCGTGATCCGCCAGACCTGACAGCAAGCGCACCACGGCCTTTACGCCAGATATTGGCGAATGAAACGGTTCACCCGGCCGGGGCCTTCGATAATACCGAAATGCCCCTCGCAAAGGATATCGGCCTCCAGGTCGATCAACCGCTGTAAGGAATGCCGATAGGCCACGGGGTCCGACTTCAGCGTGGGGTGCAGGGGGCCGTGCACGTCCTGCCCGAAAAGAATTCTCCGGTCACCCGATTCCAGGAGGTAGACCACCGAACCCGGCGAATGTCCGGGGACGTGGATGGCCTGGATGCGCCGGCCCCCGATCCAGAGGTCTTCGGTCGCACCTTCCAGAAGCCGATCGGGGCGAAACGATTGCAGCGCGGCACCGTACCAGGCCGCCGCCGTAACGGCGGGGTCGGCCGCCTCGACGTAGGGGGCATCAAGGGCGTGTATCACGACCCGCAGGGCCAGACGTGCCTGGAGTTCCGCCGCGCCACCGGTATGGTCGAAATGACAATGGGTGAGCAGCAGGTCCTCCAGATCGGCATGGCCAACGCCACAAGCGGTTACATTCGCCAGCAGGCGATCGACGGTTCGGCCGCACCCCGCATCGATCAGGGCGGCATGGTCACCGATGGCCACCAGATAGACCGCCGCGTCTTCAGCGTCTGTGATTCCGGGGCCACCGATCTGGAACACTTCCGGTGTAATTGTCACAACAGGAACGGACATCCCCCACCCTTTGCTAAGCCGATCTGATGGCAGGCGCATCCAATGCTCTGGCGGCGCTTGACACACGCTCCGGGCTGATTAACATCTTGCATGTTACCAGTTGGTTATATCATTGTAAATGATGGAATTAATACGACAATAATCGCCATTCGACATTCCCGTAGCGATGAAACACCCCACGTTGTCATTCCGACGAAAACCAGAACTCCCTCCCGAGCATATAACCTCCCCATCACGCTCCGAGCCTTTCCACTACCGGACAGTATGGGTCATAATCGCCCCGTTACCCCCAGCGGGTGCGATCCGTCCGCCCCCATCGTCATGACGCGTGACCCTGCAATCCCATTTTACAGACCGTTGCAGCCGGTCGTAATCCATGATACAGCAGGCCCGCATGCCATCGTCGTTCTACTCGGGACGGTTTGAAACGGTGACACGTCCGATAGGAAACCTCCCTGCAAACAGTGTCCTTGCAATGCATACAGGCATCGGATCAGGGGATGCATCACCGTCCCGGAGATACAACCCGACAGATTGGCCCAATAGCCATTTGAAAAGGAGACCACGCATGATCCAGGTCGAGGGACTGACCAAATACTATGACGATTTCTGCGCCGTGGATCGTATCGACGTTGACATCCAGAAGGGCGAAATCATCGGACTTCTGGGGCCCAACGGCGCCGGCAAAACCACAACCCTGAGGATGCTCACCGGCTATTTCAAACCCACGGCCGGGCAGGTCAAAATCAAAGAATTCGACATCCAGGACGACATCGTCGCCATCAAGCAGTTGATCGGTTACCTGCCGGAGTCCGCGCCCCTCTATCCCGGCATGCTGGTCTTTGACTACCTGGACTATGTCGCCAGCATCCGCAATTTGACCGGCAGCACCAGAACACAACGCCTTCACCGACTGGTCGATCTTTGCGGGCTGCAGGGCATCATGCACAGAACCATCGGCGAATTATCCAAGGGGCTGAAACAACGGGTAGGCCTGGCCCATGCCATGATGAGTGATCCTGAAATTCTCATTCTGGACGAACCCACATCGGGTTTGGATCCCAACCAGATCGTCGAGATCCGGGACATCATCCGCGAAATCGGACGGGAAAAAACCGTCATTTTGTCCACCCACATCTTGACCGAAGCCGAAGCGACCTGTGATCGCATCGTCATTATCCACAAGGGCCGCATTGTCGCGGACGACCGCACCGAAAACCTGAAACAGTCCGGCGGTCAGGCGCGCCGCATCCACCTGACCCTGCAGAACGCCGCCCCGGAAGAGGCCCTCGCGACACTGAACAGCATTGACGGGGTCACCGCGGCGGCATCCCCGCATCACAACGCCAACGACACCCTCAACTTGGTCTTGACCTGCCGGGGCGCCGATGATCCCCGTCCGGCCGTCTATGCCGCGATCAAGACCACGGATTGGATCCTGGTGGAATTCGTCCTGCAAACCAAGAACCTGGAAACCATTTTCAGAGAACTGACCAAGGAGAACTGACATGCATCAGGTGTCCCACATCATGGGCAAAGAGTTGAAGGATTTCTTCATCTCGCCCATCGCCTACATCGTTATATCGGTCTTCCTCCTGGTAACGGGCTGGTTGTTTTTCTCGACTTTTTTTGTCTTCAACCAAGCCGATATGCGCAATTTTTTCAACCTGCTCCCCATGACCTTTGCCTTTGTGGTACCGGCCATCACCATGCGGCTCTTTTCGGAAGAACTGAATACGGGCTCCTATGAGATCCTCCTGACGTTGCCGGTCACCTTTCGCGACATCATCGTCGGGAAATTTCTGGCCGGTGTCGTTTTCGTCTGCGCCATCCTCGTGCCGACCCTGGCCTACCCGGTATTCATATCCCTGATGGGAGAATTGGACTGGGGGCCGGTTATCGGCGGCTATGCGGGGGCTGTCATGCTGGGCGCGGCCTTTACCGCCATCGGCCTGTTTGCCTCGGCCCTGACACGCAACCAGATCATCGCCTTTATTCTGGGGGCCGTGATCTGTTTCGCGCTGACCACCATGGACCGCATGCTTTTTTTCTTCCCCACCGCCATACTCAATGTCGTCAATTACCTGGGGGCCAGTTCGCACTTTCAGAATGTCGCCAAAGGGATAATCGACTCACGGGACATTCTCTACTTTCTGAGTCTGGTCATTCTCGGATTGTACGCAGCACACCTCGCAATGCAGGAAAAGGAATAAGGAGTCGGGCATGGCGACACGCACCTATGGAAAATACATGAAATTCTCAATTTACCTTCTCGTGCTGGTTCTGCTCAATGTTGCCGGACTGACACTGTTTTATCGGTGGGACCTGACCTCCAACCGGATCTATTCTCTTTCGGAAACCAGCAAGCAGGTCGTCGCCACGCTGAAGGAGCCCCTTACCATCAAGGTCTTCTTCACCAAGAACCTGCCGGCGCCGTACAACAACACCGAACGCTACCTGCATGACCTGCTGGAGGAATATGCGCTCCACGCCAACCGCAATTTCAATTACCGCTTTTACGATGTCAGTCCGCAGGAAGGCGATATCGGTCTGCAGGCCGGTGAAAACCAGCAGCAGGCGACCGACTATGGCATCAACCCGGTCCAGATCCAGGCCATCGAAGAAGACGAAGTTAAATTTAAACGGGCTTATATGGGTCTGGCGTTGATTCACGGCGATGTGGTCGAACAAATCCCCACCATCACGTCCATCGACGGACTGGAGTACAAACTGACCACCGCCATTCAAAAACTGAACAACAAGACCAGTGCCTTTCTCAATCTGCAAGACAACATCAAGGTAACCCTCTTCCTGTCTTCCTCGCTCAAAGGTGTCGCGCAGTTCATGGGGCTTGACGGGCTGCCGTCCTTTGCCGAAGGCCTGGAAGATATTATTGCGCGGGTCAACACCAAAACCTATAACAAACTGGCCTACCGCCATATCGACCCTTCCCTGGACCCGGAAGGCGCCGAACTTTCCAAAAAATACAACATCATGAACGTTAACTGGCCGGCCATCCCCGAAGCCAAGCTGGCCGCCGGCAATGGTGTGATCGGACTGGTGATGGAATATGGCGACAAAACCGTCACGACGCCGCTGCTTCTGTCCTGCGGCTTCCGATCATCGGGACCCAGTACCAGATGATCGGCATCGACGAGATGGAAGACCTGATTACCAACAACCTGGAAGCGCTGGTGGATATCAACGAAAATCTGGGATATCTGGTCAGCAACGGCACCCTGTCGCTGGACGCGATGCCGGGCCAACCCAACACCGGCGCACTGCGCAGCTTTCCGACCCTGGTATCCGACAGCTATTCCCTCAAACGCATCGAACTCCAGAGCGACACCATTCAGGAAAGCCTGCCGAGCCTGATTATCGCACGCCCCACCGAGCCTTTCTCGGACTATGAACTCTACCAGATTGACCAGGCCCTCATGCGCGGCACGAACCTCGCACTGTTCCTGGATTCTTTCAAAGAATCCGGGCCGGGGGATCGCCAACCCGCCTTTCAGGGCCCATCCTTTCAGCCCTTTGACTCCGGGCTGGAAAAATTACTGGCAACCTACGGGGTCACGATCACCCCCTCGATGGTGCTTGACAAAAACTGCTACAAACAGCGTCTGCCCAGCGATATGGGCGGCGGCGAACGCCCGATTTATTTCGCGCCGCTCATCAAAAGCACCAATATCAACCAGGACCTGCCTTTTATGGAGAACATCCGGGGGTTGATCGCCCTGAAAATGTCACCCCTGGTGATCGACAAGGAACGCCTTGAGCAAAACGGGCTGTCGGGCACCCGTTTATTTTCTTCTTCGGACCAGTCGTGGGAAATGCAAGACCGCATCTTACTGGACCCGAGGATGATCGGATCGCCGCCGGATGAGGATCTGCAGGCCTTCCCCCTGGCCTATATCCTGGAAGGCGAATTCCCCAGCCACTTTGCCGGTCAGCCGATCCCGGAAAGACCAGCGCCCCCCGAAGCCGAGACGGAAGCCGCCACCGAAACCCCTGCCGCCATGGATCTCTCCGGCATCGAGAGCACCTCCAACCGCAGGGATAAAAGTGTGCCGGCCAAAATTCTTGTGGTAGGATCGGCGGAACTCATTCAGGACAGTGTGCTGGAAGCCGACGGTCGTACGCCCAACTCCATGTTCATCATGAACATGATCGATTATCTCAATGATCGTGTCGATGTCGCGGTGATGCGCAGCAAAGAACAGCGCTTCAACCCGCTCGAGGACCCCACGCCCGCCACACGAACCATGACGAAGGCCTTCAACATCGTCGGTCTCCCGATCCTGGTGGTGCTGTTCGGCGGAGTGGTGTGGCTGCGACGCAACGCACGTAAAAAACGCATTCAGGCCATGTTCCAGGAATCATAAAAGGAGCGAAGATCCCGCCATGAAGGTTAAAAAAGAATATGCGATCCTGTCGGTCGTCATTATCGCCCTGGGGCTCTACCTGTTTTTCCGGAATACCGATCGGACCACCTACACCCTGCCCGAACTCCCGGCCGTAAAGACCCAGGATCTGACCAAAATTGAAATCGGGAAGGGTGATCAGACCGTCGTGCTGACCCGCCGGGACGAGGACTGGTTCGTTGCGCCGGGCGATTACCCCGCCGACGTCAATTCCGTGAATCGGATGCTCAGTGCCCTGGCCGACCTGAAGGTCACGGCGCTGGTATCGGAAACCCGGAATTACGCCCGCTACGAGCTCGATCCGCCCCAGCAGATTCGGGTGACGGCCTACCAGGGCGACAAGGCCATGCGCACGCTCCAGATCGGGAAAGCCGCGGATACCATGCGACACACCCACATCACGCTGTCCGAAGACCCCAACGTCTACCATGCCCAGGGGAACTTTCGACAGGACTTCGATCAATCCGTGGAGAGCCTGCGCGATAAAACCATCCTGGCCTTTAAAAGCGATGAGATCACGGAATTTTCTATCGACACCCGCGACCGGAACGTCGCGCTAAAAAAGACCGATGCGCCCCAACCGCCGGAGGACAAGGCCGCCGCATCCGAAGCCGATCCGGGCAAAGCATCGGATACCGCATGGGTTACCGCCGACGGACAGGCCGTAGCCAATGCCGCCGTGGAACGGCTGCTTTCCAGTCTGTCCCGTATGAAATGCCGCGCTTATCTGACCGATCAGGCCAAAACCGATCTTGCGAGTCCCGCCTATCGCATCCGCATAAAAGGTGCGGAGGAATCCCTGTTGGAAATTTTCGATCCGGCGGACGACACGGCCACCGAAGTTCCGGCCCGCTCGTCCCTGCGGGAAGACCCCTTTACCCTTTCCGATTTTGATATCGATCCGGTCAAAGATTTTCTGGCCGACCTGAACAGCACCGCCGACAAACCCACGCCATGATCAGCAAACACCCGTCGCCCTGGTGGACGGCGGGTGTTACCACCGGCTTTGTCAGTTCCGGCGATCTCCGGATACCTGCGCCGCCCGGACCTTCCCGCCTTTCCGCGATCTGAACCATCTCCGGGAATCCAGCATATGCCACACCCCCGGCAAGGCGGCCCAGACGCGGCTGCCGATTGACAGGGTCCGGGACAACACCATAGTATACGATCATCACCGGCATTTCGCCGCCATCCATGAAAGCCATTGCAAGGATGCTCCGCTGCGGTGCAGACCATGAACATCACCCCATCATCCCGTAACAACCGGCACTTGATCCTATTCAAAGTTATCCCGTACAACTTTTGCGCGCCGGCCACGGAGGTGGAAAGCATTATCATGCTTCCCCCCGTAAGCCGTCTGCCCATGGCGCCCCCATCGGTAATCGGCCTCATCAATCATCGCGGGCAGGTGTATCGCGTCATTTCCCTGCGGCGCAAACTCGGGCTCGAAAGCGGCCCGCCCCGGATGGAAGGTCAGCTGATTCTCACCACCCTGTCGACCGGTCTTACAGCTTTTCTGGTGGACGAAGTGCTGGATGTCCTGCCGGATACCAATCTTCCCCGGCGCCCCTTGAGTCCCCGCAGCGACATGGATCTTTTTGATGCCTTCATCCTGCGGGACGAACAGGTCCTGTTTCACACGAACTTCGATCTGCTCGACCAGGCCCGGGAGTCCGCCCATCCCAGCCCGGATCTGAAAACGATGGCGCACATGACCGCCGCAACGCTGGTTCAAGCCACCGCGCCGGATCGGTCAACGACCGCAATAGAATCCACGGCTCTCGACCAGGGGGAAACAAACGGTGCCGCCGCGCCAGAAAAAAGATCCGGCGAGGACACCCTGCGACCGGTGATTACCACCGCGAAGAATCACGTCACGGCACCCAAAACGGAAAGCGCCCGGCCGCGCGCAGTCATGACGGATACGCCCGCCACCCTGGAAAATCCTCCCCATACGCCATCCGCCCCGCCCCGGGAAAAACCTGTTCAATGGCGTAAGCGATCATCCGCCCCGCGCGCGCGAACCCGACGCTATGCGCTGGCCCTGACCGGCGTTTTGCTCCTGATCCTCATCGTCGCCCTTAGTTCGGGGTTGTTGCTCAAGCGGCACAAGGTCGTATCCCGACCGCATCAAGACGGTGCCCAGGTCGCACCACTGCCTGTCGTGGCCCCCCAAAACCCTCTTCCTGAACCATCGCCAGAAACTCCCCGAACGCAATCGCTTGCCAGGGATGCCGTCGGGGAACAGCCCCCGCATGCCGCCAGCGACACGCCGCCAACAGCACCGGCACCCCCAATGGGAAATGCCGTATCACCCGAGTCTGCCGCGGAAGAGGACGCACCCCTCCCACAGACGACCGCAAGGGAAGCGTCCCGCATCACCCCTGAGAAAACTTCGGAATCATCCCGGGAAATCCTGCGGATGGAAACCGAGACCTTCACGCTGATGGTGGAACGCCCCTCAATCGATCAGCCAAGCCCGCCCACGCCGCTGTCGCGCCAAATCCCACCGGCAAACGTCGAGATTGTCCATCACGTCGTCCCCGGCGATACCCTGTGGGATATTGCCGAACACTATCTCGGCGACCCTTTCCAATACCCCGCACTGGCGCGTCTCAGCCAAATCCGCAACCCGGACCTGATCTATCCGGGCGACGTCATTCACATCATCAAGAAAGAGCGGTAAACCTCCACCCTCTGGTATTGCTTGCCGCCATTCGCTTTTCGTATCACGCAACAATCCATAGCCCGGGAAGCCATAGCGTCAGTGAGACGCCCCCCGCAGAGCGGAAGGACTCAGGTCGCCGCCTCGAAGGGGGCTTGAAAACGGTCTTTATAATTATGGCGGATTTAAATCAAAACGAAGAAGGCAGAACACCTTGCGGATCCGCGTCGCGTTTTAAGAAAACGTGATGGGTGTGCCGATCGGTGATGATGTTAAACAAAGAATAGGCGCCATGGGAGGTAATCGGGGGTCATCAATCAGAGGAAAGAAAGGGTGCCGCCTTGGAAATCAAACCGTTTGCTGCAAATGGCCGGAAAGCGCGATCTCCCTGGCGGGCCGCGCTTCCTGAAAACGATCGGATGGTCCAAGCCGACGTCGACGGCGTTCTTCGCGGACTCTTCGCTCCGGGAGATGCAGCGCGTAGGAAAACTGGCGGCGATCGATACCGGAACGTCGGTCAGGTTCTTTGTTGTGAGTATCCGGAGACATGATGATCCCTGTTTGATTTTTGGATAAGCTTCTTACGACACAGCCCGGCAAGCCAAACAAGGATACATCCCAGCATGATGAGCATTGGCGACTCAATGCTCAGCCCGGCGGAACGGCTTGACAAAAAGCCGGCCCAGGTGAAACTGCCTGCCATGGCAACCCCGATGGCTTGCGGCAATACCATGATCAATAAAACAAGGATAATCCAGGCCAATCGCACGGCGCGCCTCCTAAATGCAATCAATACCAAGCAGGTGCAGCAAAAGGGATGCCACAGCCCACGCCAATGGTTACCCATAGGAACATAAACTTCTAATTATTTTAATTATTTTTTATTTGACGCCGCGCACGGTGCTATCGAAAACGAATGATTAGAAAAAAGATTCCTCTGTTTTAGAGGAAACCATTTCATCATCAATGAGTATCGGGTTTCCCAATCGGAATCGGTCTGAAAGCTTTGCTGAACGCTTACGGGTCAAAAAAAGAAAGGGTTAGCATCACATATGCTAACCCTTCGGTATTATTGGGTGGTGATCCCACGGGGAATCGAACCCCGGTTACCGGCGTGAGAGGCCGGCGTCCTAACCGCTAGACGATGGGACCACATCTGTGCGGAAATGTGAGGTGGATTTACCGGAAATCTTGAAAATTGTCAAATGCTTTCAGCATGCTTGCGAGGCCCGGGCAATGTATCACCCGGCTTGTTCGGGCTTGCGGCCCTGGCGGAATCCGATCAGCAGGTAAATGATCGCTCCGATGAACGGCACGGCGGCCACAAAGGCCCACAGGGCCTTGCGCCCGGTCGTGCCAAAATCCTTCATCAAGACGTCCACAATGGCCCAGACCGTAAACAGGAGAAACGGTATACAGGCCACGATGAACGTGATTGCTGTCTTCAGCTCCATATCTACCCTTTCAACGTGACGGTTTCGTAAAAAGTCCGATATCTGCGTTACGCGCATTCCTCGTCACTGCGGCGTACAGCAGGTACGCCTCCCTCCTCGGAGTTCGCAAGCCGTATCTCGAACTTTTTTCGAAACCGTCTGATATTTTTTACAATACAACAGAAATTCAGATTTTTAGCTGTCTCGCAACCTTACGGCAATGTCAAGAATCGTATTGGCGTAAGGCTTGCTGTAATTGTATTTCAGAATCACCTGGAACTGCTGATTGCGGGTCATCTCGGGTTTCCAGCCGTGGTGCTTCAGGTAGTTGCCCACACTGGCGATGGCGTCGGTGTGGTCGAAAAGGTCGACCCGTTCATCCCCATTGCCGTCGACCCCGAGCCGCAGGGCATTGCTCGGCATGAACTGGCAATAGCCCATGGCACCGGCATAGGATCCCTGGATCGCCACGGGATCCATATTTTCCACTTGAACATACTGCAGCAATGCCTTGAGTTCGGCATAAGCCCAGCTGGATTTGCGATCGGCCTTTTTTTCAAACGCCTTGCGTTTCAGGCGACGCTCTTTGGGAAGATCGTTCCAGAATGCTTTCCGCACGACGGTGTCATCCAGGGCCGCCATGGTGGAAAGGATATTAAAAACCGTCTGCTTGCCCACCAGGGTTCCCAGCTGGGTTTCCACAAGCATGATGGCCGTGATGATTTCCCGCGCCACACCATATTGCTCTTCCGCCGCCGCCAGCGCACCGCTGTGGTCGATGATGTACTGGCGTGCCATCTGAATGCGTCGGTCCTCAAGGAACTGGGCATAGTTCAAGCGCGCTTCACTGTGCCTGAAAAAAAGGGATACCCCCCGCGTCTCGAAGGCCACCCCCGGTTGGCGGTAGAGTTCCGCGATGCCCTCCGCATCGAAACCGTCCTTGATTAGCCGCGCCTGCAGTTTGGTGAAAGATTCCGGCGCCGATATGACCCCTTGGGCTTCCGCACCACCGGCCGCGATAACGACAAACAGGAGAAGCATTCCTGCCAGGGCAAGGCGCCCGGTTTTTCCGAACCGCGTGGTCATCGTGTATTCTCCTGCCTAATATTGACGGCTCCGAAAAAAGGAGCTTTATAAATGATGGGCTTGACGGACTATGAAATTGTCCGATTCAGACCATGATTGACTGATTCCCGGTTGTTTTCTTAAAGTTTACCCGGCGGTGGACAAGGCCAAGTTCCATGCGTTCTTTTCCGTCCGGCTAAAGAACACCATAATCATAAACCGCCGCATTGGCGAGCCCGGAAGCTTTTTCCATGATAGAGAACTTGTTTTTGGGATGACCAGCCGCGGCATGTCTCACCGGAAGGCAAGAATGAGTCATTACCGTATCACATTCACGCTTCCCGATCCAGTCAATCACATATAATACCAGTATGTTCCTCGGCCATTTACCGGATCATCTTTAGGTTTCATTCTTGACGATTTCGTAAAAAGCCCGATATCTGCGTTACGCGTATCCCTCGTCATTGCGGCGTACCGAAGTACGCTCACTTCGGGATTCGCAAGCCGTATCTCGAACTTTTTACGAAACCGTCTGACATGACTTTTACGAGTCCATCCTTCTTTGCCTCGCGAAGGGATGTGTTTTGTTTGGGGGCGGCATTCTACCAGGGAGCCGCCATCAACCCGAACGACGGAGCATAGCAAAATACCGGACACCAACCATCACCAATGACCGTGGTGTCTTGCTGGGATCTTCCCCGCCATGCTATACGTTCGCCTGAATCGCAACCAAGAGCCCCCACAAAAAGAAGGGATACGACGAACCAGCATGGCCGCCTCCAAAAAACCGAAAACCATATTTACCTGTCAATCCTGCGGGCATCAGGCCCTGCGCTGGATGGGTCGCTGTCCGGAGTGCCAGCAATGGGACACCATGGTGGAATCCACCCGGCCGGCCTCCGGCCCGGGAGCACGCCCGGGGATAGCCTCGGCCGTTGCGGAGCCGATCCCCATCGACCACGTGGGCTTGGAGGCCGAGCAGCGCTGCCAGACCTTCGTTGGCGAATTTGACCGGGTCCTGGGCGGCGGTCTGGTGGAAGGCAGCCTGGTATTGATCGGCGGCGACCCGGGCATCGGCAAATCCACGCTCATGCTCCAGGCCCTGTGCGGCCTGGCCAACAACCACGGCAAGGTGCTTTATGTCTCCGGCGAAGAATCCATCCGCCAGATCCGACTGCGCAGCCAGCGCCTGGATACCGTGGCCACGAATATGCTGGTGGTCTCGGAAATCGACGTGGACGCCATCGTTCGGATGGTGGAAACCCATCAACCCCGGGTGGTGGTGGTGGACTCCATCCAGACCATGTTCAGCAGCGCGCTGACGTCCGCCCCGGGGAGCGTCAGCCAGGTGCGCGAAGCCACCGTCCGGTTGATGCTGATGGCCAAAAAGACCGGTATCCCCGTCTTGCTGGTGGGCCATGTCACCAAAGACGGCGCCATTGCCGGGCCGCGTTTACTGGAGCACATGGTGGACACCGTGCTATACTTCGAAGGGGATCGCAACCATGTCTTTCGCGTGTTGCGCGCCGTCAAGAACCGCTTTGGCTCCACCAACGAGATCGGCGTTTTCGAAATGCGCGACCAGGGCCTGGTCGAGGTCACCAATCCGTCGGCGGTCTTCCTGTCCGAGCGCCCGTCCGGTGCGCCCGGCTCATCGGTGACGGCCAGCATGGAGGGCACACGCCCTATCCTTTTGGAACTGCAGGCCCTGGTGAGCGGCTCCAACTATGGCACCTCCCGGCGCACCATACTGGGTCTCGACGCGCATCGGGTGGCCCTGCTGGTGGCCGTGATGGAAAAAAAGCTCGGCCTGCACCTGATCGGGCAGGACGTCTTCATGAATGTCGCCGGTGGCGTCAAAGTCGACGAACCGGCGGTGGACCTGGCCATCGTGGCCGCGATTGCCTCCAGCTTTATGGATAAGGCCGTGCCCGAGGACATGCTCATCCTGGGCGAAGTCGGTCTCACCGGGGAAGTCCGCGCCGTGGGGCATGTGGATATCCGCGCCATGGAAGCCGCTAAAATGGGATTCAAGCGTTGCCTGGTGCCCCACAGCAACACCCGCCGCATGGAAAACGTGCCCGGCATCAAAACGATCGGCGTGCGCACGCTGGAGGATGCCTTGGAAAACCTGTTCTAACTTCCGCTGTACAAATGGTATCGGGGGTGCTTCGCCTTGACTTCCTATCGATTTTAAGTGTATAGGAGGTTGCTTTTTATCAAATAAAGACAATAAATTAAAGCTCGCGGCAGCGGGCGCAACAAAATACAGATGCCCCGAAAAAATTCAAAATCAAGTTCCCGCAACCGTTGGGAAGACCACTACACCCGCATGGCACGGAAAGATAACTTCCCGGCCCGTTCGGTCTACAAACTTCAGGAGATGCAGAAACGTTACCGGTTGATTCACCCCGGCAACCGCGTGCTCGATCTGGGTTGCGCCCCGGGGTCCTGGCTGAAATATGCGACCCAGATCACCGGCCCGCGGGGGTTGGTGTTGGGTCTGGACCTGAAGCCGGTCAAACTGGCGTTGCCGGAACACGCGCAGGTCATCGTCGCCGATATTTTCGATTTGAACGACGATGTCAACGAAATGCTGCGCCGGAGATTTCATTGCATCCTCAGTGACATGGCCCCGGCCACCACCGGTCACCACGACGTGGACGCCGCCCGGTCCCTGAACCTTTGTGAAAGCGCCCTGGACATTGCGCGGACATACCTGATAGACGGCGGCCGGTTTGTGTGCAAAATTTTCCAGGGGCCCGATTCACCAGCGTTTATCGAGAGCATCAAACATCAATTTTACACGATGTCATATCTACAAACCCCAGAGCAGCCGCAAAGCCAGCCGTGAAATTTTCATCATCGGCAAGGGCAAAAAACAGGAGGCATAAATGTCAGGGCACAGTAAATGGGCTAATATCAAACACCGCAAGGGCGCCGCAGACGCCCGACGGGGTAAAGTTTTCACCAAACTCATCAAGGAAATTACCGTTGCCGCGCGCACAGGCGGCGGGGACATCAACGCCAACCCGCGTCTGCGGTCAGCCGTTAACGCCGCCAAGATTGAAAATATGCCCAAGGACAACATGGAACGGGCCATTGCCAAGGGCACCGGCGATCTGGAAGGCGTCAATTACGAAGAAAACACCTACGAAGGTTACGGGCCGGGAGGCGCGGCGGTGCTCCTGGAGTCCCTCAGCGACAACAAGAACCGGGCCGTGGCCGAAATCCGGCATTGCTTCAACAAATGCGGCGGCAACCTGGGTGCCGCCGGGTGTGTGGCCTGGATGTTCGACAAGAAAGGCTATGTCGTCGTAGAGCGCTCCGCCGTCGATGAAGAAACCCTCATGGAAACCGCCCTGGAGGCCGGGGCCGAAGACGTCCGCGAGGACGGCAGCAACTTTGAGGTCATCACCGCCCCGGAAGACTTCGAGGCGGTCAAGGAGGCTATCGATGCGGCCCAAATCCCCTGCGTCGACGCCGAGGTCACGATGCTGCCCCAGAACACCACCAGCCTGGAAGGCAAAGAAGCCGAACAGATGATCCGCCTCATGGACATGCTGGACAACTGCGACGATGTCCAGAAAGTCTACACCAATGCCGATATCCCCGACGACATGATCGACGCCTGAAGCGTACCCTATCACCCCTCAGCCAATAAGAAACGCGGGCCCCTGCAAAGGTCGCCCGCGTTTCTGGTGTCGGAATCGAACATTCGATGAGGCTTTTAAAGCGCTTCTAAGCCGAATATTTCACGAGTTCGAGATGTTCATTGGCAAGGCTTCAGGGGCGCAGCTGTACGACTGCTACCGCAAGCTCCTGATAACGCGGCCAATGGGCATCTCGGGCTCGCCCGCAGGGTGAAAATTTTTCTGCCTTCTTGGAAATAGAGACGCAGCTTACAAAGGGTCACCTGAGAAACATACCACGAATTGCTCTTATCGCCTTGAATGTTTGCATCAAATCCATTGTGTTGAAAAAATTTCATGAAATATTCGGGCTAAGCCGATATGGCGATCATACGCTCCACCGCCTGCAGGGCCGGTAGCCGAACGTCTTCCGGCACCTTGATCTCGCCCTGCATGGTTTCCAGACAGCGCACGATATCCGCGAGCGAAATTTTCTTCATATTTTTGCAGATCATTTTTTCCGAAGCCGGGAAAAACTGTTTATCCGGATTGGCTTTCTTCATAGGGTGAAGAATCCCCAGTTCCGTCCCGACGATAAAGGCTTGGGCGTCTGACGTCTGGGCATGCCGAATCATGCCGGATGTCGAGGCGATGACATCGGCAATTTCAAGAATCTCCGGCCGGCATTCGGGGTGCGCCATGAACACCGCCTCCGGGTGGGCATCGCGGGCGGCCTTGACGTCCGCGGTTTTCAGGCGTTCATGGGTGGGGCAGTAACCGTCCCAGATATGGATTTTCTTGCCGGTTCGCGCGGCCGCATACATGGCCAGGTTACGGTCCGGCGTCATGAGCATTTCCGTCGCGTCCAGGCTGTTGGCCACCGCCACGACATTGGCCGAAGTACAGCAAATGGTGGACAAGGCCTTTACATCGGCCGTGGAGTTTACATAGGTTACCACCGGCATGGGCGGCAAAGCGGCAATTTTGGCGGCCAAACCCTCGGCGGTTATCATGTCCGCCATCAGACACCCGGCATCATGACGGGGCAGCAACACGGTTTTGTGCGGCGACAGGATCGAAGCCGTTTCGGCCATAAAATGCACCCCACAAAAGACGATCACCTCCGCATCCGTCTTGGCCGCCCGGATGCTGAGTTCCAGCGAGTCGCCGCAAAGATCGGCCACATCCTGGATCTCCGGGGGCTGATAATTATGGGCCAGCAATATCGCCCGGCGTTTTTTCAGCAATGAACGAATCTGGTCTTGCATCGTACCGTTCCTCCTTCGCGATGTGTCGCTATACCCTACGACGTGCCGGGTCTAGAACTGCAGAACGTCTGTGCCCTCCGGAATCTCGAATTCAAACAGGGTATCCGGAAACACCTGCTGGAAGACAATATCGCGAAAGATGACGCGGGTCGTATCATCGGACTGGTTGGTGGTGACGACCTCAACCACATCGTGCGTCGCCCGGGAAATGGTCATGGTAATGAAGGCAATATCGAAAGCCCCTTCCCGGGGCGTCAGTTTGAGCCGGACGAGTTCGCTGCTGCCGTTCGGATCCAGATCGATCTGAAATTGTTTGCGCAGCAGACGGACATCCGAAAGGAAACTGGCGCCCTGGCTGCCGCCCAGCACCGCGTCCGTCTGCCCCACCCTTACCTGGCGCTCCTGGGGCTGATACATCCAGAGCGTGACCCCATCGGTGACAAACAGCATGGGATCGGGTTGCTCGTACTCCCAGCGCATTTTACCCGGATATTTCACCATCAGGCGGCCTGCCGCGGTATCGGTGACCTGCATGGCCTTGAGGGTCGATTCGATATCAAAACGGGCCGAGAAAGCCGAGCTGGCATAACGTTTTTCCACACCGGAAAGGACCTGGTCGACCAGGGGGTCGATGTCGGTCGCCTCACGGGTCTGGGCCGCGCTGATGGTCACCATCGCCATTACAAGAACAATGCACCCCAAACTCCATATGGACCGGCGCTGAAATGACTGTGTCGTCATCGGATCTATCCCTTCTGTAGGATTATCGGTGCGTGGTTTCTTAGGGGAAAACGCCTGAATTGTAAACACCTCAGGTCCATACGTGCGATTGCCCCCCACGGACGAACCGAAGCCAAACCGGCCACCGTCGTCAGGAAAGCCGATGGATCAAGTCTTCCGGATCGCGCGCCTCCGCATAGGTGCCCAGGTCGACATTGCGGGGCGTGCCCTCCAGACATTCCGTGCGTCCGAAAACCGCCATCGCAATGCTGTCGATCATAATCAGGGTCCGCTCCGCCCCGGGGACATCGAAATACGGGGTGCGCACACCGGTCATGATCAATGTTTCCATGTTCGTACGGGCGGCCAATTCCGCCGACCGCCGGGTTTTCAAAAGATGCTGGAAGATAAATTTTTTACGGTCCATCAGCGACAAATAAATATTGGCGCTATCTTCATGCTCTTTCATAAAGACGAGCATAAAGGTCAACTTGTCGACATAACCCTTGTCTTCGGGGGGCAGGCGCTCGAAAAAATCGCATAAAAACCGGACCTGGACCGGTGTTTGCCGCAGCGCGGCGTTGCGCAACAAAACCCGCAGCCGAAGGCGCCCCTCCTTGCCGTCACCGGTCGGCGAAAGAGGGCGGGTATCCAGATGATCCATCGACGTGTTTAGCGCCTCGGCCGGCTGCCAGGTGATATTCAGTCGGGCCAGGAAGGCATCGATCAAAAACGCCGGCATGGCGGTCGGGACGGTGGCATCCGTCCCGGGAATGCGCAGGTGCGTGGCCACGGGCGCCGCCTTGAACTGCTCCGCAAGAAGCGCGACGTCCCCGTCCGTCAAACGAGTGATTCGCCAAAATCGGTTCGATGGCGGTCTGCAACGACGGGTCCGGGAAAAAGACCAGATCCAGAAGCGAATCCCGCTCGGCACTGGATTCATCGGACAGCAACGCCCGCAGGGCGGCCACCGAGGCATCTCCGAAAGTCGCTTCCATGAAACGACGAACATCTTCCGTCAGCGCGAGGCCGCCGCCCATATAGCGGCGGAGAGCGTCTTCCAGAACAGCCCGTGAAGATGGGGAAGCAAAGCGCGTCAAACAAACTCCCTGATTTTAAATATACGGCGCCATCAGCATCATCAGTTCGTGTTTGGTCTGGACGCCGGGCAAACTTTGTTTCAACTGGCCGTTATCGAAAACAAAGAGAAACGGCACACTCAGAATATTGAAGCGTGATGCCAGCTGACGGTTGGCGTCCACATTGAGTTTGCCGGCCCGGACGCGCCCATGGGATTCGCGGGAAAAAGTGTCGAACGCCGGGGCCACCTGGGTACAGGTGCCGCACCACGGCGCCCAGGCGAAAATGAGGGCCGGGATGGGGGATTTCAGGATGGTGGCCTCAAAATTGGCGTCGGTCACCAGATGGGGTTGGGCAATGAGCACCTCGGCCGTCGCTATCGCTGCCCGGCACTTGCCGCAGCGCGCGATCGCACCGAGTTTGTCGGCCGGGATACGGTTGCGGGTCCGGCATTCCGGACAACGGATGAAATAGGGATTGGCGGTCTGTGTCATTTAGCGTGTCATCTCCCGGTTTGAATTGATGAATCGATCGTTTCCTGTCCGGCAGGTCCCGGACGCGATCGATGATCTGAAATGCGTCCGGCAACGACCTTAAAGATAATCGTCTTCGTCCGTCAATCAAGCGCATGGAGGGTAGTCTTGCGTCGTCTGCTGAAAAACACCGCCACTTGTCGCCCAGGGCACTAAAAACAAGGGGATACGAAGTCGGTATGGTCGGCCCCTGCCGTCACGCTGAGGAAGACCCTCTAACCGACCTCGCATGGATATGCGTGGGATGCCGGCCTTCGCAGGGCCGAGGAAACCTGTCGAATCAGTAAATCGTAGCGCGGGTCTGAGCGTCGAAGATATGCAGGTGGTTGAGGTTCATGGCCAGCGTGATCTTCTTGCCCGCGGTGACCAGTTTGCGGCCCTCGCTCTTGGCGATCATTTTGGTGCCGGACAAGTCCATGTGCAGATTGGTCTCGCTGCCCAAAGGCTCCACCACCTCCACCAGACCTTCGGTCTTCCATTCGTCCGGCAGGTGGGTGTCGCCGTTGTCAATGGTGAGGTCTTCGGTCCGCAACCCCATAACGACGTCCATGCCGGCCCGCAATTCGGCACCCTCCCGGGCGGGGACCGGAACCCGCAGCCCGCCTTCGAAGACCATCACCATCCCGGCGGCCGCGGCGTCCAGATGCGCCGGCACGAGATTCATGGGCGGGCTGCCGATGAAACCGGCCACGAACGTATTGACCGGATTTTCGAAGATATCCAGAGGCGCGCCCACCTGCTCGATGTACCCGTCGCGCATGACCACGATGCGATCGGCCAGGGTCATGGCCTCCACCTGGTCGTGGGTGACGTAAATAATCGTATTCTGAACCTTCTGATGCAACAGTTTGATTTCGATACGCATCTGGGTGCGCAGTTTGGCATCGAGGTTGGAAAGCGGTTCATCGAACAGGAACACTTTGGGGTTGCGGACAATGGCCCGGCCCATGGCGACCCGCTGACGCTGGCCGCCCGATAGCTCGTGGGGCTTGCGTTTCAGGTACTCCGTCAACCCCAGCGTTGCGGCGGCACGCTGCACCCGCTCCTCGATCTCGGGCTTGGGCGTTTTTTGCAGTTTGAGCCCGAAAGCCATGTTGTTGTAGACGTTCATGTGAGGATAGAGCGCATAGTTCTGAAACACCATGGCCACGCCGCGGTCTTTGGGGGCCACGTCGTTGACCCGCTGGTCGTCGATAAAAATCTCCCCGTCGCTGATCTCTTCCAGACCGGCGACCATCCGCAGGGTGGTGGACTTGCCGCACCCCGAAGGCCCCACCAGAACGACAAATTCGAGATCATTGATTTCCAGATCGATCCCGTGCACCACTTCCACTTTACCGAACCGCTTGACCACCTTTTTCAGATCGACACGTGCCATCGCCTCATTCCTATCCCGGGATCGACTCCCCCGCTGTGGGCCCGTCATCCCTGCATTTTCGCAGGTGGCGCACCTTGTATCGCTTGACTTCGACGCTGTCCATTTATTTCCGATCCACCCGACCAGCCGGTGCCTCCCATATTCGTCTGCACCGGCACCAATTAATCCTTGACTCCATTATCACATCCCCGATATGCCTGTAAATTGCTATGGACATCTATACATACGAGCAGTGGAAAACAGAACCCGAGTGGCGGGCTCTTAGAGTCAATAGCAACCTAGGGAGAGGAGAAATGGCTATGAAATCACGAAATCTTATCTTGCTCATCGTTCTGGCTATGGTGGTCGTTTTCACGGCCGGTGAGGTGCTGGCCAAACCCATCGAAATTCAATGGTGGCATGCCATGCGGGGTGCCCGCGGCGAAACCCTGAAGAAGATGGTGGATGCCTTCAATGCCTCCCAAAGCGACTATGTGGTGGTCGAAACCAACAAGGGCAACTACGACGAAACGGTCAACGCCGGGGTGGCGGCCTACCGGGCCAAGAAACAGCCCCATATCCTGATGTCTTTCGAGGTGGGCACCCTCACCATGATGCTCTCGGGTGCCATCTATCCCGTTTACCAATTGATGGACGATCAGGGCTACAAAATCGACTGGTCGGGCTACCTGCAGCCCGTGCTCTCCTACTATGTTGATGAAAACAACAACCTGCTGTCCATGCCCTTCAACTCGTCGACCCCGGTCATGTACTACAATGTGGACCTCTTCAAGAAAGCCGGCATTGACATGCCTTCCAAAACCGAACCCCTCACCTGGGACCAGGTGGGTGACATCACGGCCAAACTGGTGGCCTCCGGCGTCAAAAAAGGCATGGTCACCTCCTGGCAATCCTGGGTCCAGGTGGAAAATTACAGTGCCATTCACGACCTGCCCTTTGCCAGCAACGCCAACGGCTACGAGGGCCTGGATACCGAGCTCCTGATCAACAACCCCCAGGTCGTGAACCATCTCACCCGCCTCAAATCCTGGATGGCGGACGGCCGCTTCTCCTACGAGGGCCAGAAATACCAAGGGCCCCAGGCCGCCTTCATCGCCCAGGACGCAGCCATCCTGATGGAGTCCATCAGCGGCATCGGCAATGTAAGTAAAAATGCCCAATTTGCCTGGGATCTGGCCCCCTTGCCGGTGGAAGCCAGCATGAAGGCGCCCCAGAACAGCATCATCGGCGGGGCCTCCCTGTGGGTGATGCAAGGCCATTCTAAAGAAGACTATAAAGGCGTGGCCGCCTTTATGGACTTTCTGGCCCAGACCGACATGCAGGAACTGTGGCACATGGAAACCGGGTACTTCCCCATCACCATCAAGGCCTATGAATCCCTGAAAGCCAAGGGTTATTTCAATGAAAATCCCTATCAGGAAGTCGGCATCAATCAGATGACCCGCCGGGATCCCACCAAAAATTCGCGGGGCTTGCGACTGGGCTATTTTGTCCAGATCCGCAATATCATCAACGAAGAAATGGAGCTGCTCTGGAATGGCAGCAAAAGCCCCCAGGAGGCGATGGACGCCGCCGTGGCACGCAGCAACGAAAAACTGCGCGAGTTTGAGAAAACCTACAAATAGGATCTGTTGAGCAATCCCGCTCCGATCCGGTGTTCCGGAAAACGGCCCCGCGCCATTTCCGGGGCACCGGTTAGGCGGCGGTGATTGCGCCTATCGGGCGGCGGCGTGACCCGACGGCCTTTTAGATAACCTTAAACCCACCCCATCGAATGCGACGGCCATGGTCAAGCGTTCCATTTTCAAATCGCGAACCCTGCCCTACCTCCTGATCACGCCCCAGGTAATCGTGACGCTGACGTTTTTTTACTGGCCGGCCGCCCAGGGACTGCTCCAGTCGCTGATGCTGAGCGACCCGTTCGGGCAGCGCAACCGCTTCGTCTGGTTCGACAATTTCATCCGAATTTTCTCGGACCAGCTCTACCTGAAGTCTATCGGCATTACCATGGTCTTCAGCCTGGCCACGGCCCTGACGGCCATTACGCTGGGCCTGTTCATCGCCAGCATGGCCAACCGGGCCCTGCGGGCCAAGGCCGTTATCCGCACCATGCTCATCTGGCCCTATGCCGTGGCACCGGCCATTTCGGGCATTCTGTGGCTGTTCCTGCTGCACCCCTCCTTCGGTGTCGTGGCCTTTTTTCTCAAGCGCCGTCTGGGCATCGACTGGAACCCGGTCTTGAACGGCAACGATGCCCTCGTCATGGTCGTGTTGGCCAGCGCCTGGAAGCAGATCAGCTACAACTTCGTCTTTTTCATGGCCGGCATGCAGGCCGTTCCCCACTCGCTGATCGAAGCCGCCGCCATGGACGGCGCCGGGCCTTTTCGTCGTTTCTGGGCCATCACCTTTCCACTGCTGTCGCCCACGTTGTTCTTTCGTCATGGTGATGAACATCATCTACGCCTTCTTTGAAACCTTCGGCGTCATTCACACCGTGACCCAGGGCGGCCCGGGCGGCGCCACGACAACGCTGGTCTACAAGGTCTACCAGGACGGTTTTATCGGCTTGAACCTGGGCTCCTCCGCCGCGCAGTCGGTCGTACTGATGGCGCTGATTATAGCGATAACCGTCTTGCAGTTCCGCTACGTGGAACGCAAAGTCCAATATACGATGTGACACGTCATGGTTGAACGAACCCCCATACTCGATACCCTGACCTATGTCTTCCTGATGGTCGGCATCTGCATCGTCGGATTCCCCATTTTCTATGCCATCGTGGCGGCCACCCTGCCGATCGAGGAAGTGGCCAAGGTGCCCATGCCGCTGATCCCCGGCGACCAGTTCTGGGTCAATATGACGGCCGCCTGGGAGCAGGGCAATTTGGGCCGTCAGCTCATGAACTCGTTCATCATGGCCTCCGGTATCACCATTGGCAAAATCGTGGTGTCCATGCTGGGGGCTTTTTCCATCGTGTATTTCGATTACCGCTTCCGCAAGGTCGCCTTTGCCGCCGTATTCTGCACCCTGATGCTGCCGGTGGAAGTGCGCATCCTGCCCACCTATGAAATCGCGGCCAATATTCTTGGCCCGCTGCAATGGCTGATCGACACCCTGCACCTGAACCGGTTGATCGCCTGGTGGGTCGGAAATGATTTCGAAATTGCGCTGGAATGGAGCCTGCTGGACAGCTACTCCGGCTTGATTCTGCCCCTGGTGGCCTCGGCCACCTGTACCTTTCTGTTCCGCCAGTTTTTTCTTACGGTACCCGAAGAACTCTGCGAGGCCGCCAAATTGGATGGCGCTTCGGCCATGATGTTTTTCCGCAAAATTCTCCTGCCCCTGTCCGTGACGAATATCGCCGCTCTGGTGGTGATCGAATTCGTCTACGGCTGGAACCAATACCTGTGGCCCCTTTTGATCACGACCGACCCGGACATGACCACCGCCGTCATCGGATTGCAGGAACTTATCCCGCAGATCGACGACGTGCCTATCTGGAACGTCGCGCTATCGGGCGCCCTGATCGTCATGCTGCCGCCAATCCTGGTGGTGCTGTTCATGCAGCGCTGGTTTGTGAAAGGGCTGGTGGAGAGGGAAAAATAGCGGCACACAACCCGTCGCATATCTTTTGAACACCGGACAGGGTTTCAGACGCAACCGTCCAGAAGGACCCCCACCATCTCGGCAAATCCGTATCCGCCCTCCCCTTCCGTGACCCAGGTCGGCGGATGCTTCATCCGATCGACAAAATCCCGCACATTGGCCACCCCCACGGCATGGGGGAAAAAGGCGAACATGGGTTCGTCGTTGGGCGAATCTCCGGCAAAGACAACTTCTTCGCGAACGGCCTCCAGCTCACAAGCGAACTGCTCCCGGAAAAAAATCCGGGTCATGGCAAGCTTGTCGTAGTCGCCGAACCAGCCGTTGACATGGATCGAACTGATCTTGGCCCGGGCACCGGCCTGCTCGAAACAGCGCACGATCTTCTCCACGTCGGCCATGGGCAGGGCCGGCACGTCTTCGCAGAAATCGATGGCAAGATCCGCCTCCCGGTAGGGCTGATCGGCCGAGACCCGGCATCCGGGAACGGCGTCCAGGATGTCTTGCGCGATGAGATCAAGACGCGCGCGGTCTTCGCGGCGTTCGTGATCCGTTTTCCAGTACCGTCTTACCATACGGCGCCGGTTGGCATCGTAGCGGAAATAAAAGGCCCCGTTTTCACCCACCAACCCGGCAATCGGCCACATGCGGGCCATGTGGTCACACCATCCGGCCGGACGACCCGTGATCGGGATGACCTGAATGCCGGTCTTGTTCAGGCGCTCCATGGCGGCATAGGCGTCTGCCGGCAGACGCCCGTCCAGCGTCAGGGTGTCGTCGATATCGCATAGCACATAGCGAATCGCCGACCGTTGGGAAACAGGAAACGCTTGAATCGGCTGCATGGCGGCTCCTCGAATGGGTGGCGTTGGCAAAAGATCTCCGATCCCCGGTCTTAGGCGGGTAGCGCGCCATTGTCAAGCCGCGCGGCCCGGTTGCGGAAAGCCGCCGTTGATCGGCCGTCCCATTGCAGGTGTTTATCCGAAGAATTTTAGAATTTTCATAAGATTCATCCGATCCGGTTGACCGTCGCTGGTGCTCTCTGCTATGCACATCGGTGCTCAGCAAATGACGGTTTCGTAAAACGCCCGATATCTGCGTTACGCGTATCCCTCGTCACCGCGGCGTACGAGAGATACGCCTCCTTCCTCGGGATTCGCATGCCGTATCTCGAACGTTTTACGAAACCGTCTGCAATGTGCTTTAAAAGATTTACCATGGCAATATGCGTAAACCACTGGAGCTCGTAGAAAGCCGATACCATGATCATCACCGAAATCCTGGCCCGCAACGCCCGCATGTACGGCAACCAAACCGCGTTGATCGAACGCGCGCCCGCTGAAAAGAAACGCACCGAAATCACCTGGTCGGCCTTTGACGACCAGGCCAATCAGGTCGCTCAGGCCCTGTTGGCCCGCGGCATCACAAGGGGCCAGCGGGTCGTGCACCTGATGATGAACAGTATCGAATGGCTGCCATGTTATTTCGGCATTCTGCGCACCGGTGCCTGGGCGGTCCCGCTCAACTTTAGGTTTGTGGCCAAGACGATCCTGCGCTGCACGGAAACCGCCGAAGCCCGGGCCATGATTTTCGGGGAAGAATTCATTGACCGGATCAACGAAATAAAAACCGATTTGGACCACACGGTGCGTTTTTATGTTTTCGTCGGTCCGGTCGAAAAGACACCGGACTACGCCGAACATTACGAGACTTTTCTGGCCTCGGCCGAACCCATGCCACCCGATGTCCCGCTGAACCTGGAAGATGAAGCCGCGCTCTACTTCACCTCCGGCACCACCGGCACACCCAAAGCCACCCTGCTGACCCATCGCAACCTGGAATTTGCCTGCTACGTGGAAAACCGCCACCATCACCAGACCCACGAAGACAATTTCCTTTGCATACCTCCCCTGTACCACACCGGGGCCAAGATGCACTGGTTCGGCAACTTTATCGTGGGTGCCAAGGCCGTTATTCTCAAAGGGATCGAGCCGCGCTGGATCCTGGAAGCGATCTCCGAAGAGAAAGTGACCATTGTCTGGCTGCTGGTACCATGGGCCCTGGATGTTTTGTTTGCCATTGAAAGCGGGGAATTGAAACTGAAAGATTTCCAACTGGATCAGTGGCGGCTGATGCACATCGGTGCCCAGCCCGTGCCGCCCAGCCTGGTCCGCGAATGGCAGAAATGCTTCCCCCATCACCAGTACGACACCAACTACGGCCTGACCGAATCCACCGGCCCCGGCTGCGTGCACCTGGGCATGGAAAACAGCCACAAGGTCGGCGCCATCGGCCGCCCCGGTTTCGACTGGGAATACCGCATCGTCGATGAGCAGTTGGCGTCCGTCGCCCCTGGGTCTCCTGGTGAACTCATCATCAAAGGCCCCGGCATCATGCGGGAATACTACAAAAACGCGGAAGCGACCCGGGAAACCCTCAAAGACGGCTGGCTGTTGACCGGCGATATCGCACGCGAAGACGAAGATGGCTTTATCTGGCTGGTGGATCGTAAAAAGGACGTGATCATTACCGGCGGAGAAAATATTTACCCGGTTGAAATCGAAGATTTTCTACAGGGGCACCCCCAGATCCAGGACGTGGCCGTGATCGGCCTGCCCAGCCTGCGGCTGGGAGAGATTGCCACCGCCATCGTAAAGACCAAACCCGGCCAGGATTTGAGCGCCAAAGACGTCGACGCCTTCTGTCAGGCCTTGCCGCGCTACAAACGCCCGCGCCGGGTGATTTTCGGAGACGTTCCCCGCAACCCGACCGGCAAAATCGAGAAACCCAAGCTGCGCAAGCAATACGCAGGGATTGCGGAAAGTTTTAAAATATAGCCGCCCGGAAGACCGCCCTTGACCAGCGCTGACACCACCGCCGGCCGGCCCTCTGCCACCCGGATCGGCATCATGGCCGACAGCCATGGCGATGCCGCCCGCATCACAGCCGCGGCCGAGTATTTCCGCGCCGCGGGCTGCACCCTCAGTGTCCATCTGGGTGATATCTGTGACACAAACCGCCCGGAAACCACCAAGGACTGCATCAACCGGCTGACCACCCATCGTATACTGGCAATTCGCGGCAATAACGATCACACGCTGCTGCTAAACCGATCGGCGCTGATCCGTCCCGCAACAATGGAAATCCTCCGGGAAATGCCGCTGACCCGGCAAATCGGATCGGCCCTGCTGACCCATTCGCTGCCGTTTGCTTCCACCATGGGGCCGCGCTGCATGTCAGAGGACATGGACCCGGGACATATCCGGCGTTTTTTCCAAGTCTACCCGGGCATGCAGCTTTTCAGGGGGCACAGTCACCAGCCGGAAATCGTCCGGCCCGGGGAGGCGTCTCTTTACCGGGAAAAAATTCACCCGCAGCGGCCCTATCCGTTGAAATCCGGACAATCGGCCGTCGTCACCTGCGGTGCCCTTGCAAAAGGGCTATGCTTGATCTGGGATCGGCCGCAGGAAACCATCGAACTCATTACCCTGGCAGGCTTATAAGGACTTCCGAAACAGGTCTGTCAGGCAAACGCATGGGGATCGACCTTGTCCAAAACCTGGCCATCCGCGTCGGTCTGGAAAAGTAGAAACCCATGCTTGGCGGCGTCCCTGGCCAGCTCACGAAACCGAACCGCCTGGACTTCATAACGGCTGCCCTTTTCGCGCCGGATCAGGCTCATACCTTGCTGGGCATCTTCTTTCTCCTGGAAAAACGGGATAAACATGATGTCCAGATCAGCGCTATGCTGACCCACAAACTGCTCAACATTGTCCACGGTCTGAACGACAACCCAGACCATGGGGTTTTCTTCAAGCGACAGACTCATTGATAAATCTCCTTGATCAACCTATTGCTCTGGCAATTAAATACCCCAAAGTTGTCATTCCGGCGCAGACCGGAATCTCTTCAAGAGCGGCTAGGGTTTGCAAAAAGATCCCGGCCTCCGCCGGGATGACTGCGGTTTGTTTATTTAGCCGCCAAATGAGTAGATGGATTCCTTCTCTTTTTAATGAAACAGGACTTTTTACGCGTCCATCTTTTCTTCCACGTGGAAGAAAATGAACAATAAGCAAAGCAGGTTACAGACCGGAACGCAAAAACCTTTCCGGGGCCCCCACCTGAGGAGGAGGGCTTGGATCAATTCTAAAGACGGGTGCCGCAGTACTTGCAAAACTGCGCATCCCTGTCGTGCCCGTCAACGCCACACCCCGGGCAGGCCTGGGTGGACACCCCCCGGTGCACGGCCTGGGACAATTCCACCGTGACGATACCGGTGGGTACGGCAATAATCCCGTAGCCAATGATCATGATAATAGCGGCCAGCGCCTGTCCGAAGTCCGTCTGGGGGGAGATATCCCCATAGCCTACCGTCGTCATGGTAACGATGGCCCAGTAGATACTGCGCGGAATGCTCGTAAACCCGTTGACGGCCCCTTCGACAACGTACATCAGGGCACCGAAGATGATCACCAGGGTCATGACCGTGCACAGGAACACCGCTATTTTACGGGAGGACGCCCTTAGCGCACCCAGAAGCAGACGTGCTTCGCTGAGGAACTGAACCAGCTTGAAAACCCGAAAAATGCGCAACAGCCGCAGCACCCGGATGATGATGAAGTACTGCCCCCCCGGTAAAATGACACTGAGATAAGTGGGCAGGATGGCCAAAAGATCCACCACCCCGAAAAAGCTGCGGGCATACAGCAAGGGACGCTGTACGCAAAATAGGCGAAGCAGATATTCCACCGTGAAAAGGAGCGTGAAAACCCATTCCCCCACATACAGCCATTTACCGTAGACCGCCTGAATCGCACCCACGCTGTCCAGCATCACCAGCACGACGCTGACCATAATACTGAAGATTAAAAGCACATCGAACCATTTGCCGGGAGCTGTGTCGGCTTCGAAAATGATTTCATGCAATTGATGGCGAAACGTTTTCACGTTACCTCGACATTAGGGATTATCCGAAGGGCTCCCTGGCAGAGGGTCAACTTCCCGGCCGTCCCGTTCGTGATCAAAGCGGCCGTATCGCAGAAAATAGAGGGTTTGGGCAATGACCTCGTCATCGTCCATGATAAAGGTGTGGCTGGCGGGTACCACCAGAAAATCGGCCATCTCATCCAGGCGGGCATGCGCCACCGCAACCTTTCCATCATCCGGACCGGGAATCAAGTAGGAAAAAAACGGATTCCAGCTCTCACTGCCGGTGATCACACCGATGGGGGCACCCACCGGTGTCAGTTGTTTGGGCACGCTATCCGACTGAGTACCCAACTGCTGGCCCGCCGGACCGGTTACCCAGTGGTAGACGCTGTAGGATTTCAAATAGTCGGCGATTTCACTGCCCTGGTTGGGCGGACTGAGCATAACAATGCGGCTGCCGGCGGGCAGCGTGTGGGTTTGAAGATACTGCCGGATCAAAATACCGCCCAAGGAATGGGAAACCATGTGCAGCACCCGGCAGTCGATCTGATAGCAGCGCTCGATAGCCGGTGTCAGGTAATCCCGGGTCAACACCTCAATCGTCGCATCCGTCGATGGATAGTCTAAATTCGTTATCCGATAGCCATCGCTTTCCAACCGCTGGGCCATGGTCGACATGGACATGGAGGTACGTCCCAGACCGTGCAGCAGAATCACGCAAGGAGTCTCGACCGAAGGCAGGACTTCTTGTGCGCCGACCTCAAGACTGTCCGCCAGGCATCTGCCGCAGACCAGCACCAGGATCAGGCTCAAGGCGAATCGCCGTCGCATGGCTACCTCCAGCTATTCGGGTGACAACCGACTGTGCCCTGCCAACCCGTAAAACCGAAAGAGAAGAATCGTTAGAAATAACATGAGCACCACCGACAAAAGGGTGTTCAAAATCGCCGGGACCAGCATCGGCAGGGCCAATACGGCCGTTAACCACTCGATCACCAACTGCAGGGACAGATATACCCCGAACAGCACCGCCGTGCAGGTGATGATCGGCAGGGTGTAGGGTCGTGTCATTTCAAAGCTGTTCTTCAAGGCGTCACGCGGATTGTCACCGTCGATGACGATCCGAAACTCCGCCAGAGCCAGCCGGGCATAGGCAATCAAACCGGGAATAATGAGCGCCATAAACCCCACCAGGGTCAGCCCCAGGCTCACCAGATTGACCAGTAGAAGTTTGTCCCACAAGCGAACGCCCGTAATGAAACCCTCCCGCATGGTCCATGACTGACCGGCCGCGATACGCGTCAACTGGTAAATCAGAGCACCGGTATAGATGGGCTGGTAGAAAAAATTGAAGATAAAGGATACCGCCGGAAACCCGCTGCCGGCATTGTCCGCGGTGCCGCTGTCCGGCACAAGCAGGGACACCAGGACCACCGGAAGATACAGGATAATGAAAAACCGCGCTAATTCCCACCCGTAAACACGGAAAAAGGCGATGCTTTCCCGGAGGCGCAGGAGGGGTGAAATGGTGCCGGTTGGTTTGTCCATCATGATGAGACCGTCGCTGTCCTTAATTTCGGCAACACCGTATCCTGGTTTCGTCAGTCCGGCGAAGACCGGCGTCGGTGGGATGACAATGGATGCCGCCTTTTTGCGAAACCATCGAACGTTAGCATGCTAAATTGCCGGGCATGGTTTAATTCGCGCGCCGTGCGACGCCAGCCTGGGGAAGGATTGCACGGTGGACCACTGTTCATACCACCCGCACCCTATCTGGTAAGGCCTTATAAGCTATAGGGCCAACTGCAATCGACCCGGGAATTGACGCGGGCCACCTTTTCACACCTGGCCTTTGAAAGCAAGCCTTTTGCCCGGCCGAAACTGCCACGGCTCCCGCATTTCAGACCATTGATTTTCGGTCGGTACCCTTTTCACCACGATGATCATTTTAACTTTGATGAAAATACGGAAAAGGATTTCGGCGCAGGAGCGCTTCAGGGTTTTTCTTCCACCTGCCCCCTGCTTGTCCCCTGCCGCATAAGATTGTGGATGTCCTCCAGGAACATATAGCCACAGGGAACCAGCAGGAGCGTGATCACGGTGGCAAACAAAACGCCGAAGCCTAAACTGACGGCCATGGGAATTAGAAACTGGGCCTGAATGCTGCGCTCCAGCATCATGGGGGTCAACCCCGCAAATGTGGTCAGCGATGTCAGCAAAATGGCCCGGAAGCGGATACAGCCGGCGCGCACAATGGCGTCATGGGCATTGAACCCCTCACGGCGATGACGGTTGGCGCGATCGATCAGCACCAGGCTGTCGTTGACCACCACACCCGACAGTCCCACAATGCCGAAGATGCTGATGATGCTCAGGTTGAATCCCATGATTAAATGCCCGACCACAGCCCCCACCATACCGAACGGAATGGCCGCCATCACGATCAGGGGCTGGGAGAACGACCGGAACGGGATGGCCAGCAGTGCGTAGATGCCAAACAACGCTATGACGAATCCTCGCCGCACATCGGTCAGCGACTCCCGTTGTTCTTTGCCCTCGCCCTCAATCGTATACCGCAGTCCGGGATAACGATCGCGCAACAACGGCAACGCATTTTTCTCCAGGTCCGCGCGAATCTCGTTGGCATTGCCGAGGGCCTCGTCCACATCCGCCGTCACTTTGACGACGCGCAGACGCTGGGCACGGTCAATTTTGGCATAGCCCTCTGTCAAGCTGACTTCCGCCACCAGGCTGAAGGGCACCTCACTGCCGTCCGGTGCCCGGATATACATATCTTCCACGCTGCCCAGGGACCGCCGCTCCGCTTCGGGGTAGCGCACCTTCACCTTGACCTCATCCTTGTCCCGCTGGAAACGCAAAGCCTCGGCCCCGTAAAAGGCATGCCGCACCTGACGGGCCAGATCGTCCAGGGTCAATCCCAGATTGCTGGCGGCCGGCTTTAATTTCATTTGAAATTCCTGCTTGCCGGGCAGGAAACTGTCGTCGATTTCAAACACGCCGGGTATGCGCCGGAGAACATCTTTAAGTTCGTCGGCGGCCAGGAGCAATTGATCATAGTCGTCGATGGACAGGTGCACCTCAATGGGGTTGCCGCCCCGATGCAAACTGCTGCGAAACAGGATCGATTCCGCTTCAGGGACGTCCCCCAGTTTTTTCCGCCAGCGGCGGGTCAACTCGAAGGTGGTGATGTCACGCTTTTCACCCTCCAGCAACTGGATGCGCACCTGCCCCACGTGGCTGCCGGTTGAATCGGCGCCATGCCCAATGAGGATGAGGCTGTGTTCGTAGAGCGACGGCGCCCCCTCCGGCCGTTCGGCGTCGACCTCGGCGAAAACCTCGAGCGCCGCCTTTTCTATTCGGTCGACCACCTGCAAGGTCTGGCGGGCCGGTGTGCCCAACGGCAGCGTCACGTAACTTGTCATGGTGTCGCCCTCGACCTTGGGCATGAAGGTAAACTTGATCCAGCCTCCCTGCCAGAGGCCCATGGTCAGCATGATCACGGCAATCCCAAGGGCCAGGGTGGCATAGCGCCAGCGCACGCAGAAATTGACCAGCCGGGCATAGGGGCCGTTGATGATAATCTTGAGCCAGCGCGAGGTACGCTTTTCTTTCATCTGACCGTCGGGTCCGGTGATCATGCCGCGACGGCTGGTCGCCAGGTGCGAGGGCAGAATGAACAGCGATTCGATCAGTGAACCGACCAACACCACGATGACCACGATGGGGATGTTGCGCATGAATTTCCCCATGGTACCTCCGGCCAGAAGCAACGGCCAGAACGCGACAATGGTGGTCAGCACCGAGAAGATGACGGGACGGCCCACCTCGATCGTTCCGGCGACCGCCCCGGGCAGCGCATTTTCACCGTTCTCGTAGCGACGAAAGATATTTTCACCGACGATAATGGCATCATCCACCACGATCCCCAGCACCATGATAAACGCAAACAGCGAGATCATGTTGATGGAGACGTCGAGACGGGGCAACAGCAGCAGCCCGAAGGCAAATGAAATGGGGATACCCAGCATCACCCACAGGGCCAGGCGCAGGTTGAGAAAAAGGCCCAGCATGATGCTGACCAGCAGCAGGCCGAAGAGCATGTTCCGGGTAAGAAGTTCGATGCGGCTGCGCAGTATTTTAGAGCGGTCCTGGCGCAACTGGATGTCGATGCCCGCGGGCAGGGTCGGCCGAATCTGTTCGACGTAGGCCTCAACCGCCCGGGCCACATCCAGGGCATTCTGATCCGCCACACGGTAGACGTTGATAAGGGCGGCCGGCTTCCCCTGGAAGCGTGCAAAGCGATCCACCTCTTCGAATCCGTCCCGCAAGGTGGCGATATCTTCCAGGCGCACCTTGCTGCCGTCCGGACGGGTGATGATGGCAATATCGCCATAATCACCCGCGAAATAGCGCCGCCCCTTGGTCCGGATGAGAATTTCCCCCTCGCTGGTTTTTACGCTGCCGGCGGGCAGGTCCAGGCTGCCGCGCGCCACCAGATCCGCCACCTGACCTAGGGTCAGGCCGTACTGGCGCAGGGTGGTCTCGGAGACTTCGATGTGGATTTCCGCATCGCGCACCCCGTTGATATCGGCCAGGGTGACGCCGGGCAGATTGGTGATTTCATCGCGTATCCGCTCGGCCAGGTATTTAATGGTGGCCTCCGGGGCGTCGCCGTAAAGCGCCAGGTCGATCACGTCGCTGCGTCGCGTCACCTCGCGCACGACCGGTTCTTCCGCCTCATCGGGCAGGGTCGTCAGGCGGTCCACCTCGGATTTGACCTCATCCAGCAACTTCTTGAGGTCCCAGTTCTTGACGACCTCGATCGTCACGGTGCCCGCACCTTCCCGGGAATTGGAATCGATGCGTTTGATGCCGGCCAGACCGGCAACCTGCTCTTCGATCTTGCGCACCACGGCTTCTTCCACTTCCGACGGCGAAGCGCCCGGATAGCTCGTGGAAATCGTAATCGTGTCGAGGGTCGTCTCCGGGAAAATTTCCAGCTTGGTGGTCCAACCCGTCCAGATACCCGCCGCCAGGATAAACAGCATCAGCAGGTTGGCGGCAACGTGGTTTTCGGCAAACCAGGCCACGGCCCCTTTCATGGTCGACCAGCCTTGTCTTGTGGCACCGGACGAACCTTCATGCCGTTGGATACCGCTTTCAGCTGGGAGATCACCACCTGGTCGCTGGCCGAAAGCCCCTCATCGATGATGACCCCCTCGGTGGTCAGGTGGGCCACCCGAACCGGTCGGGAATGCAAGCGGTCCTCCTGATCAACGACCCATACCTGCTGATCGGGTCGGAGCGCTGCGCGGGGCAGGACGGCTGCATTTTCGAGGGTTTGGCCTTCAATTTCCACATCGGCAAACAGGCCGATCGCCAGGGGCGGCCGTTTCGCATACGGCTGCGCAACCCTGACCACAACGTTGATCAAGCGCGTTTTTTCGTCGATCCGCCCCTCGGCCCGAACCACTTTCGCATCCCAGGTCTGCGTCGCTCCGGCCAGAGAGGTCCGCACGGTGGCGGCCGCCCCGGTGCCGTCGTCGTTGGTGAATCCCGGCACGCGAATCCAGCGCAAGCTGTCGTTGGCCAGGGGAACCACAATTTCCACGGCCTGTGTGCCGAAAAGGGTCGCCAGGCTTTGTCCCGGCGTCACGTATTGCCCGATGTCCACGTTCTCTTCGCTCACGACGCCGTCGAAGGGCGCCTTCAGGCGCGTGCGCTCCAGGTGCAGGTTGGCCTTTTTAAAATCGGCCCGTTCGGCATTGAGCCTGGCTTTGGCGGCCGACAGCTGGGGTTTGCGGGCTACGAGGTCCGGGGGGGCCTGGCCCGGGTTGAGATCCCGCCATTCCTGGACGGCGGCCTCGGACTCCTGAAGCGCCAGTATGTATGAGGCTTCGGCGTCCTGCACCCGGGCCTCGGCCAGGGTCACCGCCAGTTCGTAGTCCACCGGATCGATCCGCAGCAATTCATCACCTGCCTTGAAAAGGCCGCCGTCGACCAGGATTTCCGAGGTATAGACAACCTTGCCGCTGACCTGGGGCACCAACTGGGTTTCCTGGAGGGGTCGGACCGTGCCCTGGCCCTGAATCACAATCGGCGTGTTGGCCGGCATGACCCGGACAGTCTGCACCACCGGCGTCGGCACATCGGGCACACGGGTTTCGCGAGACGGCTTACTGGCCCTCAGGGCCACCAGCCCCCATACACCGCATAGCAGAAACACCACGGCTACCACCAACTGCATCCCGCGCCGTTTTAACGATGACATGGCGTTCATTTATCCTTTATTAAATCCGATGGGGTTGAAAACAATCATCTTCCTATCAACGAACAGGTTCCACCACCATTGAGCCGAGATACAAACTATGATGAAGGCCTTTAGTCCGGGTAGGGGACCTCACCCGGATCGGCCCAGTCGCCCCCCAGGGCCACATAGAGATTGATACGGTTGATGTAAAGCGCCAGATCCGCCTCGACCAGATCGCGTTCGGCCAGGAAACGGGCGCGCTGGGCGTCCAGCACGTCGAGATAGCGCGTCAGGCCCCGCCCATAGCGTTTTTCCGCCACACTCTGCGTCTGTCGGGCTTCATCCAGAAAAGTGACCACCAGTTCACGACGCTCCAGTTGTTCCCGCCGCGTCAGCAGCGCATCCTCCACCTCGGCAAAGGCCGTCAGGACGGTTTGCGCGTAGTCGGCGACCCCCTGGCGATAGCGCGCTTCGGCGGCCCGTTGCCCCTCTTCCAATCGCCCGGCATCGAAAACAGGCTGGGTGATCCCGTTGGCAAATGTCCAGAGTTCACTGTCGGAACGAAACAACTGGTCGAAATGATTGCGCTGGTATCCGAAACTGCCCGTCAGGGTAATCCGTGGGAAGCGGCTGGCCAACGCTTCGGCGACCCTGGCATTTAAAGCGATCAAACGGGCTTCCACCACACGGATATCAGGACGCCGCAACAGGAGATCCGAGGGTAGGCCCGCGGGAACTTCCGGCAGGCGTTCGTAGTAGTCATCCGGATGCTGCCGGGGGGGGCTGGCCGAGGGATATTTGCCCATCAGGATCGACAACCGGTGCTGCCGGGTGCCGAGATCCCGTCGTAAATTGGGAATGGTCGCCTCGGATTCCGCCAGAATCCGCCGCGCCTGTCGTAAATCGAGAGCGGACGCCAGTCCTCGTTCGTAACGTCGGCGAACCAGACGGAGGTTACGTTCGAAATTGTCGATCAGTCCAAATGAAATCGCGAGGCCCCGCTCGATGGATTCGATTTCAAAATACAGGGCCAGCGCTTCCGCCACCACCGTCTGGGCAACCGCCCGGCGGTTTTCTTCCGCACCCAAAAGTTCCGCGCGAACCGCCTCTTCGGCGCGCGCCAGACGCCCCCAGAGATCCACCTCGAAAAACACCGGCAGGGAAAGATTATACGTGCTGAAGGTTTCGCGCTCTCTTCGATTCGATCCATCGCCCGGCCGCTCCACGTTTCGAACATCCTTGCGGTTCTGCCAGTCAATATCGACTTGTGGATAGCGGTCCGCGCGCCTCTGGCCGGCCAGCGCACGGAGTTCCAGAATGCGCCCGGCCGTGCGCTCGATATCCCAGTTATGGGCCAGCACCGCATCCATATAGTCGTTCAGCGCGGGATCGTTGAAGATCGACCACCATTTATCATCGTAAGCCACCTGATCGCCGGGCACGATGGCTTCCTGGAAAGCTTCAGGGACGGGAAGCATATCCTCCGGGCGATGATATTCCGGACCCAGGTTCATACAGCCGGTCAGCGCCAAAACCATGACAATGATCAATCCCGGGCGGCCTGCGTGGCATTTCATGCCGTCCCCTCCCTATGATGGGCCCCCAAACCATTGAGCGAGAAGGCGATTGTGTGCTGCAACAACTGATCGCGAAAGGCCTCATCATCATGCTGTCCTGCTAAAAGCGCAACGGGCTTGCGGGCAAAATTGAAATACAGCACCATGGCGAAAATGCTGAGTATGTGAAGCATCAGTTTGTTATCGTCACGGATGTTCGGCATACAGGGCCTCAAGGCCTCCATGATTTCCCCGAAAAAGGGGCTGATGATTTCAGCGGCAATCATTCCAAAGGTTTCTGTCGGACGGGCGATCTCACGCGTCATCAGGAGAAAATGACGCTTGCGTTCGTCCTCGGTCAGCGGTCCGGACAAAAAAGCCCGGGCCAGAGATTCGACGACGGCTTCCTTCGATGCGACAGTGTGCATCGCCAGAAGCTCGCGAAACCGACGCTGGATCCGACGGGCACGGGCCGCCCAACGCGTGCGAAACACTTCCCGGTAAAGCTTGGTTTTGTTGCCGAAATGATAATTCACGGCGGCCAGATTACAATTCGCCGCACGGGTAACCGCCCGAATGGTCACGGCATGATACCCTTTTTCGGCGAAGAGGCTCTCGGCCTCATCCAGCAGCCGTTCCCGCGTCGATATGTCTTGAACCGCTTTGACCACAATGCCCCCAACAAAAATTTAAAACAAACGTATGAAATGATCATGAGGTGTCAAGTTGATTCGTCGGTTTTGATTGGTGATCGGGCGAGGAAAAGGCCCTCGGAGGATATGACGTCGACATCGCGCAAATCGTTACAACATGACTGCCGCAGGCGCCTGGCCGTCTTTCAGGACAATCGTGGCCCCATGGCGGTTCGGGCCCAGGGCGCAGTTCACCACCAGCGTATCGCCCATGCGATCCACCCCCGCGGCTTCGTGAATATGACCGCAAACCATCACAGCGGGAGAGGTTTCATGGATCAGTTGGGATAAGCCCCGGCTGCCGGCATGAAAACGACCCACCACCTGATCGCGACAACCCCTCGGCGGGGGATGGGCGACGACGATCGCGCGTGAATGGATCAAAGGGGCTAATTTTCTCAGGGTTTGCGACTCGTGCCAGCCCGCACGCGAATGGAAGGGGATGGGAAGCGTGCCGCTCACACCGACCAGATCGGCACCGTCGTGAGAAACGCGGTTCAAATGCAGCGAACGAACATTCCTGCTCTGCGCCGCCCAACGCTCCAGATAGGCCGGATCGCTGTTGCCGCGCACAATGAAAACCGGCACCGGCAGTTCATCCAACAGCAGCAGCAGATCGGGTCTGCGACGATAATTCAGAATGTCACCGGCAAGCACCACTGCATCGGCCCGGCTTTGCCGGATGCCGTCTTGTATGGTAGCGATATGGCGGCGCTTTCCGTGAAGATCAGAAGCGGCAAAAATTCGCATGGCGTGATCGCGTTAAACCGGCTTGTTGGGATGAATTGTCGGGGTCACGATGCCCGCCATTGCGCGGAACCCTAACTTGCGTGGCGGCTTTCACTGGGCGCATATCCCGGCCTCAATTTTCCTCGACGGTACTCACGAATTCCGTATCCAGAATCGTTCGAATGGTTCGGGACATTTTGACCGTATCGTAGGGCTTCTGGATAAAGCCCCGGCAGCCCCTTTCGATCAGGGCCGCCACCTGGTCGGTACTGCTGTAGCCGCTGGAAAGCAAAACGTTCACATCCGGCTGAATTTGCTTCAAGGCCTCGAAAACCTCGCGTCCCCCCATACCCGGCATCACATAGTCGAGAATCACCAGATCGATTCGATCCGGCTGGTCGATAAAAAGGTCGACCGCCGCCTGTCCACCGTTGGCGACCAGTACGGTATACCCCAGGCTGGCAAGAATTTTGCGCCCCACGCTGATGATTTCTTCATCGTCGTCGACAAACAGGATGGTCTCGTCACCTCCGGGCACCCCTTCGACCAGTTCCCCTTCGGCTACGCCTTCCTCCGGCGGATAGCTCTCATCACACTTTGGGAAATAGACGTTGAAAGTCGTACCGTGTCCGACTTCGCTGTAACAATTGATAAATCCATTGTGGTTTTTAATGATGCCATAGGCCGACGCCAGACCCAGCCCGGTTCCCATGCCCTTTTCCTTGGTCGAGAAAAAGGGTTCAAAAATGCGCTTCTGGGTCTCCGCGGTCATCCCCACGCCGGTGTCCGTTACCGAAAGCTTAACAAAGCGTCCGGGGCGGATGTTGAACGGTTTGATGCGGGCATAATGCTCATCCAGCTGCACGTTTTCCAGCTCGATGTAAAGATCACCGCCTTCGGGCATGGCCTGCCAGGCATTCACATAGAGATTCATGAGAACCTGTTCGATCTGGCTGGGATCTACCTCGACCGGCCAGATGTCTTTGGCAAACACCGGATGAAGGTCAATTTCTTTCTTGGTTCGTGCGAATATTTCCGATGTTTTATGGACAATCGTATTCAAGTTGCTGGGGGTCACGATGTACTTGCCGCCCCGGGCGAACGCCAGTAACTGATTGGTCAGCTGGGAGCCGCTTTTAACGCAGCGGGCAATGCTCTGGATGCTTTCCTGTAAGGGGTCGGCAGCCTTCACCTCCAGGTTCATTACGCTGACATTCCCCTGAATACCCATCAACAGGTTGTTGAAGTCGTGGGCGATGCCGCCGGCCAGGGTGCCGATGGATTCCATCTTCTGGGATTGGTAGAACTGCTCCTCCAATTTTTTTTGCAGCGTCACATCCCGCATGAAATTGAGGGTCGCCGGTTTCCCGTTGAGCTTGATGAGAATCGAATTGAGTTCGACCCAGATGGATACCGCACGATCCCCCTCCAGGCGAAACATGAAAGAGTACGGCAGTTCCAAGCCCTGGAGGCGACGCTGGTACCATTCGATGACTTTTTCTCGCTCCTGGGGATGGATAAGCCGCGGCAAATCACCTTGCGTCGGGTCCAGGGAGAGACGGGTGATAATTTCATCGGCCTTGGGATTGGTAAATTTAACCTGGTCGTCCTGGAGAATAAAAATGGCTTCGTTGGCGTTTTCCACCAGCAGACGATACTTTTCCTCGGATTCGCGTACCGCGGATTCCATGCGCTTGCGCTCGCCGATCTCCTGGCGCATCTGTTCATTCATTTCCTGGAGCTTACACGTCCCCTGCCGAACCGCCTCTTCCAGCGAATTCTTGTAATCGATCAGTTCCTGCTCGGCTTTCTTGCGCGCGTTGATCGTATATTGGGCATGGGATCCGAAGAAAACAAACAGACACAGGACAATCATCCGGACGGCAATATTGTATTGATTGGGACCGATGAGCTGCAAGACGATATCGAACTGGTTGAAAAAAAAGATATGTAGAATGGAGTCGATCAGCCAGAAAATGGTCGCCACCAGCAACCCGGTGAGCACCATGTAATCCGTCTTGAATTTTTTCTTAGATCCCATTGTCTTCCATCAGTCCGGCAGTGGCAGGTCCGTAACCGTTTCGAATTTGATTTCGACCCGGCGGTTTTGGCGGCGGCCTTCGAGCGTGCGGTTGGAGTCAATCGGATTGGCCGGTCCCATTCCCCGAGACGCGATCCGCGCCGCCTCCACGCCCTTGCCCACAAGGTACGTTTTGACAATGTTGGCCCGAAACTCGGACACTTTGAGGTTGTAGTGCAAATTGCCGACCGCATCGGTGTAGCCCGTCACGTTGGCCTGAATGTCGCTGCGGGCGTTCAGCAGAGCGGCGACGCGATCGAGATCCTGCATGTCTTCCGGCGTCAGTTCATTGGAATCCAGCTTGAAGTATACCATCAGCGTTGCCGTGATCAAGGCCGTATCCACAATCGTATTCTTGGCATCGATGGCCTTTGCCGGGAGTTCCGCAGGGGCTTGTGCAGGAGCAGGTTCCATCCTGGGTGCTTCTGTGGCATCCTGTTCCGCATTGCGATCGTCAGTCCTTGCTCCGGGCGGCGCCCCATCCGACGAAGCGACCACCGAAGCTTGCGCCTCGCTCTCGGCGACCGGTATACGGACAGCCGCGGGCAACGGCGCTTCTGCTTCGCCAGATTTGTGTGCCGGCGCAGGGGCTACTTCGCTGGTGCGCGTTGTTGTAACGGCCCCGGATTCGGAGGGTCGACTGCGCAGGGAAAACACCAGCAAGCCTGCGACAAAGCACAAAATCCCGATAATGACGACCAGCATCGTCTGGGCCGAAGACAGGCCTTTATCTTTTTCCGGCATCGCAGGCGGTGTCGGATACATGGCCGGCGTGAGTACTGTCGGCTGCGGCCATGGCGTCGGTTCCGGCGGCGGTGGGGCCGGCGTGGGCCTGACGGACTGGATGCGCAATTCCTCCGCGCACTCACTCACGATGCTCCCGGTGATGCGTGCCACCCCTTGAACGAAGCCGGTCAGCAGGGCATGGTCGCAGACGATGTTGATGAGCCGTGGATAGCCCTCGGAAAAGGCGAAAACCTCCCGCACGGCATCACCGGTGAACAGCGGTTCGTCGCAGCCCGCCACACCCAGACGGAAGTTGATGTATTCCATCACTTCGTGCTGTTCCAGGGGATCGATGTTGTAATTAATCGTAATACGCTGGCGCAGGGGGCGGTTTTTCTGTTTCAGAATGATGTCGTTGAATTCATTCTGTCCCACAAAAAAGATATTCAGCAGCTTCGTGTAATCCTTTTCAATGTTGGACAGCAGCCGTATCTCTTCCAGCAGATCGGATGTCAAGCGCTGGGCTTCATCGATAATCAGAAGAACCTTTTTATTCAAAGATTCATTGCGGATGAGAAAGGTTTCGAACACTTCCAGGAACTGTTCCTTGGTTTCAAACGGCTCCTTGATGGCGAACGACCTCGAAATATAGCGATAAAAATCCATCAGGGATAGACCGGGGTCCGGCACCGTAGCGACCACCGTGTCATTGCCGATTTCCTGGGTCAGGGCGTGGATAAGGGTGGTCTTACCCGTGCCGACGTCACCGGACAGCAACAGAAACCCCCGGTTGTCGAAAATGCCGTATTTCAGGATCGCCAGGGCTTCCTTGTGTTTACTGCCCATCCAGAGGAAGCGCGGATCCGCGCTGATTTGAAAGGGTTTGGCCTTCAGACCGTAGTGCTCGAGATACATAATTGACCGCTAATCCTTATAGGTTGTTTTCCGAAGTGAATCGATTCGGCCGGGTACGCCGGCAGATCAAATCATCAAATAGGGTTCAGGATAATCGTTGCACATCATCGTCATGCAATGCCGACCCCTAAAAAAACCATCACAGACGATCTAAATAGACCAGATCCTTCTCTTGCGTATTCTTGGTACCGATTGCCAGAATGTCCACCTTGCGGGCCTTGGTCCGCCGGAAGTAGAGGCGCCCTTTGCGCGCAAATACGATTTCAAAAACCGTTTCCTTGCCTTTTCCCCGGAATAATTTCCGTTTGATCGGCACATCATCCGCCTGGGCGTCTAACTGGTGGATGACTTCTTCCGCTTTGATCTGCATGGAGTCGGGCAATTCCGCCAAACCCGTCAACGAGCGCTCCGAAAAAGAGGTATTCTTATAAAGCGTGTCCATGCGCTTGCGTAACCCTCCGGCAACTTTGCTCTGCTGCACACTGAGGGCTTCCCGCTCCCTGGCCAATCGGGCCAATTGGTCTTCCAGCTCCTGAACCCGGTTCTGCTGTTCATTCTGCTGTCTCAGGTTTTGCTGTAATTTCTTCTCAAGGGCTTCGACTTCATCGAAAAGATCAGCTTCGTTGCGTGCCGCGCGCTCCTGGGCCGCCTTTAAATCCGATTGAATGGTCTCGATCTCGGCGGCCAAATCATCTTTCTGATCTTCCAGGGTGGCCAAAGCCACTTTCTGCTTTTCTTCACGAGCCCGAATTGCCGCCTGTTCATGCTGCCGTTGGGATTCCTCCTGGGCATACACGCGCGTTCCCCGGCGATATACAGCGGCTAATCCTGTCAGCGCAAAGAGAACGCAGACCACCAGCAAGCCGTTGGCCACCAGAGTGTTATGACCGATCGTCACGTCCAGCGAAACTTCCAGCCCTTCGTTGAGCAAGGCATAGTTCTCGCTGGCGACGCGCATCGGTTCCGCATTCGGGTCCGTTATCGCCTCATCACTGTAGGTCGGCGGGTACAACCGGAGGCCCGCTTGGGTCCGGATGACCAACGACACCACCACGCCGCGATGATGAAAAACAGCGTTGGTAAGCAGGTCATCGACGGTGGCCTGGAGTTGATCGGTTAAGCGTATGCGACCGGCCAGCAACGCCTGGGTATCGCCGGGTATCCGGTTGGCAATAACGCTCCGGTATTGATGTTCCAGATAGCCCTCGAGCCCCTGAATGGCGACGACGTATAAAACCGGCGGTAAAACCACCAGTACAAACAGTGCTTTGAAGGATAAAAAGCGCATGGTCGGGTTGATTACAGCTCCGCAAGGAGCTGCTCAGCATCTTTTTCCTCTGGGAAGGGCTTTTTCAAAGCCAGGGCCGCCTTCAGTTCCCGGCGCGCCAGATCCGGGCTGCCCTGTAGATGATAGGCCAGCCCCAAATGATAGCGAACGGTCGGGTTGCCGTCCAGTTTGGAAGCACTATCTTTCAGTTCGCTGATGGCGCTGTCGATCAGGCCCTTTTTAAGGAAAACCAACCCCAACGTATCCATGACACCGGGATCGTCCGGATATTTCGTTTTGGCCACCCGCGCATAGGTAAGCGCCTCATCCAGGCTTTTGTCCTGGTTGGCGAGAAGATAGGCCAGATTGTTGGCCGCCGGGGCGAATTCCGGATCAATGGCCAGGGCTTTCCGGTATTGCGTTTCGGATTGATCCGGTTGGTTCTGTTGATCGTATAACGTGCCTAAAATGGTGTGGATGCCGGGCTGTTGTGGATTGTGTTGCAAGGCCGCCTGGTATTGGGCAATGGCTTTTTCCGCATTGTTGCTGCGCAGATGCATGCGGGCCAGGGCGAAATAGGGGCCCATAAAGTCGGGGTCCAATGCCAGTGCTTGCTGATAAGCGGCTTCGGCCTCGGCCGCCTGCCCCTGGGCCTGAAGAAGATCACCGGCCAGACTGCTGAGCACGGCCTGGGCCGGTTTATTGTCACCGACCTGATTCATTTGAGCCCGGCAGCGTTCCAAAGCCTCTGCGTATCGTTTTTCAGAACCCAGGATGAGAACGGTTTGCCGAATAGCATCCAACATCAAAGGATCGCTGGCAGACGCACGTTCAAAAAATTGCAGGGCGGCTTCATTATCCTTTTTCGCCCGGCTGAGCAGACCCATCCGGTAGTATCCGATGGGGTTCTCGGGTTCGGAAGCCACCAGTTCGCCGTACCATTTCCCGGCCCCGTCCAGATCACGCTTCATCATAGCGGCATTACCCAGAATCAGTTTGGCCTGGTAGCTGCCCGGGGCGATTTCCAATGCCGCCTGGGCTTCATTGTTCGCCAAGTCAAACTCGCGTTGGCCCATGTAGACCTCGGCCAGCAACATCCGGGCACGGGCATCACGCGGGGCCAGTTCAATGGCTTTCGATAACGCGGTCTGCGCCACCTCTCGCTCGCCCTTGCCCACATGGGCCAACCCTTTGAAGTAGTGCGCCCGGGCCGCCTGCGGCTCGTCCGCAATCAATTGATCCAGCAAAACGATGGCTTCGGAAAACTGTTTCTGGGAAATCAATAGTTCCGCTTTGAGCATATTGGCGGGGGCGTAATTCGGCCGTTCCTCCAGCAGCGCATCAACCTGGTTTTGGGCCTCCGCGATTTGGCCGGAGTTCAGATAAAACCGCGCCAGGCGAATTTTGATCTGTGCATCCTCCGGATCAGCCGCCAGAGCTTTCTGGTAGGTCGCCAGGGCTTGGTCGGGCGCTTTATTGGCCTCATAAAATGCGGCCAGCGTCAAATACGATCGGGGGCTGTCCGGCGCTACATCCACCGCTTTCTTGAGCGCTGCTTCAGCCTCATCGAGCCGATTCTGACGCGCGAGAAAGTTGGCCTGAACGATCAGCAATCCCTCATTGCCAGGGTGATCGGTAATTGCCGTTTGGATAACCTTATCCGCCTTCTCCAACTGGCCCTGCCCAACATAAAAGCGGAAAAGCGCCATAGATGGCTCCAATGTTTCCGGTGCCGCTTGCCCGGCGCTGATCAGTGTGGCTTCGGCCGCATCCTGGCGACCCGAACGGAGCTGAATCCGCGCCACACCCAGATACGCGCCGACCCGGCTGCCGTCGATCTGGAGCACCTTTTCATAAGTGCCCAACGCCGCCTCAAATTGCTCCTCGCGTTCATCCAACCCCGCCTGAAGCAACAGCGCCTCGACATTTTCGGGTTCTGCGGAAAGGATCAGGGTAACTTTTTCACGTGCCTGCGCCATCTGTTGGCCCAAAAAGAGGAAGGTGGCCAGTTTTAACTGGGTATCCATATTGTCCGGGGCGATCTTGGCAGCCGTGCTGAATTCACTGAAAGCCCCCCTGGCATTGCCCAGCTTAAGATAGGTTTCGCCCAGCTTGAGATGGGCCTCTACCAGGTTGGGATCGATCTGGATCGCATTTTTAAACTCGATCTCCGCACTGCGATATTCCTCCTTGGCAAAATAATTGTCACCGCTGTTGAGGTAGGTCTGGATTTTTTCCTCGTCGGAAGCGCAAGACAGGCAGAAAACAAGGCTAAGAGCTAACATAAGCGGCACAAATCGGCAGGGTTTCATGATCCTCCTCCGAGATTGGTATTTGATAATATGAAGGTGCCCTTTGATACATGCCGGGTATTGTGGGCCACAATTCATAATTTGTATAATATTGTCCCATGGATCAAACAAGGTTGCAATCCAAATGAGAGTGTACTATTTTATACAGATAAAAAAAAGAGATAATTTTATAGCGTATTTAAGTGTATTTTCAAATGACATAGGCATTCTCCTTCATTGCGACCTTATCAGGATAAAATTGAGCCGGCAGACATCGGCACATTTTTGATATGGATTGCGCTTGATGCGTTATTCACTTTCAAGAACCATGTTAACCCCTAAATTAAATGCAAAGGTTCTCGCTTTTTCGACCGATAACAATTGCACGATTGACATAAATCCCAGAAGGATCCGTTTATAATGACCGAACGCGCCGCCCCGACCGACAGCCTTGTCGAAAGGCTGCATGAAATTGCCAGCTGGGTTTCATCATCCCAGGATCTTGACAAACTATTAGAATTGGTTCTGGAAACCGCGGCCGGTATTCTGAATGCCAAAGCCGGCTCGATCCTGCTGCTGAATCGTCGGACCAAAAAGCTGGTTTTCAAAGCCGCCACCGGAGAAAAGAAACAAGAAGTCAAATCCTTTACGATCACCCTTGGTCAGGGTATTGCCGGCCATGTGGCCCAGACAGGTGAACCGCTCCTGATCAGCAACGTGGCGCAGGATCCTTTGTGGGACAGTTCCATCAGCCACAGCCTGCGCTTGGAGACCCAATCGATCGCGTGCGTGCCCATGCAGATCGAGGGACAAATTCTCGGCGTCCTGGAAGTGATTGATAAGACCGACGGCCGTCCCCTGACCGAGAATGATCTGCGGGATCTCTCGGTTTTTTCGGACGTCGCCGCCCGGGCGATTCAAAATGCCAAACGCTTTGAGAAGGTGAGCCAGGACTACCATGACCTGCGGGAAGAACTGGCCGCCAAGCACCAGATTATCGGTAAAAGTCAAACCCTCAAGCGCATCACGACCGAAGCCCTTAAGGTCGCAAATTCCAACGCCAGTACATTGATTTTAGGCGAAAGTGGCACCGGTAAGGAGCTGTTGGCACACCTGATTCATCGGTCCAGTCCACGCAAGGACGGCCCTCTGGTCGTTCTAAACTGTGCGGCCCTGCAGGAAACACTGCTGGAAGCCGAGCTTTTCGGTTATGAAAAAGGAGCCTTTACCGGCGCGCTCAAACGAAAAATCGGCAAATTTGAATTGGCGGACGGCGGCACGTTATTCCTGGACGAAATCGGTGAAATGAGTGCCGGCATGCAGGCCAAGCTCCTGCGGGTCCTCCAGGAGGGCGTCTTTTACCGTGTCGGCGGCAACGATTCCATATCCGTAGACGTACGGGTGCTTTCCGCCACCAACCGGGATATCGCGACCGAAGTCAAAGAGGGGCGCTTTCGGGAAGATCTATACTACCGGCTGAACATCGTCAGCATTCAGATGCCGGCATTGCGCGAACGCAAAGAAGATATCCCCATGTTAGCGGAATATTTCATGGGCGAGTTTCGCCTTGAGCGCGGCCTGCCGAATCTCGTCCTGTCCGAAGAAGCTGTCCAGCGCATGCGAAAATATGATTGGCCGGGCAATATCCGGGAGCTCCGCAATGCCATTGAACGCGCCGTCGTCATGGGCGACGATAAGAAAATCCGGCCGGAAGACCTGCCGATTTTTAATTCCCAGAGCTGCGATTCAGGTCTGGAAGTCGGTCTCACCTTAAAAGATGCCCTGAACCGTTTTAAAAAGGAATTTATCACCCTGAACCTGGAGCACACCGGCGGCAACCGCAGTCAGGCCGCCAAAATCATGGGCATTCAACGCACGTACCTGTCCCGCCTCATCTCCAAATTTGGACTAAGGTAGGTTCACAATCTATCAATCGTCTTTTTTCCTGGTCGGCCGGTCGCAGCGGAATTATAGCGGCGGCCTATAAAAGCCCGCCTCACCGCCAACCCTTAAAGCGATTTTGGCCAGGATATAAAATCAGTATTCCTGAAGCGAACATACGTGTGACTATCTTTAAGCTTGCGGACAGGCTTGTTGGCGCAACCAGCGCCTCGATTCCAACTTATGTCACCCGATGACAAATAGCTATCCATCGGCGCCAAACCTACAGAAATAATTGTCAAATATTGACTTCCCGGTGTTTTTGTACTTTAAGATCGCATAGAGGGCAAAGGTAACCCATAGAAATTCCGAATATTTTTCACTAAAATGGGTGTTGCTTCACACAGTGCGTCCCCTCCCGCAAAACGAGAGGACTCAGGTCGCCCCGCCAAAGAAAGGCCTAAATAAGCTGAAAGGGGTTTAGTTCTGTCTTATTTGTCGCGCACCGCGCATCGACGAAGGGGACGGAAAAAGCGCGCGGACTGTCTGAGCACGCCGCAGGCGGGCGCATTTCCGCGTGCGCCGGCTGTGTCGGCGATGCGAAGGGCAGTGCATAGCAACACGGGACATGGGCGGTTTGTTTTGGTAACGTTTATTTCAAGAGAACGTAACAAGCCGACAACAAAGGACTCAACGGAACGGTAATACCTTTCAGGGTCCTCCACCAGAGGTGGGTGGCTTAGATCAATATGATCGACCATAAACAAACTCGGAAGATTTTAGTTTTATGCCGTCCTACCGATGCAAATATATGACGCCCGAAGGGAATTACGTTAAAAAAACGATTGCCGCCGACTCCCGGGACGATCTTAAATGGCGTTTGGAAAAAGACGGCCACTTCGTTTATCGCATTAGGCGGGAAGATCGTTTGCGATTGCCGCTGGGTGGCGAGACCCGATCCAAAAAATTCAAAATCCGTGATTTTTTTTCATTTAACAAGGAATTTGCCGTGCTTATTCGGGCCGGGATGCCCATTGTCAGTGCGTTGGACGCGATCATCGAGAAAAGCGAGCCGTCCGAGCTGAACAATATTCTTCAGCAAGTCCGATACGATGTATCCACCGGCGAATCCCTTTCCGACGCCTTTGCCAAGTACCCCCGTATTTTTTCGAGGCTGTATATCTCCTCTCTGCAGGCAGGCGAGAAAAGCGGCAGCATCCCTGAAGCACTCATCAAGCATGTAGCCTATTTGAAGCAGAAGATGGCTTTGCAGCGCAAATTGATTTCGGCCTCGGTTTATCCGTTGATTCTCGTGACCACATCCATTGCGGTACTGTTTTTATTATTGATCTATGTCGTGCCGTCTTTTACAAAAACCTATTTCGAGAGCGGTACCCAGCTGCCGACCATCACCCTGGTGCTAATCAATGTCAGCAACGGCATCAAAGACCATTTTTTATACCTATGCATTCTCGGAATACTAATTGTCGCCGGCTGGGCACACGCCGCGCGCAGGGAATCCTTGCGAATCCATATGGATCAATGGCTCCTAAAGGTGCCCTATCTGGGCCGACTTTATATCAGTTTTGCCACGGCACTTTTTTTGCGCACCGTCGCCATGGTGTTGACCGCCGGAGCGCCACTGATCGAGTCTGTGCGCATCGCAGCGGGGACCTTGAATAATCTGTTTCTAAGGGACAAACTCATCCAGGTCGTTCGCCGTATCACAGAGGGATTGGGTTTTTCGGAAGCCCTCGAAGAAACGGAGTCCTTCCCCCACTTAGCCATACGGATGATTGCCGCGGGGGAAGGCGGTGGTGAGTTGGAGCAGGTCCTTATCGACGCTGCCGATTTCTACGACGACGAAGTCGATGTCATGCTGTCCCTTATTTCATCGGCCATCGAGCCGGCGCTCATGATTATCATGGGTCTGTTGATCGGGTTTATGGTGCTTGCCATGTATATGCCCATCTTTCAGCTGGCCGGTACGATACAGTAAATGAATAAGGTCAAGGATGCTCCCCCATGAGGGGCAGAGAGATAAAATTTCTTGTCGATGATATTTTATTAATTCAGTGTTTTTATCTGTGTGTATCAGTGCTAATCTGTGTCCGATAGAAAAGTTTTACAATCAAGGACAGTGAGACGCCTCCCACAAAGCAGGAGGCCTCAGGTCGTCCCCTCGAAGGGGGCTTGGAAATTGTCTATGAGCTTATGTCTTTTTATTTCCCTTTGTCCCGCGCCGAGCATCGACGGGGCGGACGGGAAAAAGCGCGCGGACTGTTTGAGCTCGCCGTAAGGCGGGCGAGTTTCCGCGTGCTCCGGCCGCAACGGCGACGCACAGGATTAAGCGGGACACGGGCGTTTTCTTTTGCTTCGTTTTCTGTCACGTGACAGAAAATGAAGAAACTATTTCAGAAAAACACCCCGGATCGGTCGAACCTCTCCGGGTCCTCCACCAGAGGTGGAGGGTTTAGCTCAATACTAAGCGCTCGAAGAAAAGAATCATGCCGCCCAAAGCATACCGCCAACTTCGCTTCGGCGACTGGGCCCTGAAGCTCGGCTTCATGACTCAGGATGATCTGAAGTATATCCTGTCGAAGAAAAATATTTCTAAGCAGATGATCGGACAGCTTTGCCTTGAGGAAGACCTGATCGATGAAGAAGATCTGGCGCAAATCATTGCCGCCCAATTCTCTTATCGTTACGTTAAGCTGAACAGTTCCGTTCCGGAGCAATTATCCAATCTGGTGCCCGTGGACCTGATGGAACGCTATAAATTCGTTCCCTACCAAAAATCCGGCGAACAACTCACCATTGCCATGGCCGAGCCCAAGAACCTGCTCAAGCTCGTCGACGAGTTGGAAATGCTGACGGACATGGAAATCTCCGCCGTCGTTGCCAGCAATCGCAATATCAAAAACGCGATTAACCGAATCAAAACTTCCCGCAACATGATCGACAGTTCATCGGACGACATGCGGCTGTCGGTGGTCAAAGAATCCGACCAGGGGGAATACACCCTCAGTGCCGAAAAAGTGTCTTCCGAGGAAAGCCCCATCGTCAAACTGGTGGATTCCACCATTCTGGATGCCATCAACAAACGGGCCAGCGATATTCATGTCGAAACCACAGGCAAGGGGATCATTATCCGCTACCGGATCAACGGTATGCTGCATCAGGCCACCAATCCCATCGATGCCAAACATCAGAGCCCCATCATTTCCCGCATTAAAGTGATGTCCGAACTCGATATCTCCGAGAAACGTGTCCCCCAGGACGGGCGGTTCAAACTGAATGTATCGGATCGCTATATTGATTTCCGAATCTCCATCTTGCCGACCATTTTCGGCGAAGACGCCGTCATTCGTATTCTTGACCGGGAAAGCATCGCAGGCCGCGAAGGCTCATTCCGACTCAACAGCATCGGGTTTGCCGAGTATGAATTGCTGCGTATTCGTCGCATGATCCATGCCCCCTATGGTATGTTTCTGATGACGGGACCGACCGGCAGCGGCAAGACCACCACCCTTTACGGCGCCCTGTCTGAAATCAACAGCAAAGACACCAAGATCATCACCATTGAGGATCCGGTCGAATACCAGCTGGAAGGCATTGTTCAGATTCCGGTCAACGAAAAAAAGGGATTGACCTTTGCCAAAGGATTGCGTTCGATCCTGCGACACGACCCGGACAAGATCTTGGTAGGTGAAATCCGGGACCCCGAGACCGCCCAGATCGCCCTCCAATCCGCCCTAACCGGGCACATGGTATTTACCACGGTTCACGCCAACCGCTCCTTTGATGTCATCAACCGTTTCATGCATATGGGCATCCAGACCGAGAACCTGATGGCGGCCCTCAATTGCATTGCCTCGCAACGCCTGATCCGAACCCTGTGCGAGTGCAAGACCGCGCACCGTCCCGATGAAGCCGAACTCATGGAATCCGGACTGACACCCAAACTCGTCAAGGGATATACATTCTACGCGGCCAAAGGGTGCCAACGCTGCCAGGGGACAGGATACCGCGGGCGCAAAGCGGTCATTGAAATCATGGAAATGGACGACGAAATGCGGGAGTTGTTCATGTCGCGCTCACGCATTACCGCCATCAAACAGAAAGCCCGTGAATCCGGGACTGTTTTCCTGAGACGCGCGGCGCTGCAGGAGGTTTTCAACGGTGTCACGACCCTCCGGGAGGCCAACCGGGTCACCTTTGTCGAGGCGGACGGCTGATGGCGTTTACCTTTACCAAACGGTTCACCGGCATAGAAATCGCGCCGACCGCCATCCGGATGGCTATCGTGGAGAAGTCCGGCAAAACATGGCGATTGGTCAGAGGCGCCAGCATTCCCCTGCCGGAGGGAACCATCAAACCCTCTTTCAAAAGCCTCAACGTTATTGAACCCGAGTTCTTCCTGGAAGCTGTCCAGCGGCTGCTGACCGAATTCGAGGAAACCTCGCGCACTGTAGGCCTGTCGCTGCCCAGTGAAATCGTGCGTATCATCATTCGGGGATACCCGAAACTGCCGGATTCAAGAACGGAGATTGAAAAATTGATCTCCTGGAGTCTGGAAAAATCGTTTCATTTCCCTATTGAAAACACCAAAGTCTCTTACCAGGTCACCGGTAGCGATGCCTCCGGCATGACCCACCTTTTGGTCACGATCGCCATGAAGGATGTCATCCGGCAATACGAAGACCTTTTGGCTCAGTTGAACGTGGACACGCGCGTGGTGCGGCCGGCAGGGGTCAACTTGTTTAATTTTTTCTCCCCCAACCTGCCGCGCAAAGGGACCCACGCTTTTCTCGGGTTGTTTGAAAATTATTTCAGTTTTCTGGTATTCGAAAACGCGCGGTTGATCTTCTTCCACGGTGTCAAACGGGGTTTTTCCGATCTACAGTTTTTCCAGGACGTGGATCTGACCATGCAGCATTACCTGGAATCCAGTCCTGGAAAACGTATCGAACGCTTGAGCGTCGGCAGTCAGGTCGGGTATCATACCGAACTCAAGGAAGTGTTGAGCAACCTGATCGACATCAAACTCGACATCCTGGGCGAGGAAGAATTGATCGCATCCGAGTTCGATCTATCGCAACCAATGGAACGATTGAAATTGTCGTCTTTCGCTTCGGCCCTCGGGGCCGCCCAAAGTTTGGCAAAATAAAAATGCGTCTTGGAATTAGTATAATTATACCTCAATTTCTAACGAAGGTAAAAAATGAAATTTTGGTCAACGCGTTCCAGTCGGATTCGTAAAACGTTCGAGATCAAGGCTTGCGAATCTCGAGGAATGAGGCGTACGTAAAGTACGCCGCAGTGACGAGGGATTCGCGTAACGCCGATATCGGGCGTTTTACGAATCCGGCTCATGGGAAAACATGGAATTTAACCAGATTAATTTAAGCACCCACGATCATGTGGATCGCCGCATCATTTATACGGTGCTGGGCACGGCAGCATTGCTGCTGGCCATCTTCACATTATTCAACATGGTAAACGGTTTCCAAACGTATAGCGCGCGGTCCGATTACTTGTCCAAAATCGAAAACCTGCAGCAACAGGCCAAGGCATTGACGTCTTTGGATCAAAACGGCCCTGAATTTGACCCCAAGGCGGCGGTCGCGCTGCAAAACCGCAGCCGGCACGCCAACTATCTCATTGCGTTGGACATTTTCCCATGGATCAATATCCTGGAGGCGTTGGAAAAGGCCATTCCCCCCCAGGTCGTTCTCGATCGTTTTCTTCCCGACGCCGACCTGAAGACGATTCGCATTACCGGCCATACGCCATCCGTTGAACCGATAGCGCGCTTTCAGGATGCCCTGGAAAAATCCGAACTGTTCCAGTCGGTCGTGCTTGAAAATATGGATTTCGGCGACGGTCCGTCAAAACAAAAGGGGAACCGTCGGAAACGGTGCCATGCAGTTTGAAATGATCTGCGGGTTGAACCTCAAGGCGATTTTCCCCGAAGAAACCTACGGCGGACTTTGGATAACGCTGGCAGAGACAAAAACCGGAAATGCCCGGTAAAGGTGAACCATGAAATCGCGTGGCCGACTGCTTGACATCATAAAATCTTATCGCCTTTTCTGGATCATTTGTGGCGCCTTATTGTTGGTCAACGTGCTCTTTTATTTTTTTTACATTGCCGCAGAATCCGGTAAAATCGGACAACTTCAAAACCAATTTCAGGCGGAACGTAAAAAAGTATCCGAGCTACGCAAATTGCAGGCGGAAATCGACCAATTCCAATCCATGCTACAGGCATGGACGGCTTTCGAAGAGAGCCTTCCCGGCAAGATACAATTCCCGGAGCGCATTCAGCAACTGAAGCAGATTCTTACTCGCTACCGACTGGCCTCCGAAGACCTCTCGTTTCGATCCGATCCGGTCAAAGATGAAAACCTCGTTCGGTTCTCGACGACGTTCGAGACGACCGGACAATACGCCGATTTCAAGCGTTTCATCGGCGAGCTTCAGGCCATGCAGGGTCTGTTCTGTATCCGCCGGTTAGAATTGCGGCAGCCGGACGGTGAAAAACCACTTGAAATGGGCATCGATCTGGCGGCATATTTCAGGGATGACAATAGACCGTCAAAACAATAAACTGACCATTTAAAGTATGAACCAAAAGGAAAAAATACTACTGGGATTGCTTGTCACACTGGCCATTGCCCTGGCCTACCGCCTGACGAATCCTTTTGAACAGGAAACCGTCGATCGGCTGACCTATGCCCGCGCGACGAAGGTCGCCTCTGTTAAAGCCCCCGGCGCCGCGCCGCATCAGGCTCAGGTACGACTGGATCTTTTTCGTTCACCACCCCAAAGCAGCGTCACCATTCAGCGTGACCTGTTTCGGCCGCCAAGCGCCTCCAAGCCCGCCGGTGAAGAAAATATGAAACCCAAGGCGCCAGCACCGAAACCCCGCCCCAAGAGTGATCGTGAGAATATACAGGAGCATTTCCAACGATTCAAAGCCTTTGGCTCTTATCAACACGGGAAAAAAATCTACCTCTTTTTAGAACGAGGCAAACAGGTCCTGGTGGTCAGCCGTGGGGATCGTATTGACGGTAAATATGAAATCATCGAAGTTACTGAAAAATCGGCCACCATATCGGCGGAGGGCCTTTCGACGCCCTTGAAAGTCAATTTCGACGAACTTTGATGCCCGTCTGGAGTTCCGTTTATTTTCATGCTATAGAAATTATTATGAATTTTGTCATAAAGAACGCATTGAGCTATCAACCATGCTGAACACCAAACCAATAAAACATCTGCAGCGCTTTGGTTGCCTGCTGGGCCTGCATGTTGGCCCTCATGGTCGCGGGCAGTTGTGCGACCGATACCTATAAATATCTTCGCCAGGGCCATAAGTACGCGAACGCCGGTGAGTGGGACAACAGCGTGCGCTTCTTCCAGAAAGCGCACGATGAAGACCCTGAAAACACCGAGATCAACCTGATGTTGAGGCGCTCGAAATTCGAGTCTTCCCGCATGCATCAGCTCAAAGGCGAATCCTACCTGGCGCAGGAATTATTTAATGAGGCCATCAACGAGTTCCGCATCAGCATGGCCATGAACCCATCCAATATAAAGGCGGCCGAGTCGAAGCAAAAGACCCGGCGCCTAATGGATGCCCGCCATTATTTTAAGCAGGGACAGAATTACCTTAAAACCGAAAAATTCATTCCGGCGCGACAGGCATTTGAAAAGGCCGTTGATCTCGATCCGGATTTCGAACCGGCGCGCAAAGCCCTGAGCTATTACCGCAAAAAAGATGTCGACACCGGGACCTACAAGATAAACGGACAATCCGACGCGCCGGTGTCCTTCAAATTCAAAAACACCCCCATCATCAACGTTTTCGAAGTCCTGACCAAACTGTCGGGGATCAATTTCATCTTCGACAAGGACGTCCAGAACAACAAGGTAACCATGTTCATGACGGACGTCTCCTTCGATCGCTTTGTGGACGTTCTGCTGCGCTCCAATGACTTGAATTCGATCATTGTCAATGACAAGACCATGATCATCTATCCCGACAGCCCCCAGAAGGCCAAGGAATACGAGGACCTGCAGATCAAGACGTTTTACTTGTCCAACCTGGAAGCCAAACAGGCGGTCGGCCTGTTGTCCAAAATGCTCAAAAGCAAGGACATTATTGCCAACGAAAATATGAACGCCGTGGTCATTCGGGGAAGCCAGGAGGTGATCCAGATTGCCGGCAAGATCCTCCAGGCCAATGACGGCTCGCCGGCCGAGGTGCTGCTGGATGTGGAATTCCTGGAAGTCACGCGCTCCCTGCAGGAAAACATCGGCCTGACCTTTTCGGAGAGTCTGACCTTCGGTATCGGTGCACCCGGAGACGAGGTGAGCGAAGATACCAGTTTTGTCAACAATATTTCCCTCTATTCCCTGAAGCGCATCTCCACCAAGGATCTTATTCTATCGACGCCTTCGGCGACCCTCAATCTGCTGAAACAGGATGGTGACACCCGAATTCTGGCCAAACCGAAGCTAAGGGTGAAAAACGCCGAAAAGGCTTCGATTTTGTTGGGCGAACGCGTTCCGCTGATCGTCAACCGGCGGATCGACTCCACTACCGGGGATACTACGCAAGACTTCCAATACACCGATGTGGGCGTCAAAATGGAGGTCTTGCCGGTCATCAACATAAATGACGAGGTGACCCTCAAACTCCTGTTGGAAGTCAGCGCTCTGGGCGAAAACATAAGCTCTGACCCTGATAACCCACAGATCCCCATTCGCACCCGCACCGCCCAGAGCGTGCTGACCCTGCGGGACAGCGAAACAATCATTATCGGAGGTATGATCCAGGACGACGAACGCAGCACAATTCGAAAAATTCCTGGAATTGGTGATTTCCCCGCGATTGGCAGCATGTTCACCAACCGGGATGAACAGGGCACGAAGAGAGATGTCTTGATGGTCATCACCCCGGTGGTCATTCGCAGCCAGGAAATCCCCAGCATGGACGCCACTGAAATCTGGTCCGGCAGCGAGGACCGCTGGTCACTGGAAGCGCCTTACGGAAGCAAGAATGAACCGCTTTACAGGAAACGCCCGAAGAGGGCATTCTGGAATTCATCCCGGCACCGGAACCCGAAGCGACACCTCCTG
>CAWKLN010000025.1:0-21237 GCA_963850465.1 uncultured delta proteobacterium
GGCGGCGTCTTCGTCTCCATATTCTATTTTTGATTGACTGAATGTCCTTACGAATTTTTCTGTTCGTTGATTTCAGATGGGCCGTTTTTTGAACGATGCTGCTCACTGTGCTGTAAGTCTTGATCTGAAATGCATCTTTTATGCTGTTTAGATCATCGCCCCGGAGGTGACGTAACAAATAGATAGCAACATTTCGTGGCGTATTAAAATGACCTCGGCGGGAAATCAATAAATCATCAAAGCCTACGTTATAATGCTCGCAAACCGCGCGAATGACCGCATCGGCGTCGGGTGCCAGCCGCCTGGATTCCGGAACTTCGTAGCTGGTTTTCCTGAGATAATACCGTTCTCTAATCTGAGCGATAAAATTCTCAGGACCAAATAGGGACGGCAAGTTCTTTTTGGAAAACATCCGGGTGACCTCCGGTGTATCTTCCAGCTGCATAAACGCTATAAATGCTTTGCGCTGATCACTCTTTGTTGGGCTAATCATGTTAAAAATGGTGTCTTTATTCAGCCAATCCCATTTCTTGGCATTAGACAGATAGCCTTTGTAGCTGCTCCAGGGATATTTCTGCATTTCACGGACAATACCGGCACGCAATGGATTGCGATGGATGTATCTTATCAACTGGAGCAGATAGCCGTCGTCGGAAACGAGGATCGACTTATAGCGGCCCCTGAAAAGGGACCCGTCGTATTTATGGCTTCGATTGTACCTCTGGGTATATACGCTGTTCAGGTGCCGCATGCATCTGGATAGGTTGCCGTCGGGGGTCTGGACAAGGAGATGATAATGGTTGGGCATCAGACAGTAAGCTGCGATGCGTGCGTTCCACATTTCTGATATTTCAATCAGAAGATCGATAAATAGCACGTAATCCTGTTCATCTGATAAAATGGACTCGAACCGTCTCCCCCGGTTCATGACATGGTACCATGCGCCAGGATATTCTATCCGCAGTGGTCGTGACATGGCCTCAGTGTATCAGTAAAGGGTGCAACGGTCAAATGTAGACTTGACCCCTTTATGACCCCTTTATCTCACACAAAGCCGCTAAGACGCCAAGAACTGCTCAAGAACAAATATTTCAATTTCTGATTTGGTAAAATCCAGAAATTGAAATGATTTACGTTGGCCGGAGGCCAAGAAATTCTTACTAAATGCTTTCCTTTGCGAGCTTTGCGGCTTTGCGTGATACTTGAAGTTGCATTTCTTTGCGTTCTTTGCGTGAGATATACGCTTTTCTGGTTTCCTTCGGTGTAATGATATCACTCGCATGGCGCACGTCAGAGCCGTGTCGCGATAAGTGTCGCAAGTTGTCGCAAGCTGTGTCGCAAGATTGTCGTATGATTGTCGTAAGTTTAATCAACCGGCTTCAGCCGGTAAACCAGCTTGTTGGTCGCCCCCTCTGAAGTTAAAAGATCCAAATCCACCATTGCCTTCAGGTCGCGCTGCAAGGAACGGCGGTTGACATCGGGGCACAGGCGCTCGAAATACTGGATGGTCAGATTACCCTTTTCAAGAATGTGGCCAATCGCTTTTACCTGGCGATCAGTAAGATTGTGTTTTTTGGCCAGCACATCCCGGCGGATGACCTGCGCGCCGCGATCGCGCACCTCGATCATCTGGGTTTCCAGGCCGGTGATGAAGTAATCGAGCCAGCCGGTCATGTCCATATTGTTTTCGCGCACACTTTGAATCGACTTGTAAAAGGTCGGCCGGTCGCGGTCATAGTATTCGCTGATGGTGAACAGGCGCTTGAAGTCGTACCCCGCCTTGTAGAGACAGAGCGTTGAGAGTAGTCGCGAGGTGCGTCCGTTGCCGTCCAGAAAGGGGTGGATGTGCACCAGCTGGAACTGGGCTATGCCGCTCACCAACACCGGGTGGATATCCCGTTCGCCGTTCAGCCACTTGACCAGATCCGACATCATCACCGGTATCTCCACCGCCGTAGGCGGCGTATAGAGCACTCTCCCGTTGGAGGCGTTGACCACATAATTCTGGACACGCCGGTACTCGCCGGGGGCGGCACTGCCGCCGCGCACCCCTTCCACCAACTTACGGTGAATCTCACGGATCATCCCCTCGGTAATCGGGTCGCCGCTGTCCAGGCATTCGGAGACGAACGCGAAGGCCGAGCGGTAGTTGAGCAGCTCCCGCGTATCGTCCGGATCAGCCTCCGGCACCGCCTCGCCTTTCCACAATCGTTCGACTTGATCCAGCGTGAGCCGGGTGCCTTCGATATGGGTGGTATGATGGGCCTCTAAAATTAACGCCCGCTGGCCCATCTCCCGCACCCAGTCGGCGGAAAGTTGCGCCGCTTCCAAGAACCCCCGCGCCCGCTCAATGCGGGTGATGGCGGAAGTCATACGGTTGGTGATCGTGAATTTGGGATTAAAACCTACCGTATCCATGTTTTATCATCTCGCTTGAAGTTGCGCTTCAGAACGGTATCCTGAGTCACGCCACCCTTAACTTTTTAACCTGCTTCATTCCTGCCTCGAATGCCTTTATTTGAATAGCATATTCTCGTATTTTCTGCTTCACGCGAAGGCACCAGAACAGCTAAAAATAAATAACGTTCCTCACGCAAAGCCGCTAAGACGCTAAGAACTGCTTAAGAACAGACATCTTCTTTTTCTGAATTTGGATGAATTCCATAAATTGAAACGATTTGCTTCGGCCCTTGGCCCAAAAAAATTTTAAGTTTCGTTTTTCTTTGCGAGCTTTGCGGCTTTGCGTGAAACCCGTTTTTTCATACCAGGGCCTTTTGAGCCATGGATTGGATGCGCGCGGCATCGTCGTCCGTCAGATCCAGGGCCTGGACAAAATCCTCGGCTTCGGCAGCGCTCCGGCGCATCTTTTCCCTGAGATCTTGCGTTAAACCGTTTACGATGCTTATCAACTGCGCGACCAGGTCTTCGTCGCCCTCGACGCGAACCGCCACCAGGGCCGCCTGTTTGAGATCCTTCCTGATCTTCTCCGGATAAAGGATCGCATCGCGGTATTCGCCGAAGCGGGCCGTGATGAGGCGGTGCACGAAAAAGGCCGGCATGGACGGCAGGGTGACCGCCTTGTGAACCCCGTGGACCTTGGCGGTGACCGGATTGTCGATCAGGATCTTGAGGTTGGCGACAGGGGCCGGGACCAGGGCCAGGTTTTCCCGCACCGCTGCCACGGCCTCGCCCGTGGCCTGCTCCCGGTCGATAAAGACTTCCACCATGCCCACCCCGGGGAGCACGTAGTCGATCTTGCCATAGGCCGCATCCACCCGGGCCGTGAAACCCAGGTTCGCGCAGGAGGGCATCCACGTCGGTCTTGTCGCCGCGATAGGGAATGCGCAGGGCAAAGTCGAAATCCATGGTCCGCAGGGGATAAAAGGCCACGCCGAAGGCCTGCACGTAGACATTGAAGCACCAGGAACCGATCAGCATCAGGCCCTGATCCCAGAGGCCGGCCGCTTCGAAGGCCGCCATGAGCTTGCCCAGAATGTGGTGATAACCTTTTGCCTGGAGTTCCACGCGCCTTACTCCCAGAGCTTTGAGGGCCTCCACGACGGACCGTCGCTCGGCCACGCGTTGGGGGCGCTCTTCCACGAACGTGGTCATCTGGTTTACACGCCGGTCCGCGGCCGGGCCGAGATAGACATCCTCGTAACCCCGGCCTGCGAGGTAGCGGCGCAGGTAGACGTATTCCGCACCGCCGCGCGTCAGCCGCCGCAGGGATCCCTTGGGGATATGGAGAAGCCGGCCCACCACCTCGTCGTACTGAGACTGGTAGAGTTGGCGATTCTCATCGAGGATGCCCTGGATGATCAATGGTTTGTCCCATATATTTGATGAATTGTTAATTTATGGGACAATTTACCCCTAATTTAACGACAAGTCAATAAAACATGGGACAACCTGGATCTTCACTCACGCAGAGGCAGCAAATAAAAACCAAAAAGCTTTTCTCACGCAAAGCCGCTAAGACGCCAAGAACGGCTTAAGAACAGATATTTCAATTTCTGATTTGGACAAATTCATAAATTGAAACGACTTGTTTTGGCCGGAGGCCATGAAAAACCAGATTTCAGAAACATACAACATTTTAGAATCTTTATTTATTTTATAGCTAAGTTAAACTTTAAGAATTTTCTTTAACTTAAAAAGAGCCTAAGATAACGTTCGAAGGCATATGACCGCCAGCGCTGCTGGCCGGTGATTTCTACCAGAATCCCCAATTCGACCAATGCTTTTATCAGGGCGTTGGCTGTGGGGGTCGTGATAGTCAGGGCCTCTTCCAAATCCGCCGCATTGATGATGGGCTTACGGTAAAACAGGTTTAACGCCAGCCGCGCGCTATGGGCCCGCTTGCCAAGGCTCAGCACCGCCTGCTCCACTTCGGTCCGCAGGGTAAGTATCTGACGGAACACATCCCGTCCCTTGATTGCCGTTTGCGCCACACCGTTAAGAAAAAAACGAACCCAGTGGATCAAATCATTGCCAGCCCTTACGCGCGTGAGCGCATCGTAGTAACTCGCCCGATTGCGTTCGAAAAAATCTGACAGGTAAAGCGACGGCTCGGCTAACAGACCGTGGCTGATCAGATAAAGCGTGATCAACAAGCGCCCAATTCGACCATTGCCATCCAAAAAAGGATGAATTGTTTCGAACTGATAGTGACTGATCGCGGCCCGCACCAAATGGGGCACATCGATCTCCTCATTATGCCAGAATTTTTCCAGATCGCTCATCAGGTCGGGAACGTTTTCATGGTGGGGCGGAATAAAGGCGGCATCGGCAAGGTTGGAACCACCGATCCAATTTTGGCTGGTTCTAAACGCGCCGGGTTGTTTGTGTTCGCCGCGAACACCACGCATCAGGATGGCATGGGTCTGTTTGAGCAGGCGATTTGAAAGCGGCAACACCCTGAGTTCGTCAATGGCGGTGTTCAAGGCATCGATATAGTTTCGCACTTCGCGCCAGTCATCGCGCTTTTCCGGCAGGATCTGCTCTTCCCGCATCAGCGCCTCGTCCATACCCGTCCGAGTACCTTCGATTCGACTTGAGGTCTGAGCCTCCTTGACCACATGCATCTCGATGAAAAGATCGATATCAGGCACAATCAGTGAAAAGGCGTTCAATTCCCCAAGGGCTCGATTGGCTTTCTCCAACAAGGTATTAATTATGGCATCTTCCCAAACCCACACGTGATTGACCAGGACGGGCTCGAAACTTTTGTACTGATAACGTGGCTGTAATTGCCCGGCGACAAATTCCTCAAGTTTCATAACAACTCCCCGTCCGATAGAATCGTTTCACGGACTTTGAAGAGGTATCGTCAAATGAGCCAGCTAATCTTCGGTCAGACCCCATCCATTGATATTCTTGGTTTGGTGGTGACATAGCGAGTTTCTGGGCGATATCCCCTGCAGGCAGGTAGGCCAGATCGATATCGACGGACAGGCGCGGCATGTCCCTTAAAAACAGGTTGATGGCCGTACCACCCTTCAGGGCGAAGCATTCCTGCTTGGCCACACGGGGCAGCAGCGCCACCAGCAAACGCACTTGTTCAGTAAAGGGATGGTTCACGATCAGCCGCCATTTCTCGGGGAACCGTTATTTGATAAGTTGCGTTGTAGGCCCCGCCCTTGACCAACATCCTCTTGCCGCGCCCCAAATCGATGTCGCGCGTTTCGAGGCCCTGGTACCATGCATGCGCGTGGCGCTCGCTGAACCACAAGAACAGACGCTTGGCCTTGACCTGGGTGCAGGCGCGCAGCAAGGTGCGAAGAAGCGCCGGCCGCAGATTGACGGCCGATTCGAAAAACTTGTCCGCCATTGCGAATGCGGCGGCATCCCCCACCCCGGCCAGCAGTTCCAGCACAGCCAGTTCGGGTGTGCTAAAGGGGATAGGCCAATCCCATGCCCCGAAAGGTCGCGTGTGTACGGCCGCTTCAGATAAGGGTTCAAACAAGCGCCGGGTATGGATCACGAATCGGAAAGTTCCCGGGAAAGACGCTACCCAGCCCGGCACCGGGTTTGTGACATAGAGGTCGATGCGCTGAAGATCACCGGCCGGCAGATAGTGCGCCAGCCCTTGCAGCTCCAAAGCGCTACGGCCTCCCACGCGCACGGGAAAGCCCATCTCGTTTAAAGAATAGACCACGTGCTCCCATTTGAGCGGTGGCCCCGGCCTCCGGTAGACGCCATGGGCGACGGCTTCCAGTTTGCCGGCCCGTATATAGTAGTCTATCCGGGGACGATCGAAACCACGCGCCTGCAACCAAGCACGGTTCACCAACTGCCCATCCGGCAGACATTGATCCAAGGAGTGTTCCGATTTGAGTGCCATAGTTTACACAATCCAATCTTTGCATAGTTTATATATGCAAAAAGAAGATTTAGCAAACTATTTGTTTAAATTTTTCATATTTTGCATAGATTATTTATGCAAATTGTATATTTTATAAACTAAGTCTTAAAAATGTCTGAAAATCTAAAAATCTTCGACTCAAGCAAGACGCCAAGAACGGCTCAAGAACAGATATTTCAATTTCTGATTTGGGAAAATTCCAGAAAAGGAAACGACTTGCTTTGGCCGATGGCCAAGAAAACCTTATAAGTTTGCTTTTCTTTGCGTGCTTTGCGCCTTTGCGTGATGCCGCCTCTCCCCTATTGCGGGAAGAGCTGGTCGACATATTCTTGAGTGGGCTTAGGCAGCAGATCCTGGGGATGATCCCCGCCTAAGGTTGCCCAGCCGCTCTTGCCATCAATGTTTGCGGACGAAGCGTTCCGCCTGAACCTGAATCGATCACCATTAATTTGACAGCTATTTGATCCGGAATACCTGACCATTCGGTGGCACGGTCTTCCCAGTGCGTGATGGTCGGGAAAAAAAGAGGTATGTGTATCAACCTCCGGGCTGATTGAAGCGCTGTGGCGTAGTTTTCTTCGCCGGGACCGATATCGACCTGCGTCAGATGGTCGAGCAGCGCGGCCTGGAGCGCCTGGGCCACCATAGCCCCTGAGCTATTGAATGAATTTCGCCATAGCGCCCGTCCGCCGGCCGAGAAATATAGGCCGTTCCTTCAGTGGAAAGCTTGGTTTGCGCGTATTTCGCGTCCGGAATCATATTGTGAGTCTGCGCAGCCGACCAGCAGCAGCAAGCATGCAGCTATTATCAGGTTTCGCATGTTCCCTCCGTCTATCAGAAAACTCGGTAGCCTCGAACGGCAACCCAACTGTATCTTTGGTAGGGTTTTGAATCGAGGCCCCAGAATTTCGCTGGATGTTACGGTTTGCTCGTGAGAAACGTTACCACCTCTTCGTTACTGATTATCCTCCGGACGGCATCGGCAATCGCAGCATCGATAGTTTCGTCGTAGAGTGCGCTGGCCTCCGATTCCGTGGCGATGCCAATTCTTTTTTCCCCGACACCAACCGTAAGGTTAATGTCGCATCGGTATTTCTTGGGGGTACGCCATTGCAACGTCAATGACATCGATCTGGATCACTTTTGAAGCATCCTCTGTAACGCGAAACCCATTCTTTGTGAGTTCCCGCTCGAGGGAGGCCGCCACCGCGGCCCCGTATTCGGACAGTTTGGCCTTGAACGTGAAGTCCCTCCCCTGCTGGGAATAACCGTTTCCGGGTCGGTTGCATCCTCGATGCGGATCGGGTCGAAAGCCCCTCCTGTGCCTTGGAAAACATAAGGCGCTGCGGGAATATCCAGAGGGGGTTGGTAGGCGAGGGTACAGCCCGAAATGCCGACAGCAAGGCCCAGCAGCAAGGTTACCGTCATAATTCCGCCCATCTTAAACCTCCTCTGCTTTGTAGTTGAAATTGCCACAAGTGTTTCTTGCACCATTCCCTCAACCGATTTGCGAGCCAGGCTGGTTCGGACTGATTGCCCCTGTGTTATCAGGATATTATTTGCCGGATCCCGAAACTGAACTTTCAGCATTAGCAAATAGTTCGTCATGTCCCACATCCACCGGTTTTATAAAGTACAACCACATCGGTGTCTGCAGGCATATCACGCTCTATTCCCGAAGCCGGTCTTGTGTAGGCCCATGGCCTTCATTTCATCGGCGTGATCAGGTCGATCTGGCGGGTGTCTTTCTCATGCCGAACAACGTAATAAGTTTTTTCCTGGCTGATCACACCATCAGGCAGCACACGCGAATTGGTATACTGGATGGCACACCCTGTCAGGACAGCAAGCGCTACTGTCAGCAGGATCATGGTTGAAATTTTTGCATCTTTCCGCCCTCCTTATTATTTCACTTTGAATTGGTGGAACTACCATCGCCGCTCGGCAACCCTTGGTCCAAATCCGCTATGTTTTCGCCCTATTAACGACAAAACCGGGGAGCCAATCAGCTTCCCGGGTTTCAAGAAATTCAGTTGCAACCCGGCGGTCTCTATAAGATCCGTGGCTTTCCGTCCTCGTCTCTCAACAGATTGGCCTTGGCGGATGCGTACAATACGCCGAATTTCGGTGTTGGGCTGCTTTCCTCGTCACTGCGCAAGCGTATCCAATATGCTTCGTTCTTCTCGGAACTTGCCCGCCTTGAACCTTGGTCGTTTATAAGCCGCCTTAATTTTATCTGTTAAAAATTTGCCTATACGCTTCTCCTGATTTGATTGTCCCTATCCCCAATCCGAACCCACGTCAACCCATGGTCACCCCATCCCAAACCCACATTATTATTATATTTTTCTTGACATAATTTGTTATAATTTCCCATTTCAACCCAGGTATTCTTTATCGGGCATTACCAGAGAATCTTTAGGAAGGGTACACCCATGATCGACTGGAACAAGATCCCCAACGCCAATCGCCAACCAGAACGCCCTGGCCAATCACTCGACGCACGCCATCGTGGTCGATCGACATGGACGGCAAAATCTTTATGGCCAATGACAGTGCCACGGCAGCATACTCGGCCATGAATACCCTGGAGGGCATCGAATATCCGGGACATCGCCCCGCCGCCCTTTACCACGCTCTTCACCCCGGAATTTATGGCAAACGGTTATGGATCGGCCGTAAGCCAATTTCTCCGCAAAGACGGCAGCTTTGTCTGGATGTCGGCCCAGGGCGTCCTTTTGAAAGACGAGCAGGGCGCACCCTGGGGGGTCTTCATCTACCTGTACGACAGCACGACCGAGCGGGAACTGCAGGCCGAGGTCGAGCACCTCGGCAACAAGTTGCGGGACGTGGTGACCTCCATTCAGCAGGCGCTGAATAAGAAAAGGACGCTGCCGCCGGATATCACCCAGGCCGAACGGGACATCGCCGCGATGGTCAAGAATGGGATGACCTGCCGGGAGATCGCTGCAGTTCGGAACATGGGGGTCAAGTCGGTCGAGAACGTGCGAGTGTCGCTGAGAAAGAAACTCGATGTGGACCGGCGCACCAACCTGCGAACTGTTTTGCAAGATTATGGCGATTTATGATATCCGCGCCAAGCATTTCAGCAATCGAGATAGAGAACATAGAGCGTTTCTAAAAATAATTTAGACGGAACTTTGCCTTTCGGTTGCTTCCCCCAAATAAAAAGGACTTAGCCCGCATGAGCTAAGTCCTTGATATCATGGTGCCGAGGGACAGATTTGAACTGCCGACACGGGGATTTTCAGTCCCCTGCTCTACCGCCTGAGCTACCTCGGCGAACTGCACTTGTTGTGTTCGCAACGCACCCTGATTAGCCAGCAAAGGTACGCTGAAAACGGAATCGCTTATCTCATAGCCCGGCTGATCTGTCAAGCAATTTTAGGGGTTGCGGATCTCGTCATCACCAACCGGAACGACGGCGGGAGGCGGCGCCTGGCGCAGGTCGCCATAGAGATGCTGAACCAGGGTGCCGGCGGCGATCGTTGCCGTTTCCGCCCTTAGAATCCGGGGGCCGAGGGTTGCCAAACGGAATCCCGCCTGCTCGGCGGCGGCGGCCTCTTCATCGGAAAAGCCCCCTTCGGGGCCTACGATCAACAGCACCCGCCGGGGGCCGTGCGGATCGCTATCCGCATTCACCGGCAAGGGGTGGCGGGCGCCCTCCCAGAACATGATGCGGTTCTCATAATTGCGGCCTTCCCGGAGAACATCGTCGAGCCGGCCCACCGGCGCTATTTCAGGTACGCGCCCCCGGCGGCATTGTTTGACGGCTTCCCGGGCAATGCGCTCCCAGCGCGCCGCGCGTGAAGCCTGCCGACGATCATCCGGATGGGGTACCGAACGTTCGGAAATGAACGGCAGCCATCGCGTCATGCCCAGCTCGGTCAACTGGCGCAGCAGGAGATCCATCTTCTGGTCCTTGAGCATGGCCTGGGCCACCACGAATTCACCCTCCGGCTCGCGTCGCGAGGGAAAGCGGCGCAAGACCTCCAGCACCACCTGATCCCGGGTCAACGACCGGATGCGGGCCTCGCCCTGCATGCCGCGCCCGTCGGACAAAACGACCGCCATCCCCGGCTTGAGACGCAGCACCTTTCCCATGTGGCGGGCTTCCTTGCCACCAATGGTGACGAGCGGCCGTTGCAAATCTTCCGGTTCGATAAAAAAATAGCGCATGGGTCCTAATTACTAATATGGCAATTAAACATCCCAATGGTTGTCCTTCCGGCGAAAGCCGGAATCCAGGAAAAGACTGGATGCCGGATCAAGTCCGGCATGACGTGTTTGGTACTTTTGGATGCCAGAGTAATAGAATGGTATCGGCGCGCTGTAAATGCTTTTTTGGCAATGCTTTCGACGGCAGCCCTGCCTTGACACTTTCCCTTGCCCTGTGGTAGCTTTCGATCGATTTAATATATAGGACGGGCGCACAATCTAATTGATTCCATCATGTGTAAGAGGGTCCCATGACCGATCAATACTCCCCGCGTGACAAGCTGGAACCGGATGATGCCGAATCCATCATCGAATTGACGGATGTCGTGGCATCGCCAGGGGCACCCGACGAAGATGTCATCGAGCTCACCGAGGTGGTCGAAAACCAAGCCGCCGGCGAGGATGCGGTCATCGAGCTGACCGAGGTGGTGGAATCACCCCAGGCCGAGGAACATGTTATCGAGCTGACCGAGGTGGTTAGCGCCGCCGATAACGACTTCGAAGCGGCAAGGGAGGAAACAGCCCCGCGTGACAATGTCGAAGACTCCACCAGCAGTGATCTGGCCTTCGCCGAGATGGATTTGGACATCGAAAACAACCCGGATGACGACCTCTTCGATTCCCTGAACATGAGCCTGGAAGCCGATTTGCTCCCTTCCGGCGACGATTCTGACGAATTGGATTTCAATCTGAGCACTCAGGAGCTATCCGATGCCATCGATCTGCTGGACGCCAAGCTGGCTGAGGACCCCCCTAAACCGCCGGCGATGGACAAAGCCCGTATCGAACCATCGTCCCCCCTGGGATCAGACCAGCTGGAGACGGCACTCGAAAACGTCATCAAAAAAATGATGGGCGAAAAAATCGACCATTTATTGAATGATGTGATCGAAAAAACAGTATCCGCGGAAATTGCACGTCTCAAGGAACAATTGCTCGGAGACAATCCGGAAAAGCCATAAGCTTCAGGACCGGTGGCAGTACCTGCGAATGGAGAAAGAGACCGTGGGGATTATTTCATAATCCCCTTTTTCAATTTAGAAGGAGTCGGTTGCATGAATTCGGATGTGTTGGATAAAGGGTACGAACCTCACGAAGTTGAACGGAAATGGTACGAATACTGGGAAAAAAATGGATCTTTCGCGGCCAAAGAAGAAGACGCCGCCCCGTCTTTTTCGATTGTGATTCCGCCCCCCAATGTTACCGGCGTTCTTCATATGGGCCACGCCCTTAATATCACGCTGCAGGACACGCTTTGTCGTTACCGGCGCCTGCGGGGCGACAACGTGCTCTGGATGCCGGGCACGGACCATGCCGGCATCGCCACCCAGAACGTCGTGGAGCGCAAACTGACTGAAGAAGGCACCGATCGCCATGCGCTGGGACGTGATAAATTTATCGAAGCCGTCTGGCAGTGGCGGGAAAAATACGGCAGTGCGATTATCAACCAGCTCAAACGCCTGGGCGCCTCCTGCGACTGGCCCCGGGAGCGCTTCACCATGGACAGCGGTCTGTCACAGGCCGTGCGCAAGGTATTTGTCCAGCTATACGACGAGGGTCTGATCTATCGCGGCGATTACATCATCAACTGGTGTCATCGCTGCCATACGGCCCTGGCGGATCTGGAGGTGGAGCACGAAGACGTGGACGGCCATCTCTACCACATCCGTTACCCGTTTGCCCGCGAAGAGGGCGGCATCGTGGTCGCGACCACGCGTCCGGAAACCATGCTGGGCGACACGGCCGTGGCCATCAACCCGGACGATGAGCGCTATGCCGGGCTGAACGCCACGCATGTGACCCTGCCGCTCATGGCACGCGACATCCCCATCATCCGCGATGGCTATGTCGATCTGGCATTCGGCACCGGCGCCCTGAAGGTCACCCCGGCCCACGACCCCAACGACTTCGAAATCGGCCAGCGGCATCAGCTGAGCAGTGTCAAGGTGATCGGCGATGACGGCATCATGACCGAAGACGCCGGCCCATTTGCCGGCCTGGACCGATTTGCCTGCCGCGAGGCCGTGGTGGAGGCCTTGCGCGAACAGGGCCTGCTGGAGGAGATCGAACCGTTGAAGCACAGCGTCGGGCACTGCTACCGCTGTAAAACCGTGGTGGAACCGAATCTCTCCACGCAGTGGTTTGTCAAAGTCAAACCGCTGGCCGAGAAAGCCATCCAGGCGGTCGAAAACGGACAGACCAAAATTATCCCGGCCAACTGGACCCAGACCTATTATGACTGGATGCACAATATCCGGGACTGGTGCATTTCGCGCCAGATCTGGTGGGGCCACCAGATACCGGCCTGGACCTGTGAGGACTGCGGTGAAATCACGGTGGCCGGGGAAGACCCCACGTCCTGCGGCAAATGCGGTGGCGCGCAACTGACCCGGGACACCGATGTTCTGGACACCTGGTTCAGTTCGGCCCTGTGGCCCTTTTCCACCATGGGCTGGCCGGAGCACACGCCCCTTCTGAAAACCTTCTACCCCACCGCCACGCTGGTGACCGGATTCGACATTCTTTTCTTCTGGGTGGCCCGCATGATGATGATGGGCCTGCATTTCATGGACGACGTGCCGTTTAAGGATGTCTACGTGCATGCCCTGGTGCGCGACGAACACGGCAAGAAAATGAGCAAATCCAAGGGGAACGTGATCGATCCCCTGAATGTCATCGATGTTTACGGAACGGATGCCTTTCGCTTCACCCTGACGGCCTTCGCCGCCCAGGGGCGCGACATCAAGATGTCGGAAAAACGGGTCGAGGGCTACCGCAATTTCATCAACAAGCTCTGGAACGCCGCCCGGTTTTCCCTGATGCACCTCCAGGAGCAGGCCGCCTTGCCGGATAAGAATAGGTTGCGGGTCCCCGACCGCTGGATCCTGTCCCGCCTGAATCGGTTGATCCGGGAGACCGGCCAGGCCCTGGACGAATACCGCTTCAACGATGCCGCGGCCATGCTCTACCAGTTCGTGTGGCATGAATTCTGTGACTGGTATCTGGAAGCCATCAAACCCGCTCTCTACGGCAACCAGGGTGAAGACCGCCAGCAGGCCACTCTGGGCGTTTTGTGGCGCGTCCTGCACGACACCCTGATTCTGCTCCACCCGATCGCGCCCTTCGTGACCGAAGAGATCTGGGAGAAGTTGCCCGGCACCGAAGGCTCCATCATGCAGGCATCCTATCCGGCCGATGACGCCACCGCCGACGACATCAGCGAAGACGCCCGGGCCGAAGCCGCCATGGGGCTGATCATGCAGGTCATCACCGGCATCCGCAATATCCGGGGGGAGATGAACATCGCACCGGGCCTGAAACTCAACGTCACGGTGCAGACGGACGACAAGGATGTGGATCGTCAGTTGCAGGACCATCGGGAGCTGGTGTCCAACCTGGCCCGGCTGGAGGGCCTGACCATCGCGCCCGTGGGGGCAAAACCCAAGGCCGCGGCCACGACGGTGATCGAGGGCGCCACCATTTTCGTCTCCCTGGAAGGCATTATCGATTTCAGCCAGGAAGTCGCCCGCCTCAAAAAGGAAATCGGGAAAATCGATGGCGAACTATCCACCCTGAATAAGAAACTCGGCAACGAAGATTTCCTGAAAAAAGCCCCCGACGCCGTGGTGAACAAGGTCAAAGGTCAGCAGGCGGCCTTTTCGGAAAAACGGCAGGCGCTGGAAATGCACTTGACACGGATCGAGGCCCTGGCATCCTGATCCACGGTATTCAACCGACGGCCGGAGCCCCTGTCCGCCGACCTGAAAGAAGCCAATGACGGCCATGCACACGCTGAATCGCCTGATCGATCTCGCTCTGGAAGAAGATATCGGCACCGGCGACATCACGACGGAAACCCTGATCCCGGCCAATGCCGAAGGGGAAGCGGTCATCATCGCCAAAGAGCATCTCGTGCTGGCGGGCATGCCGGTGGCGCAGGCTGTTTTCCGGCGCCTGGATGCAGACCTTACGTTTGCGGAAGAACTTTCCGACGGCGCCGCCGTCACACCCGGAACCCGTGTTCTGAAAATCTGCGGGCGCCTGCAGCCCCTGCTGACGGGTGAACGCACGGCCTTGAATTTCCTGCAGCGCCTCTCCGGCATCGCCACCCATGTCCGCCGCTATGTGGAAGCGATGCCGGCCACATCCATCCGCCTGGTGGACACCCGTAAAACCACCCCCGGGTGGCGGGCCCTGGAAAAATATGCGGTCCGCATCGGCGGGGCGGCCAACCACCGCATGAGCCTGAGCGACGGCATTCTGATCAAGGACAACCATGTGGCGATTTGCGGCGGTATTCGTGCGGCGCTGGACAAAGCGCGCCGCGCCGCGCCCCACACCCTCAAGCTGGAGATCGAAGTCGGCACACCCGCCGAGGCCCGGGAAGCGGCCGATGGCGGTGCCGATATTATTATGCTGGACAACATGGGACCGGCCACCATACGGGAAGCCGTGCGCCTGATTGACGGCCGGGCGTTGGTGGAAGTATCCGGCGGCGTCAACCGCGACAATCTGGCCGAACTATCCGCCAGCGGGGTGGATATCGTGTCGGTGGGCGCCCTGACCCATTCCGCCGTGGCCGTCGATATCAGCATGCAAGTCAAGATCACGTCCTGACAGGCCCGTCGGCAACGGCCGACCGAAACGCCATGATCCCTCTGCGCGACACCATCCGCTCTCGCAACTACCCCGTCGTCAACAACCTGTTGATCGGCGTCAACGTGCTCGTATTCCTGATTCAACTCTCCCAGGGCCCCAACCTGAACCGGTTCATTTTCACCTACGGACTGGTGCCGGCCAAATTCACGCACCCGACCCTGGCCGCCTATTTCGGTCTGGCCGGCAACCTGTTTTCACTGCTCTCGTTCATGTTTCTGCACGGCGGTTTTCTGCATCTTTTGGGCAATATGTGGAGCCTCTATATCTTCGGCGACAATGTGGAAGACCGCCTGGGACCTTTGCGCTATCTGGGCTTTTATCTGGCCGCCGGTTTGATTTCGGGCCTGTCCCACATGGCGCTCAATCTCAACTCCCAGGCGCCGACCATCGGGGCCAGCGGCGCCGTGGCCGGCGTGATGGGGGCCTATTTCATCCTCTACCCGACCGCGAAAATTCTGACCCTGATTCCGATCATCATCATCCCCTGGTTTGTCGAAATTCCGGCCTTCGTCTTCCTGGGCATCTGGTTTGCACTCCAGTTCCTCAGTGCGGCAGGATCTCATGGGGGTGCCACCGGAATCGCATGGTGGGCGCACGTGGGGGGCTTTATCGGGGGCATCGTCCTCCTGAAAATTTTCGCCCGCGTGCCTTCGACCGGTTTTTCGCGAAAAATTCAGACCACCACGGCCAAGAAGAAATCCCATCGTCTGCAGGTGGTACATCCCACCGGACCACCCGAATCCCTCGACTTATACGACACCCTGCCCATCACGGCCTTCGAGGCCCTTTCCGGAACCAGCAAATACGTCACCGTGCCCCAGGGCTTCCGGCGCCGGACCCTGCGCGTCACGGTGCCGCCCGGCATCAAAGAGGGCAACACCCTCCGCTTGCGCGGGTTAGGCCGGACGTCGACCACCGGCGAAAAAGGCGATCTCTACCTGAAAATTCAATTTGATGCCTGGTAGGGTGTTTGGGCTGCGCCTGGGGTGCGGCATCAAGAAGACCGTTGGCCCCGGGACGACTCCGGCGATTTCACCTCTTGATTTCACAGAAAACACCGGGCCAGGCCTGTCGCGCCCGCTTCAACCAGGATGCCACCCGTTATCGGGGGTATCAGGGAGAAAAGTGTGGCGATGGCGATCATCATCGGAATAAAATCATATTGACAACGTTCCTAATTAGTTACAGACTATTGCGAATGTGAAAAGTGGCGTGGAGCCAACCCGGATTGGCCCGACATTTCGCATGGCGTCTCCCTTCACGTCTGGTGCTGCGACTTTCGATGCCCCCAGTTGCTTGTGTCTCACCCGTACGGCAGGAGGCAAAGTGAAGGCCTTACAATTCAACGTCACCACCGCGCGATTTCTTGCTGCCAAAACCCTTCGAACATTTTTCGGACCGCGTGTTTTCTACCGCAGTCCCGTCCGAACCATAACGCTGACGGAGATCCCTGAACCCCGCTTGCCGAGCCCTGAATGGGTCAAAATTGAAACTATTATGTGCGGCTTCTGCGGCAGCGATCTCAACCTGATTCTACTGCACGACTCCCCCACGGCATCCCCGTTTACTTCTTTTCCCTGTGTGCCGGGCCACGAAATCGTCGGCCGGATCATTGAAACCGGTACTGAAGTTGATGGCTTTACCGCGGGTGACAGGGTCGTCGTGAATCCGACATTGAGTTGTGTCACACGCGGCATTGACCCCGTTTGTCGGAGTTGCCGTGCCGGCCGACCGGGAAATTGTGAAAATTATGCCAGAGGCGGCCTGCCGCCCGGCATGTTCATCGGCATCAACAGCGGCGTCAACGGTGGGTTCGCCCCCTGTCTGGTCGCCCACCAGAGCCAGCTTTGCAAGGTTCCGCAAGGACTATCCGACGAGGCGGCCGTCATGACCGAACCGGCCGCTGTGGCCCTGCAGACCGTCATCGACAACACTCCGCAGACGGGCGATCACTGTCTCGTCATCGGTGGCGGGGTCATCGGGAACCTGGTGGTGCAATCCCTGCGTGCTTTGGGCCACGACTGCCATATTTCGGTAATTGAACCCGCCCCCCATGCGGCCCGGCTGGCCCAAAAAGCCGGCGGTGACGACATCATCGGTGGGAAGACCGTCTTCGATCAAACCGCCCGGCTGACCGGCGCGCGGATCTACCAACCCATGCTCGGCATGGCAATACCCATGGGCGGATTCGATCGGATCTACGACACGGTGGGCATATCGAAGACGTTGAATTTAGGTCTGCGTCTGCTGACGGCTATGGGCACCTTAAGTGTGGTAGGCATCGGCGGCAATGTAAAGCTCGACCTGACGCCTCTCTGGCTCAAACTCCAGACCGTTAAGGGCGTCTATGCCTATGGTTCTGCAACGATCGACGGCCGGACGCAGCCGGTCTTCGAACTGGCCCTTGATCTGATAGCCCGCCATACCCTGGACACCGAACCTCTGGTGACGCATACGTTCGCCATCGACAACTATCGCGAGATGATCGAAGTCAATCTCGACAAAAGCGCCCACGAGGCGATGAAGACGGTTGTCTCTTTCAAATAAGCCCGGCCGCCCAAAACTATCTGCAAGGAGGCGCCATGCGGTTTTCCATACTGCTTTTTGCCCTGGCCCAGATTCTCAAAATTGCATCATTCAGCAATCGCCGTTTCAAAGCCTATATCAGCAAGGCCCAGACACGGATACTGATCAAGACCGCTGACGGAAAAAGGGCCCGCCTGTTTGTTTTCAACAAAGGGAAAGTCTCCTCCATATCCGGAGACCGTAAAGACTTCGATGCCGCCCTTGTCTGGCGAGATGCGGCCACCGGGTTTTCGGTGATGACCTCGAAACACCCGGACGCCTCTTTCAATGCCGCGGCGGAAGGCAAGCTCAGCGTCGAGGGCATGAGCGTCTACGCCCAGTGGCTCGAAGACGGCCTGAAACTGGTCATATAATGTAACACGTGCGTGAACAGCGCCGCCTGATTGTCACCCAGTACATATCGACATTCGAATATCTTCAAGGAGGCCCCATGACAACCATCACCGGTGGGCATCTCGCCGCCAAATACATGCAGGAAGTCGAAAAAGTGCGCATCGTTTTCACCCTTTCGGGGGGCCACATCGAAAACATCCTGGACGGCTTTACCGCAATACGGCATCAAAACCATCGATGTACGCCATGAACAGGCCGCCGCCATGATGGCCCACGCCTGGTCCATTTACAACAACGAACCGGGCGTCTGCCTGGTAACGGCCGGTCCCGGGTTTACCAATGCCTTGACCGGCATCGCCAATGCGCACCTGGACAACGCCCCGCTGGTGGTTCTTTGCGGCCGTCATCCGCTGCGCGACGACTTAACCGGCGCTCTCCAGGAAATGAACCAGGTCGATATGGTCAAACCGATCACCAAATGGTGTGCGACCTGCTACGACGTCAAACGAATCCCTGAATACCTCAATATCGCTTTCCGCCAGGCGACCATGGGACGGCCGGGGCCCGTCTTTCTGGAGCTTCCACCGGATATTCTCTTCGCCCCGACAGCGCTTGAAGCGGTCAGCATACCGGCCCGCAAACACCACAAAAGCGTTGTATCCCCTGATTCTACCGAGCTTGAAGACGCTGCCCGCCTCATCAATGATGCCCGGCGACCCATTTTCATGGGCGGCAGCGGTGTCGGCTTCAGTGGCAGCCGACAATCCATGGCCGCCCTCATCGAAAAAACCGGAATGCCCTTTGCGCTGCTCAACAACGGACGCGGGACCCTGCCGGACAGGCATACCCTTTGCATCAACGATGGCGGTTTTACGGGCATCATGACGGGGTTGCCCCAGGCGGACGTCATCGTGGCGGCGGGTATCCGTTTCAACTGGGTCCTGCAGTCCGGGAAACTCTTCCCTAACGCCAAGGTCATCCGGATCGACAACGATCCCACCGAGATCGACCGCAACCGGCCCGCCACGGTAGGTCTGGCCGGCGATTGCGACGCGGTATTCAAACAACTGCTCCCCATGGTCGACGACCGCGATCACTCCGAATGGATCGGCAAGCTGCGCAAAGCCTATGCCGCCTTCATGACCACCGAACTGGCGCAGCGGCAGCACCCGTCGCACCCGATTCATCCCAATCGACTCGTGGCCCGGATCATGGAAGTGTTCGGTGACGATGCCTACTATGTGGCCGATGGCGGCGATACGAGCTATTTCGGGCTGGCCGGTTTCTTGTCGCGACACAAGTCCGGCGTACAGGTGCCGGCCGGATCTTTGTTGGGATGCCTCGGTACCGGGATTCCCTTCGCCATGGCCGGCAAACTCTCGCACCCGGACAAACCGGTCATCGTCCTGAACGGCGACGGCTCTTTCGGGTTCAACAGCATGGAGTTCGACACCTGTGTGCGGCACAACATTCCCATTATCTGCATCGTGAACAACGACTGCGCCTGGGGCATGATCAAACATTCCCAGGAAATCAGCCTCGGCGAGGACCGCTGCACCTGCTCCGAACTGGGCATGCGTCACTATGAAAAAATGGTGGAGGGCTTGGGCGGGTACGGCGAACTGGTAGAAAAGGATGAAGATATCATCCCGGCCATTGAGCGGGCCATTCAATCCGGCAAGCCGGCCTGCATCAACGTGGTCACCGATCCTACGGTCACCAGTCCGGCCACCGTTATCTTCTATCAAAATTTTACGGGTCTGTAGATGGAAAACCACCCATGATCTTCTTCGACGATTTGCTTCGCCAGGGGGATTTTACCCGCAACGTCGGACGCCTATCCCACCCCGTCCGCAAAGCGCACGGGTTTCATTCATTGCATCAACTCGGGCTGGTCGTGCCGGATGTGGAACAGGCCGCTGAAAAATTGGAAGCACAAGGTTTCGGACCCTTTTTTATTGCCAGGGGCGCGCCGGTCTTCTGGCATGAAAACGGTCGCGCCTGCTGCGTCACGGGCAAAATGGGGCTGGCTTACTATAAAGGTGTTGAAACCGAGCTGCTGGAGCCTATGGAAGGATCGGCGTTTTATCGGAACAGTCTGGACCCCGATGGCAGGACGGTCGTCCAGCACCTTGGGTTTCTGGTGGAAGATGTCGACATCTGGGCGAAAAAATTGAAGTCGGCGGGGATTGGGGTATGGGTCCGTGGTCAATTGAAAACAGGCGCTCTCAAAACCGATTTCGTCTACATGAACCCTAACGAAGATGATGGTTTGATCATGGAATTTATTTCCTGGAAACTCTTCGGCAAGACCCTCAGACCGGCACCCGGTATTGCGCACACCATTGGAAGATTCCAGAAATGGTCGGGCCGACGCTGTTGGTCGCTTTAAGACTTTTCTCATAGAGCATTGTTTTTATTTAAAGCGCGATTAGGTGTTGTTTTAAATAGAGAAGCCACCTGAAAGTTGGATGATAGACGGCGACAAGGCTCATGGTAAAATAACGGGTGGCTTTGGAAAATGGTCGCTATCAAGGCTTGCGGATACCGAGGGGGGAGGAGGCGTACACGCGCACGGCGCAGTGACGAGGGATACGCGTAACGTGGATATTTATCCCTTTTCAGGGACCTTGCCCGCCTCTGGCGGGTCGGACTTTTTACGAAACCGTCAATCTTCGACGATGAGATTGGTCAACTCATCGCGGTCATCCTTCCGAACAGGAAAATGATCTGCCAGTAAATTACCGACTTTTTCCACCGCCGCGCAGATGGCTTCCGCTGCGCGCTTTTGTTTGATCCCCGGACAATGCGCGCAACGATCTCGTCCCACTGGCCCGGGGGCCGCCTTGCGGTTGATGCCCCGGTCGGCCAGCACCCACACACGGCGTTCGAAAAGGGAAATAAAGACTAACACCCCCGTCTCTTCGCGGGTCCGGTACAAGCCTTTCTTGAAAAAACTGGTAATGGCCGCTTCTTCGACTTCGGCATCGATTTCACGGTTGGCGATGAAAAACCGCTTGATCATCGATGACCGTCGGACAATCGCCTGGCCGGCC
>CAWKLN010000026.1:0-208737 GCA_963850465.1 uncultured delta proteobacterium
GATTTTTATCGGCTCTTCGGTGATCCCCTCGAGTCCGACACCCGTGTGCTGGTACTGGAACGCCCGGCTCCTGTTCTGCCCGCCGTGGACGTTCAGCAGCCACTCGGTCTCGGTGTCCGCCACCGGCAGCGTGAGCAGGAGCTGGCCCCGGGCCGCGAAGTAGTCGACGTCGTTGGTCCGCTCGTCGATGTCCGGATCGACGAACCGGGTCGGCCCGTCGCCCGTCGTCTGGTTGCAGGGCGACGGGACCTTGGTCGCATCGGGCTCGCCGGCTTGCGCGGCGCAGCGATTCTTCGTGATGCCGTCGCGGATGCCCCAGGTCCCCGAGAGCCGGCCCGAGAGAAGATCCGGCACGATGGGTCCACCGAGGGCCCCCTCGATCTCCCACAGGTCGTAGTTGCCGTACGTGGCCGTGAGGTAGGTGGAGAACTCGTCGGACGGCTTCTTCGAGCGCAGCAGGATCGCACCGGCCGAGGCGTTGCGATACAGCGATCCCTGGGGTCCGCGCAGCACCTCGACGCCCTCCACGTCGTAGAACTGGAACAGCTGGCCCGCCGGCGACTGCATGTAGACGCCGTCCTGGTAGATGGCGACGGCGCTGGCGGCGTTGGCGTTGAAGTCGTCGAGGCCCACGCCGCGGATGTAGATCGTGGGATTGGAGGCGGCGAAGGCGCTCTTGATCTCGAGGCTCGGCGTGAAGTTCGAGAGGTCGCGGATGTCCTTGATGCCCTCGACCTGGAGGCGCCCTTCTTCGATGACGGTAAAACCCGGGCTGGCGTGAACCCCAGGTTCGATCTCCAGGAGGGTGCCATCGGGTCCGGCCGCCGTGATGCCCGTATCGTTCAGTTCCAGTCCAATCATGATGTACCGCGCTCCTGCGAACGGGTGTGCAGCCGACGGGTGAGCCTTTCCTCGCAGTACGCTTCCGTATCCAGGACGTAGCGCTCCTGCAGCAGCTGCAGCTGGTGCAGCAGGAACATGAGCACGATGCTGATGAGCAGGGCGATCAGGGTCGAGTTGAAGGCCACGCCCAGGCTGCGCGTCACTTCGAGGATGTCGCCCTGCACGGCTTTGTGGGCGTTGCCCAGCGCCTGGCCGATACCGCGCACGGTGCCGATGAAGCCCACCGAGGGGATGGCCCAGGCAATATAGCGGATCATGGACAGCTCGGAGTCCAGGCGCTCGCTTTCGGCCTCGCAGGAGGCATGCATGGCATGGGCCACATCCTGGATGTTGCGGGTCGATCCGAAACGGTGCAGGGCCGCCAGCAGGGTCCGGGGCAGGAGGGATTCCCGCTGGATCGGCGGCAGGGCCTGGATGCGGCGCGAAAACTCGAGCGAGTCCTCCGGCAGGATGCGGACGCCTTCGGCCAGGGGGATCAGGTCGAGGTTGAGCAGGCTGCGATGCCGGATGGTGTTGACCCCTTTGTATCCCATGATGGCCAGCGCCCAGAACATGAGGACAAAACAGGCTTCCTGTTCGTAGTCCTTCACCATGACGAACAGCGACTGGTCGCTGGAAGGGGTCTCGTCTGTTTCCAGGGCCGCGGCCTGGGCATCCAGAAAGGCATCCGCGTTGGGCCGGATAATGGCCACATAGGTCGCGTGCACCAGGATCACGATCACGATCAGGGCGAAGATCTGGTAGATGAATTCAAGGGAGACGGGCAGGTTCTTTTTCATGGTTGGTTCCTATATTTTTGGCGAATTTAGGTAAACCGAAAAAGGGGATGCGAACTGTTTTGACCCAAGGCGCTGATCCCGATTTGAGGCCCTGGAGGAACGCCGCTCTCAGATCAGTACCTTTAGCATGCTTGTTCATTTTCTTCCACGTGGAAGAAAACGAACCAAAAGAAGACGCCCGTGTCACGAGCCCTTCGGGTGCGCCTGCACACCGATGTGGCGGCCGGACGCGCCGAAACTCGCCTTGCTTGCGCAGGGGCTCAGACAGTCGCCGCGTCTTTATCGTCCGCCACCCCGATGCGCAGGCCTCGTGACAAAGGGGAAAACGGCAAACTAATTCTGACATTTTGCGACGGGTTTGTGAAACGTTCAAGATCAAGGCGCGCAAATTCCGAAGAAAGAGGCGTACTCAATGTACGCCGCAATGATGAGGGATGCTGCGCAACGCCGATGTTGGACGTTTCACGAACCCGTCAGATATCCGCCGGAAAATCGACGGCTTTGTCGACCCGGATTTCTTCGGACGGGGCAAACTCTTTCAATTCGTCTTTCTGGCGGCGATAGGCCCGTTGCCGGTCCTTTGTCGAATTTTCTTTACCGGTCGGCGGCGGGTTGTCTTCCGGCGCAACTTCGGTCTTCGTTTCTTCGGCCTGTGCCGGAGCGCTTGCGGTCGGCGGTGTTTCGGCCGATTGGGCCCAAAGGGCCGGTGAGGGCCCACCCAGCAGACCTGTCAGCAGAAAGATCATGCTGATCAGGCAGGCGACGGTATGGGGCCGGTTTTCTTTCATGGCGTGCTTTCCGCCGGGCTGGCATAGCGGCATATCCTAAAACCCGTATCAATGCGGGGCTCGTCCTGGTAATCCCGGTAGGCGGACCGCAGGTTGCGTATGGAGGCGTGTTTCCAACTGCTGCCCTTGATGACGTGGTGCTGCCCCTCGGCCGGTCCGGTGGGATCCGTGACGATCTGTCCGGGCTGGAAGGGATAGATGGCGTAGTAGTCATGGCACCATTCCGCTACATTGCCGCCCAGGTCGTACAGGCCGGCCGGGTTGGGGGGGAAGGATCCTACCGGGGCGGCGGCGGGATAGGCATCCTCATATTTATCAAGAACCAGGGTCAGGATGTTCGTGGCACTGGCATCGGCGATGTTGACGGTTTTGGCCGCCGGGGGAAAGCTTTCGCCCCAGGGATATTTCCAGGACTTGGCGTTGGGACCGTAGCGCGCGCAAAACTCCCACTCGGCTTCCGTCGGCAAGCGATAGCCCGTGCCGATGGGATGCGTTGCACGCAGCTGTCCATTGACTTCGGCATAGACTGGCGGCAGGCCTTCCTTGCGGCTGAGCCAGTTGCAGAAACGGGCGGCCTGCTCCCAGGTGACCTGCACCACCGGCCGGTCGTCCTGGTTGAGGTCGATGGCCTTGAAGGTCCCCGAGTCATGATCGGGCTGGAATTCCCGGAATTCGCGATTGGTCACCTCTTTGAGCCCCATGTAAACCGGATGGGTCAGCTGGATGACCCGCAGGGTTTCATTGGCACGGCGACCCTGCTCCCGGCGCGAAGCCCCCATTTCAAACCGGGCCGGGTTGATGCGCGTCAAGCGGTAACCGTTGGGCGCCCGAACGACGCCCGGGACTTCGGTGGCGTTGGTGCGCTTGAGGGCGATCTTAAGCTCAATCGGGAAACCCGGCTGGGGCGTGATGCGGCCGGTGAAGGGGGTGTGCCCCTCAGCCCGGATTTCAAGACGGTGGGACACGGCCAGCAGGGATAGTTGCGCCGGGACGGGACCATACCTGCGGCCGTCGATATAAAGGACCGCGCTGTCCGGGGCGCCCCGCAGGTGGACGATGCCCAACCGCGGCGCCAGTTCCATTTGGATGGCGGTCTGTTCCCCGGAGATCAGGGTCACTTCCCGGGAGGCCGGGGCGTAGCCGGATTTGGAGAGCTGGACCACATGCGGATGATCGGGCGCAAGATCGACTTCCAGGGGCGTCTGACCCTGGTATTGCGCGCCGATCATGACGTTGGCGCCGGGCGGTCGGGAGCCGATGACCAGGCGGCCGTCCAGGGGCGCCAGGATAACGGTATCGAGGGTTATGGGCGGTCCGGCCGCGACCTGGATGATTTTTCCCCAGGGTTTGTAGCCGGCGCGTCGCAGTTCCAGACGGCGGCGGCCGGCGCCCATGGGCAGCGTGGCGGGCGTCATGCCCTGTTGGTTGCCGTCCACGCTGATCTCCGCTGCCGGGGGATTCGAGTCCACGGTCACGTCGGCATAGTCGGGCGTCAGGCCGAATGTCAGGGACTGCCGGCGTCCTTCACCGTCGACGGCGATGGTGGTTTCCAGGGGGCGGTAGAGGTCGGCTTCGATCCGGAGCGTATGGGATCCGGCCGCCACTTCCAGGTCGTTTAGGGGTGTTTCGCCAACGGCCTGCCGGTCGATCAGGATCTGAACCTGGGTAATGGCGGATGCGGGCTGACCCTCCACGTGGGTGGCAATGTCCAGACGGCCCGGCAGTTTTTCCATGACCAGGTCCACGGTCTGGCGCGCCTGTTCCCCGATCTCGATGTCGGTCGTGAGGGCGACATACCCCTTCCGGGCGGCGGTGATCTGGTAGGTGCCGGGGCGCAGGAGGTAGTAACCTTTTAATCGGGGTGTCAGAAGGCCGCCCTGGATGGCGATCCGGTCGGGTTCCGGCTGGATGTTGAGACGCAGCTGGCGGGCGGTGAACACGAACCACACGCCGTAGATCAGAACGAGCATAAGGGCCGCGGCAACGATACCGACCGCCATGCGGTGACGCGAAGGGGGGGGGGGCGCGGCGTGGTGCGACGGCTTAAAAGGGAACGGCGCGATGGTCTCGGGCGCCGTGGTGTCCGGTGGCGTGGTGTGGTGCGACGCCGCTCCCGGCGATGGGGACGCTTCGGGTGGGTTTAAATCTTTTCCGTGCATTGCACCACGACCTGGGTAGGCCCCTGCCCGGGGCGGATTCGGAGGGTCTGGCGGACATCTTTATATCCGTCGCGCGCCCCCGCAATGGTATAGGTTCCGGGGCGCAGTTCCACTGTCCGCGACAGGAAGTGTCCCAGCCGCCCGACACGGTAGATGGTGACTTCCGTCAGTTCATCGGATGTCAGCGTGACGGCGACCCTTGTCCCGGCATTCTGCACCATCTGGTCGAGGGTTGCAATCTGGGATTTCAGACGTGGCCCCTGGGGGGTGATCTGACGAAGTGCGGCCACCAGCTGCGCCGCCTTTTCAAGGTAGGTATCGTTGGCCAGATCGTCCGGGTGATCCATATAGTATTGGATGCGTTTTTCCAGACGCACCCGTTCTTCGGCCCGGGTGGCGCCCCGGGTGGCGAATTGAATCGTCGGATCGATTCCCCGGACCTGGCGATAGTGTTCCAGGGCCTGGTCCCAGGCCTCATTGGTTTCCGCTGTTTGGGCCTGGCGCCGTAATTGCGCGATACGGTCGTTGCGGACGGCCGTGCTGATCTGGTTGAGGGCATCGGTGGCTTCCGGCGCGCCGGGTTTGAAGGCCAGGGCCCTGTTGATTTCCCGGCGGGCATCGGCATAGTTTTTTTGATGAAAGGCCGCCAGGCCGGCTGACATGTGATGGTCAAACTGCGCCGTGGCCACCCGCTGCCGCACACGGGGCACCGCGGCCCGGGCCGGCGCCCACTCCGGATCCCGTGCCAGGGCGGCTTCGTAATCCGCCAGCGCCAGGGCAAGGTTTCCGGTGGTTTCATGCGTTTCGCCGTTTTGCATCAGGGCGACCACTTCCGCCACTTTCTGAGAACGTTCCAGCCCCTTGCGGGCGGCAGGGTTCTGCGGGTCGATTTTCAGCGCCAGGGCAAAGCGGTCGCCGGATCGGGGGCCGTCGCCCTGGTCCAGGGCGGTCTGGCCTTCCGCCAGGAGCTGTGACAGAATTTCGGGGGCCCGGGCCTGCAGACGGCGGGCGTCCTGGGCGGCGGCGCTGTAGTGTCGGGCCGCGCCGGCGTAGTCGGCTTGCAGAAAGGCATCGTCGGCGGCCGTTGCTTCGCGGGTGATGGCGGCAAAGGCCTCGGGCGCCCAGTCCGGGCCGCCGATGGTTTCCAGATCGCCCAGGGCCTGGCGCCAGTCGGCCAGTGCTTTTTCGGCCGTGCTTTCGTCGGCGTTGGACGGTGGTGCGGCCGGCGCCGGGGCTTGGGGCGGCCTGCGCGCGGGTGCGGGGGCCGGGGTTGCGATTGTCGCCGGTTCCGATACCAGTGGGTGCCGGGCCAGGTACTGGAGCAGCAACCCGCCGCCGGCCATGAGTAGGATGGCCAAAATGCCAAGGAGAACGGGTATCTGCCATGAACGGGTTTTCGCGCCCGGAGCGCCCCGGTTTTCCGGCGCGGCAAAGGGTTGCGGTGTAATCACCGCGGCCGATGGGGTGAGGGGGCCTCGTCTGCGGTCGCGGGCGCGCCCCGGGGGGGTATCGTCCGGCCGGCGCGGTCGGCCAGGGCCTGGTCCATGGCCGATGCCACCGTGGTCATGCTTGCCGGGCGGTCTTCGCGGCGGTCGGCCAGCATGCGGACCACCGTATCGATCAGTTCGGGCGGCGTGTTTGCGGATGTCCTGAACGACCGACGAATCGCATCGGCGCTCAAGGGTGCGTTTCCAATATGGTCGGCCGGGGTAAGTGTTTCCAGCAACAGAATGCCGAAACTGTAGATGTCATCGGCCGGATGCGGCGGCAGGCCCTGGCGTTGCTGGGGGCTCATGCAGCGGCGTGATCCGCCGGAGTGAACCGTGGATCGGTCCGCGTCGATCCGGTAAATGCCGGCAATCCCGAAGTCGGTCAAGTGGGGCTGATTATCCCGGTCGATCAGGATATTGCCGGCCTTGATATCCCGATGGACCAGCCCCTGCCGATGAACGTAAGCGAGGGCCCGGGCGGCCGACACCAGGGGCGGCAGGCGATCGGCCCAGGAGCGGTTGTCCAATCTGTTCCAGTGGTCGAAGCTGGGGCCGTCCACCCATGCCATGGAGATAAAAACGGTTTCCCGGTCATGGTGGAAGTCGTACACCGGGACGATATGGGGATGGTTCAGGCTGCGGGCCAGGCGGCATTCATTTTTCAAGAATTCGACCTGGGCCGGGGCCGAAGCCAGCTCGGGATGCAGCAGCTTGATGGCGATGTCGAGCGCCAGGTCCCGGTCGTGCGCGCGCCAAACCTCTCCCATGCCGCCCTGCCCCAGGGGGTGTGACAGCTCGAAGCGATTCAGTAACACCTGGCCGCGGTGGGCCTTAAATGGTTCGTTTGCGCTCATAGCAGGTTGCCGTAATCTTTTTCAGGCGGGCCTTTTTTGAAAAGAAGACGGTTTCGTAGAATGCGCAATATTCGGTGCCGAGGGGTATTCTTCGTTACTTTTTTGCGCGTTCATCAGAGATAAACAAGCAAAAGAAACCGCCCATGTCCCGCTTTATCCTGCGCGTCGTCTAGCGGCCGGAGCGCCCGGAAAGGCAACCCGCCTATCGGCGGGCGCAGACAGTCCGCACCCTTTCATCCGTGTCAAAAGTCAGCCTTCGGGGGCGTCCGTGGGAACAGCATCCGGCGGGACGATACCCGTTTCCCGCAAGTAGATTTCTTTGAGCAGCCCCCGCCACTGGCGATACTGTTCCTGCGCGGTCCCCGACAATTCGTGGGTTTGCCCCTGGATGTCCAGGATGATGGGCTCCATGTCGGCCCCGAAGGATTCGCTGAGTTCCTGAATGGCGGCGGAATGCATTTCCGCCTGTTTGGAGATGTTGAGACCGCTCATAAACACCTGGCCGCCGGAAAGCACCAGCAGGCCCTCCAGGATGTTGGAACTGCTGCTGCCGCCGGCGACCTCCAGGGCGATGGCGGCGGCTATCAGCAACACCCCGCCGACCTGGCGCAGCAAAGCGGAATTTTCCACTTCTTCCCGGGCCAGGCGTTCGGTGAGGTCCAGCTTGCGCCAGTTTTCGTAAGGCGTCCACATGCTGGCGTAAAAGCCGTCATAGTACTGGTTCAGGGTGTCTATAAACATGTATTCCCGCTCGCGAATGGTCATGAGGCGCTGCATCATGGGATCATTGTCGGCCGGGAGGCGTTTGGGTCGGAGGTCACCGTCTTCATCTTCGGCAAGGTAATCGCCGTAGGCCTCGGGGGCGAAGTCCCGGGCGAATTTGAGCTCGGACACGCGACGGATCGCACGGATTTGCTCGGGGGTCAGCATCTCACGGTAAGCGGCGATTTCGTTCGAAATCGTGTTGTAAAGGTCCTGGAAGGCATCTTTCTGCCAGGGGACGTTGTCGCGGTAATTTTGACCGGTGGCTTCGGCGGCGTAGGCCTGTTCGAACCACTGGCGTCCTGTGGCGTCGGTCACCGTCACCCGGACCACCAGGGTCTGGCCGTTGGATTCCAGGATTTCCCCATTGACGACAACATCGTGGGACTCGCCGGCTTCGGGCAGGACGCGCACCGCCCCCCATTGGGCGCTTTGCTGCAGGGTGTTGCGGACCTGGCAGGGGATGTAGTGGTCTTCGGCCTGACGGACCCTGTTGTGGGTGCCCTTTTCCTGGGCCTCCTCCTCGGTCATCTCGGGGCTGCTGAAAACCACGACCCCCACGTCGAGCAGTTCCTCTTCCGGGATCTCAACCTGGGCGATCTGGATCCCGGTCGGCGTGATCGCGCGGGCGTTGTAGGAAGCGCATCCGGTGGTCAGCAGGGAAAGGCCATAGATGGCCAGCAGGATGCCGGCGGACCGTCGGCGTGTTCGACCGTATTGCGGCACCACGGTCCTGTTTGCCGGCGCCATGTTTTAAAGGGGTCTACAGCCCTTTTTTGTAATCGTTGTATTCTTTCCAAAGTTTTTCTTTCAAGACCGGGTCGGTTTCTTTTTCGGCGGCTTCGCGCAGCTGACGGGCCACGATGTCGTCATCCTGGGAATCTGTCGTTTGCTGGGACTGTCCGGCCGATTCTTCCCCTCCCTGACCCCGGGAGGATTTGGATGAACGCTTCGAACGATCCCGGCCGCCGCCGGTTTCTTTGCTGCCACGCTCCTGGCTGGCTTCGCCCGTGTCGCCCTCGATGCCTTCCATGCCACCTTCTTCGGAGTTCTGGCCGGCTCTGGTCGCCGCCACCGCTGGTCGATTGGCCGCTTTCCATGCCGGATTCGCCTTCCGCGGTGCCTTCGCCTGCGCCGTCACCCCCGCCTTCGCGCAGATCCCGGGCGGCCTGGGCGGCTTCCTGCGCGAGTTGTCTCATTTTCAGATCGGACTCCACCCGGGCCAGTTCGTTTTCGGTGAGCAGCATATCATCGAAGGCGGCAATGGATTGATCCAGTTCGCGCTGGAGGGCGCGCAACTCGTCGAGTTCCTGATCTTCCGGGATATCGAGAGCGGGTGGGGGCAGGGCGCTGCCCGGCGTTCCGGTGTTGGAGGCCGGGACGGATCGTCGTTGGGCCTGTTCGAGCTGTTGGACGCGTTTTCGTTTTTCTTCGGTGAGTTGACGGACACGATCCAGGTAGGTTTCGTATAGCCTGATGCGGTCCTGCGAGGCGTCGGCGGAAGAACGGTAGTGACCCAGCTCGGTCAGGATGCGCTGCTCGGTGGCGATACCGATCTCGAGCTCCAGACGGGCCGTGGCCAGACGGTCTTCCAGCGATGCCGCGAAACCCGGCGGACACATGGCCAGCCAGAGGATCAGCAAGAAAAAGGATATCAGCGCGGGGCGTGATGTTAGGACCGTGTTCATCCGTTCACTCGGTTAGTGCGGTTATGGGTCAAGGCGGACTCAGATATGTTCCACCGACGCAAGGATCCATGCCTGTCGTCAGTGCGGCGCATCGTTTTAATCTCGGGCTTGCCGTTTACGGTTTTCAGACGGCTGCGTTGACGGGCCCCCTAAGGCAGACACCGTATCTATCATAGATAGTTTTAACCAATTTATATAGCAATATAATTAGTGATTTGCGCTGATGGTGTCAAGCATCCGCAACGGTGACAGCGGAGTGCTGGCCCGGGAAAAACGCCCGGGCCAGCACCGCTGTATCGCGGGGTAAGATGTCATCTGGAAGAGGACTTGCAGGACAGTACGCTTGTGCGGTGTGCCCTGGCCTCCGGGGGGTTACGCCTTGTCGTTCAGGGCGGCATGGGCGGCTGCCAGACGGGCCACCGGCACCCGGAAGGGGGAGCAGGAGACATAGTTGAGCCCCATGTGGTGGCACTGGATGATGGATTCGGGGTCGCCGCCGTGCTCACCGCAAATACCGCATTCCAGGTCCGGATTTACGGACCGCCCTTTCCGGACGGCGATGGCCATCAATTCGCCCACGCCGTCCCGGTCGATGGTGGCAAAGGGGTTGTTGGGCAGAATCTTGTTTTCCATGTAGTCCACCAGGAAGCCGGTTTCGGCATCGTCGCGGGAGACGCCGAAGGTGGTCTGGGTCAGGTCGTTGGTGCCGAAGGAGAAAAACTGGGCATATTCCGCGATCTGGTCGGCCGTCAGGGCCGCCCGGGGGATTTCGATCATGGTGCCGAATTTGTAGGCCACCTCCATGCCCTGTTCTTCCATGACCCGATGGGCTTCCTCCTCCAGGATGCCGCGCTGGTATTTCAGTTCGTTGACGTGGCTGGTCAAGGGGATCATGATTTCCGGGTGGACGACGATGCCCTCCCGGGTGACCTCGCAGGCGGCCTCGAAAATGGCCCGCACCTGCATGGTCGTCAACTCGGGGTACAGCATGCCCAGGCGCACCCCGCGCAGGCCCAGCATGGGGTTTTCCTCCCGCAGGCTCTCCACGCGCTTGAGAACACGCTCTTTTTTACGGTACTGCTCCAGGAGGGCATCGATGGCCTCCAGATCGGGCGCGTGCTGCAGGCGGATTTTCAGATCGGACAGATCCCTCAGCAGTTCGATGTGGCTGGGCAGGAACTCGTGCAGCGGAGGGTCGATCAAACGGATGATCACCGGCAGGCCGTCCATGGCCCGGAACAGACCGGCGAAATCGTCCCGCTGAAACGGCAGGAGTGCCTCCAGGGCTTCCCGGCGCTCAATGGGCAGGTCGGTCATGATCATTTTTTGGATGTGGGGCAGCCGGTTGGTTTCGAAGAACATGTGCTCGGTCCGGCACAGACCGATGCCTTCCGCGCCGTATTCCCGGGCCCGGCGGGCATCGTCGGGATAGTCGGCATTGGTCCAGACCCCCAGGCGGCGGTAGGTGTCGGCCCAGGCCAGCAGCTTGATCAGCCAGGGGTCCTTGATGTCCGGGACCGTGGTGGTCAGCTGGCCGATGTAGATTTCGCCGATGGTGCCGTCGATGGAGATCCAGTCGCCTTCGTGGATGATTTCTTCCCCGATGGCGATCTGCCGCTTGCCCATGTCGATCTTGAGCTGGGAGACCCCCACCACGGCGGGTTTGCCGAACTGGCGGGCCACCAGGGCGGCATGGCTGGTGCGGCCGCCCCGGCTGGTAAGAATGCCTTTGGCGGCCAGCATGCCGTGCACGTCGTCGGGTTTGGTTTCAGGCCGGACCATGATGACCGAGCGCCCCTCGTTCTTGGCCCAATGCTCCGCCAGGTCGGCATCCAGGGCCACCATCCCCACCGCCGCCCCGGGGGATACGTTGAGACCGCTGGCCAGCATCTGACCCATCTCCCGGGCGGCCTGAACGGACTCCAGGCTGAACTGGGGGTGCAGGAAGAAATCCACCTGCTCCGGCGATACGCGCAGCACGGCTTCTTCCTGGTTGATCAGCCCCTCTTCGGCCATGTCCACGGCAATGCGCACGGCGGCCTGGGCGGTGCGCTTGCCGTCCCGGGTCTGCAGCATCCAGAGCTGGCCGTCTTCGATGGTGAACTCCATGTCCTGCATATCGCGATAGTGCTTCTCCAATCCTTCGGCGATATCGATCAACTCCTGGTAGGCCTTCGGCATTTCGTCCTTTAGCTGGGAAATGTCCCGCGTCATGCGGATGCCGGCCACCACGTCTTCGCCCTGGGCATTGGTCAGGTAGTCGCCTTCGATGATTCTTTTCGCCCGTGGAGCCGTTGCGCGTCATGGCCACACCGGTGGCGCTGGTCTCCCCCAGGTTGCCGAAGACCATGGTGACGATGTTGACCGCGGTGCCCAGGTCGTGGGCAATGCCGGCGGCATTGCGGTAATCGATGGCGCGCTTGCCGTTCCAGCTCTTGAAGACCGCTTCGGTGGCCAGGCGCAACTGGTTGAAGGGATCCTGGGGGAATTCCATTTTGGCATGCCGGTAAAAAATCGCTTTGAATTCTTCCACAATACCCTGGAGGGTTTCGGGAGGCAGCTCCGCGTCGTTTTCCACCTGGCCCCGGCGGCGGGCCTTCTCCAGAACATCTTCGAAAAAGTCGTCCTGAATTTCCATGACGACGCTGCCGAACATCTGAATCAACCGGCGGTAGGCATCGAAAACAAACCGTTTGTCGCCGGTCAGGGCGATCATGCCCTGGATTGTTTCGTCGTTCAGCCCGATATTCAACACCGTATCCATCATACCGGGCATGGAGAATTTGGCGCCGCTGCGACAGGACACCAGCAGGGGGCGGGCGGGGTCGCCGAACGCCTTGCCGCTGGAGGCCTCCACGGCCGTCAAGGCGCTCAGCAACTGATCCCACATGCCGTCAGGAAATTGGTTGCCGGCCGCGAGATAGGCATTGCAGGCCTCGGTGGTGATGGTGAAGCCCGGGGGAACGGGAATGCCGATGCGGGCCATCTCGGCGAGATTGGCGCCCTTGCCCCCCAGCAGCGCCCGCACATTCTCCCAGTCGCCGCCGGCCTTGGCCTGAACTTCTTCCACTTCGTCAAAACGATAAACCCATTTTGTCATAACCGACCCCCTTCAATTGAACTTGTTTATATCCTCCCGCAGGGGGCAGCATACCAGCCCTATCGGTGGAGGGTATTTTGAAACTGGAAAAGCAAGGAAGATAATCTGAAGTCGACGTGAGTACCAGGCGCTGTTTCAGCAGCATGGCGGGGTTGCGCCGTCCCCCGGAGTGGTTTCCCGGGGTGGACGGTAAAGGTGAAAGTGCAACCCTTTTGGTCCCTTCGTTCTCCGACGTTATTCTTTTTATACGCCAAGGCATGAAAACCTGTCAATTCCCAAGCCGCAAAGTACCTCCGGTTCGGAAGTTTTTATTGACCGGTCGTTGGTACGGCTTGACCCTATGGCCGTTTGCGCTTAAAATCGACGCCAGAGCACGTTGCCCTTCCCTATTTCCGAGGTGATCGCATGCAGGAACTGACCAAAGCCCAGAAAGCCCGGGTGGCGATCCGCAGTTTCAAAACCGGCGTGGATGCCATCGGTCTGCGCGGCTATTACCGCCCCAAAGACCTCATCGGGCAGGCTCTGGCCGAGAGCCTGCGAACCTTGAGCCCGGAAATATACGGTTCCATGAACGACCCCCGGGTGGTCGAACTCCAGGGGCTGGAGTATGTCATCGATCGTCTGCCCCGGGGCATCGAGCGCTGTACCCGCATCATTCTGACGGAAGAGGAGGGCTTCGAGGGAACCAATTTCGAACGGATCGAACCCCCCAAACGCCGCCGAACCTCCTATATGGTGAGCGAAAACGAGATGTGTTTCGTCATCACCCGGGGACTGAGCGAGATTTACGACATCCTGACCCATCTGACGTTTCTCACCATCGAGGCCCAGAAGATCCAGGAGCGCATGCGGGATGAATCCGGACACCGGACGGTGGAATGGAAGGAGCTGGAAAAGATCGTCCATGCGGCGACGCCGTCCGGAGGGGATCTGGACCAGGCCCTCTGGAACCTGAGCATCATTCTGGGCCGCTCCTTTCAGCAAACCCGGGAAACCTACGAAAACCTTGAAGACGGACGGCAGAAGAGCAACAGCAATGCCGGTTTGTTGGCCCTGGTCTATCATCTGGGCTGCCGCGTCGATGAAGAAAAACAGAACCCGGAAAAGGCCCTGATCGTCTACCTCACGCCGTCCCTGATGAACGGCATCGGGCACCATAAGCACGGTAAACCATGGGCGGCCGAAATCAAACAGAAATTGATTGAAAGCGGTCTGGCCGATCGCCCTTTGCACATCATAAGCGCCAACCTGCACAGCGTCGTCAATTTACTCTATGGGCCGGCGGCCCTGAAAGCGGCCGGCGGCAAGGCCGAGGCGAGTTCCGTCGCGGACATGGTCTGCCGCATCATCGACAATAAGGCCGATGTGTGCGCCGTCGGGGCGCGGGCGGGCTTGACCCTCCTGCCGGACAGTGCCGGGACGCACGTGGACTGTCAGATCATCGATACCGCGCTGCTGGACCCGGCTGCCGCCCATCCGGATCTGAATATGGCACCCCTCCATGATGCGGCCGTTAAACCCGTGATTCTCGTCATGGATTACGCCTTCGGGATCCAAGCCTTCGAGTTGATGGAAAACCTGCTCTACCCCCACTGGGAAAACGATTCCCCCAGCCTGTTCGATATCCGGTCCATCGCCGTGATGGGCAAGGCCGGCATTCTGGTCGGGAAGAAGGGCGATATCATGCTGGCCACGGCCCACGTGATCGAAGGAACCTCCGATAATTACATCGTTCATAACGATCTGGTACCGGAGGACTTCGGCGCCGACATCCCCATTTATTCGGGCCCCATGCTGACGGTGGTGGGCACCTCCCTGCAGAACCGGGATGTACTGCAGCGCATACAGCACGGCTGGAATGCCGTGGGTCTGGAGATGGAGGGCGGGCATTACCAGCGCGCCATCAATGCGGCCATCATCAAAGGCAACATTCCCTCCGGGATCAAGACCCGCTATGCCTATTATGCCTCGGATAACCCCCTGGAAAGCGGGCAGACCCTGGCCTCCGGCCCCATGGGCCAGGAGGGGCTGGCCCCGACCTACCTGATCACGAAAGTACTGCTGGAAAAAATATTGGCCGATGCCGGGTGAAGGTGCCCGTGGAACCGGACGCCGACTTTTCCGCAGCGCACCCGCGGCAGCGCCAACGGCGCTGACCCGGATCGATCTTCCGGGAAAGTGATCCCTTTCATCCTGCCGACAAAACAGTTGTCCTTTTACCGAGGTCTTGCTAAGGGAGCCTCCCATGGAGAATCTATGATCTTGGGGTGATGCCCGGTGCGACTGGGACGAGAAAAAGATTGTTGGAATGGAAACATGACATACCGACGCGCTATTTTGCGACTTACGAAGGGCTCGAAGATGCTTTTCGCGAGCGTGTCGCCGGACTGGTGCCGCGTTATCATGCCGGAACGCGCGTGTTCTGGGACGATTTCCAGCGGCTTTACAACAGCCCCGCGGTTTTAGCACGAGACGGGGCTGAAGCCTATATCACCAGCAATCCGCGCGACTGTCTGGCTTTTGGGACCCCTTTTCAGGTGCTGCAGGGGGCCTGGCTGTCGGCCGCCCGTCAGAATGCGGCGGCCCTTGAGGAACCGGGCCGGGTGGCCGAACGATTCGGCCTGTCCGGGCATTTGCACCAGTCGATCCGATCTCTCTCCGGTGGTGAAACGGTGCGGTTGGCGCTGGCCAAGGCTTACCTTCAGGCAGCGTGTGTCACCCGCCTGACCGTTGCCAGCCCGTTCAGCTGGCTGTCCCTTGACCATTGGAGTGACTTTCGGGGTTTGGCGGACCACTATCGGTCCTGCGGCACGGCCTTGGAGCTCTTTGCGCTGGAGGGCGAGGATTCCAGCACACCCGCCGCGGGCGAAGAGGGACCGGCCGCGGAACCCCTGACCTTTGCCTGGCGTCTGCAGGCGCTGCAGCTGGATCTCGGCACCCTTCTGGATCACCTGCACGACCGTCCGGTCTGGGCCGGCGTCGTCTCGCGCGACGAAACGCTGTCATCGCCCTGTCTTCTCTGCGGGGACAACGGCCAAGGCAAAAGCCTTATCGCGAAAGCCCTGGCATCCGCGATGCCTTACGCGGGCCAAGCCACGGTATATGGGCCAAGCGGTCCGCGACGCGCACGGCTTCTTTTCCAGGATGTTTTAAACCAGACCCTGATGCGATCCATGGGGCAGTTGACGTCCCGGGGAAATGGCAGGGGTGTGGCAGCGGCCTATGATGACATCCTGGACGGTGTCCGGCGCCGGGTTCCGGTGGACAGCGAGGCCCTGGCACCCTTTGCCGATCGGCGTCGCGACAACACCCCCCTGAGCCTGCTCGAGATGAAAGTTCTTCTGGCGGCGGTGCGGCTGACCGATCAGGAGACCCTCCTGATCCTGGACGAACCGGATTGGGGGTTGCGCCGGTCGGATGCCGTCGCCTTCGTGAGCGCCGTGGTGAGCGCCGCCCATGCCCGTTCGGTGCCCGTGATTCTGATATCGCACAAGCCCTGGTGGCGGAATCTGGCCCGCAGCGTGCGGTGGGTCCGCAAGGAAGCGGTGCCGGCCTCCGCGGCTGAGGGGTGTCTTTTCAGGGTTCGGATCCACGACGCGCCGGGCGGTGCTTCGTGAGGCCCCTAGCCCGCCTGGTCTGTCTGACGGTTCTGGCCGTGCCGGTATTTACCGGATGGTTTCCCTTTCCCGAAGGGCCCGCGATATTGCCCGGCGTGGCGGGGAGCTCTGTGGCATATGTCCTTCTGGTGCTGGGGGGCGTCGCCGCCTTGTGCGGCCGGGCCTTTCTGGCGAACGCCACGGCCGTCACGGCGCTCATTATATCTCCGATCGTCTATGCCGGCAGCCTGGTTTCATGGCTGTTGGAGATGTCCGGCGGGGTGCCGCCGGGGGTGGCCGGAAGCGTCCACGGTGCGCATTATGTCCGCCTGGCCTTGAATATGCTCAGCGTGATTCCATTGGCATTGGCGATCGTGGCATCCATTCCCTTTGATCGATTGGAGCAGCGGCTCCTGCGCAGGACGGAAGGGATATCCGCCGGCGAGAAATACCTGCTCATGTTCATCCGGGTCTTTAACCATATCGTCTATTTTGTTATACCCAACATCCTGGAAGTCATGCGTGAAGAGGCCCTGTTGCGTATGGTTTCGCAAAACGCATCGTCGCCAAGCGGCCCGCGCCGTATTTGTTCGGCGGGGCGTCGTCTGACAACGGCCATGGTCCAGGTCGGCGTCAGCGGCATATGTGCCTCCTTGCGGTTTATCCCGCTTTGGGCCAGGGAAATTGACGATCTGCCCCGTCGCAAACCAAAAAAAGTACAGGAGTAGAACGTGAAATCAAACACCCAGATGAAACAGCTGATTCTCGTTGGCGTGACCGCGGCGTTTGCGACCCTGGCCTTTCTGGGGACAGCGGCCATCCGTATCCCCATTCCCGCCTCGGGGGGCTACTTTAACCTGGGCGACACCTTTGTTATGGCGGCCGCTCTCTTGTACGGTCCCGTGGTCGGGGGGCTGGTGGGCGCCATCGGCCCTGCCATGGCGGATGCCTTGGGGTTTCCTCAATTCATCCTCGCCACGGCCGTCGTAAAAGGCATTGAGGGCGCCCTGATCGGCCTTCTGGCCGGCAAACGGACGCGGCCCTTGCGCGCGGTCATGGCCCTGGTGGCCGGCGTGGTGATTCTGGTGGGAGGCTATTACGTGTTCGAGGCCACGATCTATCCGCTGCTGGCCCAGCGCATACCGTTTTTCGGTGTTACCGATGCGGCGGCCGCCCTGGCGGAAGTGGTGCCTAATCTGTTGCAGGGGGGTATCAGCGCCGTTATCGCTTTTGGCATCTGGAAGATTCTGGCGCGCCGCACCAGCGGATAGCGCGGTGGTAACGTTCGGTGCCGTTTAACCATCTATCGGCCCAGCGCGGATTCCAGAGCGGCCTGGTGGACTTTGCCCGCAAAGTGCACCGGGCTGCGCCCGAAGAGCGGGTCCCAGCCGGCCGGGTCGGCCGAACAGAAAAACTGTACTTCGAGGCCGATGCGGATCGCCGCGGCGGCCGCCGGGCGGCCGATCATTCTTTCCGCGGCCGCCCATGTGGCGCCGCAGGGGGCGCCCCGCAGCACCTCGATGGCGGCCAGTTTGGCATCGATGACGTCGACCTTGAACAAGGGTGTGCCGAACAATCGGCCGTATTCGCCCAAGCCATCCTGGCGGGCCAGACCACATCAGGTAGGCGGGGTGACGGCATATCGGATCTTACGGCCGGGAGCGATGATCGGGATGGACTGGCGCGCACAGAGGGCGGCCAGGTCTTCGGAAAGGTCCGGGTGCCGGAGGTAGTCCAACACCAGGTCGGCGTCGATGCGTGTCGGGAGTATGGTGGCGGTGTCATCGAGGACGGGGGGCAGCGACGGGTCGATCGCGATGCAGGCCAGATGGATCCGTCGACCGCCGTAGCGGCGGATGCCGGCGATTTTCGCTTCGCCACTGCCGTTTTGCTGGAAGACCGCAATGCGTTGTCGGGGGGGGATCACCACGGCGTCATTCCTAGTTCGAACGATGTTTATCATCCAGCCGCTTGAGTTGTTTGTCGAAGCGCCGGGTCTGCAGCGCCAACTGGTCCGTCAGTTCTTCAAGCTGGCCGAACTGGCGCTCGATTTCCTGCTCACAGGCGTGGATCGATTTGCCCAATTCGGCAATGCGCGACCCGTCACCGGTCGCGGTGGCGTCCTGCATGGCGGCCTGCAGGGCCTGCAGGCTGGCATCGCCCTCCTCGATAATCTGTTCCGCCCGGGCGATTTTTTTCTCCAGCGGTTTGACGGCACGACTTCGCAGGGCAATGATTTCCGACCGTTCCCGGCGGGCTTCTTTTTTGGAAAGGCGCGCCGTGGCGGGACCATTGTCGGGTGAACGCTCGGGGCGGCTGATGTCGGATTCGTCGTGCCAGCCCAGACGATCGAGAAACTGCTGGTAGCTTCCTTCGAAGAGCGTGGCCTGGTGGTTTTGGAAAACGACCAGCCGCTCGGCCACGGCATGCAGGAACATTTCGTTATGGGTCACCATGATGACCGCGCCGTCGAAGGCGTCAATGGCGGCCAGCAAAGCGTCGCAGGATTCCATATCGAGATGGTTGGAGGGTTCGTCCAGAAGCAGCAGATTGAGTTTGCGGGCCAGCAGCTGTCCCAGCAGGACACGGCTTTTTTCCCCGCCGGATAAGATCTTGACCGGTTTCAGGGCGTCGTTGCCGGAAAACATCATGGCCCCGCAGATGTTGCGGGCGGTCTGCCGGTCGAGGTCTTCGCCAGCCCACAGAATTTCTTCTTCCACGGTGCGATCGCCCACCAGACGGTTGATATGGGTCTGGTCGAAAAATCCCATTTGGACGTTGGGGTTGCACTGGATGTGGCCCCGGGTGGTTTGCAGTTCACCGGACAGCGCTTTCAGCAGGGTGGTCTTGCCCTGGCCGTTGCGGCCGATCACGGCGATGCGGTCGTGGTGGTTGACGGTAAAACCGAGACCCTCGAAAAGCGGGGCGTTCTCATCGTAACCGAAGGCCAGATCAGCGACGGTCATGAGGTGCCGGCCTTTGAAGGGTGCTTCACGAAAACTGAATTCCAGATCGCGGAGGGTATCCAGCTTTTCCTTTTTTTCCATTTTGTCCAGCGTTTTAATCCGGGACTGGACCAGGTTGGCCAGGCGCGCCTTGGCCCGGAAGCGGGAAATAAACAGTTCCACCTCCCGGCGGCGGCGTTCATCATTCAGCCGTGTTTTTTCATAGATCTCCTCGTCCTGGGCGATTTGATCGTAATATTTCCCTGTATTTCCGGTTATTTTGCGGGCTTTGCAGCGATGGAGGCCCACGACGTGGGTGACCGCCTGGTCCATGAAGGACCGGTCATGGGTGATCAATAACAGCTCCCGCGGCCAGGCCTGCAGGAATTTTACCACCCAGCGGATGGCGGCGATATCCAGATAGTTGGTCGGTTCGTCCAGCAGGAGCAGGTCGGGTTCCGATATGAGCACTTTGGCCAGATTGAGCCGGACCTGGTAGCCTCCGGAGAATATTTCGGGCGGCTGTTGCAGATCCCGGGGTCCAAAGCCCAGTCCCGCCAGAATGCGCTCGGCCTTCCAGTGCTGGTCGGCTTCGTTTGCCGGAAGGCTGGCAATGCCCTCTTCGATCACGGTGGGCTTGCTGAAGCGGAGGTGCTGGCGTACATGACCGATGCGGTAGTGCCGCGGAATCGTGATCGTGCCGCCGTCGACATCTTCTTCTCCGACAAGGATGCGCAACAGGGTGGTTTTACCGTTGCCGTTGCGGCCCACCAGACCGATCTTCTCCCGCGGGTTCAGGGCGAAGCTGACACCGTCGAAGAGAACATGGCCGCCATAACTTTTTTCGATATTCTCGATACTGAGCATGAATTATCTGCCGTCGCTGAAATCGTATGAATCCTGATCGGGGTGTCTTCGGAAAAGCGGAGACCTTTCCTGAACGCCCCGCTTGCGGATATTATATTTGACTTTCAAATACAAGCCTAATATCCTACAGCATTTTTGTCCGGCCTAATTGTGGCCCCCTTGCACGGCCATACTCCTGCAGACCACTTTATGTGTAACCGGGTGGGCGGCAACCCCGACGATATCCCCAAAGGATGCTGGTGCCCTATATGCGTGCCGTGATTAACGGTGGCCTTGGTACCAGCGATGATCAGTCGAAACGGTAAAACATGAATTCTTCGACCCATGCATTGATGCCGTTGACCCGGCTTGGGCAGTTTGCCATTGCACGCGTGCGTCTGGTGGGGCGTTATGCCCTGTTTTTTCTGAAAAGTTTTTTCCTGATTTTTACCTTGCCCCCGCAAGTCACCAAAATTATCCAGCAGGTTTACTTTATTGGGATGAAGTCGGTCTCCGTCATCTGCCTGACAGCGGTTTCCATCGGCATGGTGCTGGGTCTGCATGGATACTATACCCTGGTCAAGTTTGGCTCCGAAGGCGTTTTGGGGGCCGCGGTGGCCCTGACGCTGATCCGTGAGCTGGGTCCTGTGCTGACGGCGATTATGCTGATTGGTCGGGCAGGCTCCGCCATGGCGGCGGAACTTGGCATCATGCGCATTTCCGAGCAGATCGATGCCCTGGAGACCATGGGCATCGATCCGATTCGTTTCCTGGTGAGCCCCAAATTGGCGGCGATGCTGATCAGCCTGCCGCTGCTGACCGCCATGGCCGACGTGGTCGGCATTATCGGGGGCTACCTGACCGGCGTGCTCATGCTGGGGATCAACTCGGGCATCTATTTTTCCCGGGTGGAGTCGAGTGTGCAGATGGCCGACATCACGGGCGGTTTTATCAAATCGGCGGTGTTTGCCGTCGTCATCATAACGGTTTGCTGTTTCAAGGGGTTCTACACGCATGAGGGCTCGGAGTACGGTGCCAAGGGCGTCAGCGTCTCGACGACTTCGGCCGTGGTCCTCGCCTGCGTCCTGGTTTTGGTCACGAACTACATCCTGACATCGTTGCTCTTGTAGCCCATGAAGACACCTTTTATACAATTCGAGAGCGTTTCCAAAGCATTCAACGGGAACCATGTGTTGCGGGGGATCGACCTGGACATATACCAGGGGCAGATTACGACCATCATCGGCAAGAGCGGTGGTGGCAAGAGCGTTCTGCTCAAGCACATCATTGGCCTGCTGGAGCCCGATGACGGCCGCATTACGATTGACGGCCAGAGTATGACGCGACTCAAAGGACGGGCCCGCAAATTACTGCGGCGGCGGTTCAGCTACATGTTTCAAGACTCGGCCCTCTTCGATTCGATGACGGTGTACGAAAACATTGCCCTGCCGGTCGAGGAGCGGGGAGAACTGCAACCGGACGAAATCCGAGCCCGCGTTCATGCCCGCATGCGCGAACTGGATCTGGGGGCAATCGATAACGAATACCCTTCCCAGTTATCGGGCGGGATGAAAAAACGGGTGGCCCTGGCCCGGGCTCTGGTGACCGATCCGGAAGTCGTCTTGTTTGATGAACCGACCACGGGGCTTGACCCGGTCCGCAAAAACAGGGTCCATAACATGATCGCCAAATACCAGCAGAAATTTGGATTTACGGCGGTGCTGATCAGTCACGAGATTCCGGATGTGTTCTATTTTTCCCAGCGGATTGCCATGCTGCACGAAGGACGTATTATATATACCGGCACGCCGAATGAACTGCAGCGCGTATCCGATCCGGTGGTGCATGAGTTTATCCAGGGCTTCGAAAATCCGGCCGGGGATCCGCCCGACAGGATTAAGGATGGGTCTTGGGTGTCTCAGTTCAACGCCGAAATGCTACGGATGCAGCATCATCACGTACCATTTGCGCTGGTCGTCCTGACCATCGAGAACTTCGATGAGATTTTATCCTCCAGCGACGCGAATGTCCAGGATGTGGCCCAACGCTTTACCGATCGCGTTCGACTTCAACTGCGTATCACCGATACCTGCACCTTGATCGGACCCAGCGCCGCACTGCTGTTGCTCCCGTTCACCGACCTGTCCCAGGCCAAGATGGTCTGCGCTAAACTGGGGCGCGCGCTTAACGGTCTGGAAATTATGGACATTCAGTCCCGTCAGGGTCCCTGTCTGGCCATCAGTGCCGGCTTCGCGGAGGTCGAACGTAACGGTCATCCGGAGCGCACGTTGGCCCAGGCCCTTGCGCGGAAAGAGATTTTCTATCAATTCAGTGTATGTTAGGCACGGAGTGAGCCCATGAAGAAAGCGTCGATTGAAACGGCGGTTGGCATTTTTGTTTTGATTGGAATCATGTGTGTTGGCTACCTCACCGTGAAACTGGGGAAAATGGAAATCATGGGCCGGGAACACTATTTTGTATATGCCCAGTTCGAATCCGTGACCGGTCTGAAGGCGGGTTCCAGCATAGAAATGGCCGGTGTTCCGATCGGCCAGGTGGTAGCTATTTCCCTGGACACCGAGCGACAGGTCGCGCGCGTGCGGCTGAAAATCCAGAGTGATGTTGCCATAACCGATGACGTCATCGCCTCGGTCAAGACGAGGGGGCTGATTGGTGATAAGTATATCAAGCTGAGTCCCGGGGGATCCGATCTGGTCTTGAAATCCGGTGATACCATTATCGAAACGGAATCCGCCATGGATCTTGAGGAATTGATCAGCAAGTACGTTTTCGGCGGCGTTTGATCCCCGGCCATATTGGCCCGTGTCATGGTCCTGAGGCGCCGGGCGCATTCCTTCCGTATCCTTTTCTGAAATGTCAGTGTACCTTGCTTGACGCTCCGCGATTTGTTACATAATGGTTTTTTTATGATGCCCTGACCCAAAATTACAGGAGACAGACATGATGAAACGATACTGCCTGATACTGCTGGTTGCCATGCTGTTGCTGTCATTCGGCCAGACGGCCTCCGCTGCCGATCCGACCGAAGTGCTCAAGGCACCCATGGATGAAGCCCTGGCCCTGCTGCGGGATCCGCAGTACAAGAGCGACGACCCTGCCAAAAAGGCCGAGCAGCGGGAAAAATTCTGGGCCCTCATCGAACCGGTATTTGATTTCAACGAGTTGTCCAAGCGCACCCTGGCCCGTAACTGGAGCAAGTTTGACGACGCCCAGCAACAGGAATTCGCGCAGGTTTTTTCCGAACTCATGGGCAATATCTATGTGGACCGGATCCAGGGCGGCTACAGTGACGAGACTGTCGAATTCGGGGATCAGATCATGCACGAATCACGCCCCCTGGCGGTGGTCAAAACATTTATCGTCTCCTCCCGCAATCGCATTCCGGTTGATTACAGTATGATCCAGCAGGGAGAAACTTGGCGGGTCTATGATGTCAAGGTGGAAGGGGTCAGTCTTGTTAAAAATTACCGGTCGCAGTTCAAAGAAATCTTGTCCAAGGACTCGCCGGATCAACTGATTGAACAGCTCAAGCAGAAAGTGGCGGAGCAGAACGCGAAGCTGGCCAAGGGGTAGGCCGAAGGTCGGCTGGGTGCCGGCCTCGCCGCAGGGCGGGCGTCACTTAGAATTCCTGGCGATGGAGAGGAAGCCATACCTGGTGTGTATGAAAACGGGCGGGCGGGATTGATTATCCCGCCCGCCCGTTGTTTTCTGACGGTCAGTTCAGGCCTGGGGGGATGACTGAACCTTAACCTGGCTCAAGCTTTCGAGCGCCAGCATCAGGGCCTGGGTGCCGGATTGGCCCCCGCCGTTGGCCGCCACCGCAAGATACAGCTGGTGGACCAGCGCCAGGCCGGGCAGGCAGAGACGCATGCGGCGGGCCTCCTCCAGCGCGATGCCCATATCCTTGATAAAATGCATCACAAAAAAACCCGGATCGAAGTTTCGTTTCAGGATACGTGGGGCCAGATTGGTCAGTGACCAGCAACTGGCGGCACCGCCCGAAATGCTGGCCAGAACCTGGTTCAGGTCCAGTCCGGCGCGATAACCGTAGAGGAGGGCTTCGCAGACACCGATCATGGTGCCGGCGATGACGATCTGGTTGCACATCTTGGTATGCTGGCCGGCCCCGGCCGGTCCCTGGTGAACAATCTGTTTGCCCATGATTTCCAGCAGCGGTATGATTTTCCGGACGATATCCGGGTCCCCCCCGACCATGATGGTGAGCGCGGCGTTGCGCGCTCCCACATCACCTCCGGATACCGGGGCATCCACTGTGTGGACGCCCTGCGGGGCCGCCGCCGCGTATATCGCTTTGGCCAGGCGCGGTTCCGTTGTGGTCATATCGACGGCGATCAGTCCGTTCCGCGCGCCGGCTAAAACCCCCTGGTCCCCCAAATACACTTCCTGCACATCCTGGGGAAACCCCACCATGGTGAAGACGATGTCGGCCTGCCGGGCCACCTCGGCCGGGGATTCCGCCCAGGACGCGCCGGAGGCCAGCAGCGGCTCGGTTTTTTCCCGGGTGCGGCTGTAGACAACGGTCGGATAACCTCGATCCAGAAGGTGTTGGCACATCCAGCGCCCCATCACACCGGCACCGACCCATCCTATGACTTGATCTTTTCGGGGTGCATCCGCCATATTGTTCCTCCTTATTGTCAATGAAGGTTCCAATTGTTTAAAAACTAACAGCATACGCGCCGGCATGGGGCTTGGCAATAGCGAACCGGTCCTTTAGGATGCTGCGCCCGGGTGAACGTCGAATGGATGAAAGTGTTCATGTTATAAAAAAATGAGTTGAAACCCCATGCGTTTTTCTCTAATATGACGAACATTTTGTATTATATTAAAACTAACTGAAATAATTACAAAATTTATTTTGGAGGCGGCGAATGAAGGTGCTGGTCAGTGACAACTTGGGAGAAGTCGGCATCCGCATGCTGGAAGCGGAGCAAGGGATCGATGTCGATGTCAAGACGGGGCTGAGCCCAGCGGCCCTGAAAGAAATCATCGGTGATTACGATGCCCTTATCATTCGCAGTGCCACCCGGGTTACCGAGGACCTGCTTTCCGCCGCCCATCGGCTGAAGGTGGTTGGCCGGGCCGGCATCGGGCTGGACAATGTGGATATTCCCGCCGCGACGAAACGGGGCGTGGCGGTGATGAATACACCCGATGGCAACGTGATCACCACGGCCGAACATGCCATTGCCATGATGATGGCGCTGGCGCGCAACGTTCCCCAGGGAACGGCGTCTCTGAGAGCCGGGCGTTGGGACAAGAAAAAACTCCAGGGGCGCGAAATATGCGACAAGACACTAGGGGTCATCGGGTTCGGAAAAATCGGTTCGATCGTGGCGGATCGCGCCCGTGGGTTGCGCTTCAAGGTCATCGTTTACGATCCCCATGTTAATCCGGAGCGGATCGAGAAAGCCGGATTTGAGACCGTGACACTCGATGCCATCTACCAACGGTCTGATTTCATTACGGTTCATGTCCCCAAATTGAAAGATACCGCCGGTTTGATTGACAAGGCCGCTTTCGATCAGATGAAGGACGGCGTCATGCTGATCAACTGTGCCCGCGGCGGGATCGTTAGCGAGGCGGATCTCTATGATGCCATGGTTTCAGGCAAAGTGGCCGGGGCGGCCTTGGACGTTTTCGAAGTGGAACCCCCGGAGGGATCCCCGCTACTGAAGCTCGACCAATTGATCTGTACCCCTCATCTGGGCGCTTCGACCCGTGAGGCCCAGGCCAACGTTGCGGTCGCCGTCGTCAAACAAATCGTGGGCTACCTTAGATCCGGGACCGTGGTCAATGCCGTGAATGTCCCCTCCGTCACCGGAGAGTTGCTGGTACGCTTGAAACCGTTCTTGGAACTGGGCAATCGCATCGGTTGCCTCATGCCGCAGCTCATTCAGGGCGCTTTAAAAGAGGTGGCGGTCGAATATACAGGGGATTTCCAGGGACTTGATTTATCGCCGGTCACCACGGCCATTTTGAAAGGATTGCTCACACCGACGGTGAAAGACGACGTCAATACGGTCAATGCCCCGATTCTGGCCAAGGAGCGCGGCATCAAAGTCAGTGAGACGGCCAGTGCCGAGTCGGACGAGTTTCTCAATCTGGTGACCGTGCGCGTCGTGACGACGGAAATGGACTGCACCCTGGCCGGCACCATTTACGGCAAACAGGATTCAAGGATCGTGCGGATCAACAACTTCCGCTTGGAAATGATTCCGCTGGGCCATATGGCAATTATCCACAATCTCGACAAACCTGGCGCCATCGGCAGTATTGGGACCACCCTGGGCAATCACGACATCAATATTGCGCGTATGCAGGTGGGCCAGGAAGAAGGGGGTAACCACAACATTATTTTCCTGAACACGGACACCCAAATTCCTGGAGCCGTTCTGGAAGAATTGCGCGCTTTGCCGATGGTCAAATCGGTCACACCGCTTGAGTTTACGGAGTGCCGGGGCTGATCGATCGAACCTGCTTGCCCTGGCGGCGACGGCTGCAAGGTGCCGATGGGCCGTATCAAGATGGAAGCGAACGAACACAGACAGGGAGAAGGCACATGACGGAAGATTCCAAAGATTTCATCCTCAAGGACCAGACACCACAATCCGGTGGGCAAGGGGCATCTGAATCGGAGGCCGTCCGGGCTAAAAAAGCCTATCTGAAAGATGAGGAGGGCGCTCAACTGCCAAAGATCGATTTTTCCACCTTTGTCATTTCACTGAATTCTTCGGCCCTGGTTCAACTGGGCATCCTGGACGATCCGACAACTGGTGAAAAGGGCCAGAAAAACCTGCTGCTCGCCAAGCAAACCATCGATGTTCTTGGAATGATGGAGGAAAAGACGAAGGGGAACTTGAATGCGGATGAGGCCAACATGCTGAAAAGCATCCTCTATGACCTGCGAATCCTCTACGTCAAGGAAAAATGATAGGTCGAAGGCGGCGCTTTTTTTAGGCGATAACGCGTTCGCGCGTACTACAAAGACCTGCATGATCTCTTTCAACCGCGTTTGACACGGTGCCACGCGGCGTGGCGTTCGCGGTCTTCCCGGAGCGCGGTTGTCCGTCGCGCCCGTCACGGGATTCGTACGGCAATGAGCGATCTGACACTCGATCGGCTGTCCCCGGCTAAAATCAATCTATTCCTGTCCGTGACCGGGCGGCGCCCTGATGGCTATCACGAGCTGGCCACGCTTATGGTCTGCGTTGATCTCTACGACCGCATCGTGCTGACCTACACGGGGAAGGACATTCGGCTGGCCTGCGACGCACCGGATATACCGGAAGATGAATCCAATCTGGCTTTCCGGGCCGCACGGCTTTTCCGGAACACTTATCAACAGCACAGGGGATGCCTCCCTTTTACCGGACTTGCCATACAGCTCTATAAAACCATACCGGCCGGGGCCGGTCTCGGCGGCGGCAGCGGCAATGCCGCCGCCGTTCTCAAGGCGCTCAACGAACAGGCGAGGGAGCCCTTGCCTCCTGAGCACTTATCAGCCCTGGCGCTTCAGCTCGGAGCGGATGTCCCTTTTTTTCTGTATGGCAAACCAATGATGGCCACCGGCATCGGGGAGCAGCTGACCCCCTGGTCCGGCTTACCGTGCTACCACCTGGTGATCGTCTTCCCGGGCTGCGGACTGGCCACCGGGGAGATCTATCGGTCTCTGAATTTAAGATTGACAAACTGCAAAAAAAAACTTAAAGCATTCCCTTTAAAACAAGGCATGTTTGATGCTGCTGCGCACCTATGCAACGACTTGGAATCTGTTGCCATGCATCGGTGTCCGGACATCGCATTGATTAAAAAGGAACTGAATCGATCAGGGGCGCTGGGTGCCCTCATGTCCGGGAGTGGATCTTCCGTGTTCGGCTTGTTCGCGTCGGCTGATGACGCCCGGAAAGCCTTGCAGTGTCTGGTGACGCGCGCCGAATGGCAAGTTTTTCAGACGAAACTGCTTGTCTAGAAAAACACGGGAGATTCGTTGGCGGATTTTCTATTTGAAGTGCTTGGGGCGTCGTCAAGTGGCAAGACACAGGGTTTTGGTCCCTGCATTCGGAGGTTCGAATCCTCCCGCCCCAGCCATTTTTTATGGACCCCTTACTGGTACCGGATGCATTGATGGGTAAACTGGCAATCTTCAGCGGCAATTCGAACCCCCTCTTGACTCAAAAAATCTGCGAATACCTTGATATGCCTCTGGGGGGGGCCACGGTTAAAACCTTCAGCGACGGTGAAACCCAGATCGAAATCGATGAAAACGTGCGGGCCAAAGACGTTTTTGTCGTACAGTCCACCTGCCAACCGGTGAACCACAATCTGGTCGAGCTTTTGTTGATGATCGACGCCTTCAAACGGTCTTCAACCCGGCGAATTACCGCCGTTATTCCGTATTACGGTTATGCGCGCCAGGATAAGAAGGTCGCCCCGCGGGTACCCATCAGTGCCAAGCTGGTGGCCAATATGCTCGAAGTGGCCGGGGCCAATCGCGTTATTACGATGGATTTGCATGCCGGACAGATCCAGGGTTTTTTCGACATACCGGTGGACAACCTGTTTGCCGCACCGGTGATTCTCGAGTACATCCGGGAGAATTTGACCGGCGATCTGGTGGTGGTTTCCCCGGATACCGGGGGGGTTGTGCGGGCACGGGCCTTTGCCAAGCGCCTGAACGCCGACCTGGCCATTATCGACAAGCGTCGCGAAAAGCCCAACGTAGCCAAAGCCATGGCCGTTATCGGGAATGTAAAGGATAAAGTCGCGATTATTCTGGACGATATGGCGGATACGGCCGGGACGTTGGTGGAAGCATCGGCGGCGGTTATGGCGCGCGGGGCCAGCGAGGTACATGCCTGCTGCTCGCATGCCGTATTGTCCGGCCCGGCGATTGACCGGATTTGTGATTCTTACTTGAAAAGTGTCGTCGTGACAGATACCATCCCCCTGACGGGGAAGGCGATTTCCTGCGACAAGATCAAATCTCTGAGTATTGCCAAACTGGTGGGGGAAGCGATTATTCGCAGCCATCGGGGGGATTCGGTCACTTCGTTGTTTGTGTGACGAATACGGAGTGGTTGCCGTCAAGCCGCTCCATAATACTTAATTCTGCTAACATGAATATCCATGCCCGCCGGAGCACGAATGCCGGCGGTCGGAAGATACAATCAGGGAGGATCGATTTTTGGAGTTTCTCAAACTTACAGCCAAACCACGCACAACCAGGGGAAACAGTCCGGCGCGGGCTTTACGACGCGATGGCGCCATTCCGGCCGTTATTTACGGCCCGGGAAAGGCGTCTGTGGCCCTCAGTGTCAATGTCTATGATCTCCAGCAGGCGTTAAAAGCAGCCGGCAGCCGTCAGATCTTTGTCGATTTGGCGATCGAAGGCGGCGAAACCCGTAAGGCCATGCTCAAAGAGCTGCAGCAACACCCGGTCAATGGCAGCTTTATTCATGCCGATTTTTATGAAGTCGCGCTGGATCGCAAAATGCGGGTCATGATCCCGGTGACGACGGTTGGAAAATGCCAGGGTGTTGAAATGGGCGGTATGATCCAGCTTATCCGACGTGAACTGGAAGCCTTGTGTATCCCTTCCGATATTCCTGAAATGATTGAAATCGATATCACCGAGCTGGATGTGGGTGACTCGGTCCATGTGGAAGACATCGCCATGACGGGGGATGTCGAGCTCGTCCATGACGTCAATTTCACCATTCTGACCGTTCTTGACGGTCGCGAGGAAGAAGTCGAAGAAGTTGAAGAAGACGAAGAGGGTGAAGAAGGCGAAGTGGCTGAGGGCGAAGAAGAAACCGCCGAAACACCGGGCACTGAATAACGACCCCGGTTGTCCCTCTTTTGCGGTGTTTTCGGAATGCGACCGAAGCCCGTGTCGGTGTGGCAGGAGCGGTATTGCAACCATTTCGCCAATGGCTGGCCCGTTTGCGCAAACGACCGTGGCCCCACTTCATGGTGGTGGGGCTGGGCAACCCGGGTGAAGCCTACCAGCAGACCCGGCATAATATAGGGTTCCAGGTTCTCGATCATCTCGGTCGGGATCATGGCATCGCGTTGAATCATCGCCGATTTCAGTGTTGTTCCGGTGTCGGTGTCATTGCGGACCAGGCGGTGATCCTGACCGCACCCCAGACATTTATGAACCGCAGCGGCCCGCCCGTTGCACATTTATTGTCTTATTACGGTATCTCCTCAAAGGACGTATTGATCATTCATGACGATATTGATCTCGCTTTTGGACGCATAAAAATAAAAGAGAAAGGAGGGCATGGAGGCCACAACGGTTTGAAGTCAGTTATGGATGCCCTGGGCAGCGGCGAATTTGCCCGTTTGCGCATTGGTATCGGGCGTCCGGCTCGCGGGAGTGATGTCATCGATCACGTACTGGGACCGTTCAGCAGCAAGGAAATTGACATGCTGGATGCGGTTTTCGCCCGAGCCAGTGATGCCGCAGTGACCGTCCTTTGCCATGGGGCGAAAGTCGGTATGAACAGGTTTCATCGGAAAACCATGAATTCACCCGAAACATCTGATGGAGGAAAGAATGGACGCAGTATTAAATAATCTTCCGCTGACATGCACACTCGTAGGCGCAGTCGGTATTGTGTTTGCCATCATTCTGGCCGCGGTCGTTAAAGGCGCACCGGCCGGAAACGAAAAAATGCAAGAGATCGCAGGCGCCATCCAGGAAGGCGCGATCGCTTATCTCAATCGCCAGATGAAAAGCATGGGGATTGCCGGTATTATCATTTTTGGTGTAATTTTTGTGACCATGGGTGCCAAAACCGCCATTGGTTTTCTCGTGGGCGCGTTGGCTTCCTTTATGGCCGGCTACATTGGCATGCGGGTTTCCGTTCTGGCCAATGTCCGTACGGCGGAAGCGGCCAGAAAAGGCATGGCCGCCGGTTTGTCCATGGCTTTCAAGGGCGGTTCCGTTACCGGTATGATCGTGGCCGGCCTGGCCCTGACCTCGGTTGCCGGTTTCTACACCTTGACCCATGACGTCGTCGCTTTGGTAGCTCTCGGTTTCGGCGGCAGCCTGATTTCCATCTTTGCCCGTTTGGGCGGCGGTATCTTCACCAAGGGCGCTGACGTGGGCGCCGACCTGGTGGGTAAGGTCGAAGCCGGGATTCCCGAAGACGACCCCCGCAACCCGGCCACCATCGCCGACAACGTGGGTGACAACGTGGGTGACTGTGCCGGTATGGCCGCTGACCTGTTCGAGACCTACGCGGTGACCGCCGTGGCCGCGATGCTTATCGGCCACCTGCTGTTTCCGAAAATTCCCATGGCCACCGAATTCCCGTTGGTTCTGGGCGCCATCTCGATTATCGCCTCCATGATCGCCGTTTTCTTCGTTCGCCTGGGCAGCAGCCAATACATCATGGGCGCGCTTTATAAGGGCATGTTCGGCTCGGCCATCATGGCTGGCATCGCCTTCTACTTTGCCACAATGAAATTCATGAGCGGACATTCCCAACGTCTCCGCCATGAACATTTTCTACTGCACCCTGATCGGACTGGTGCTGACGGTTGTGATCGTCATCATCACCGAGTACTACACCGGCATCTACGGTCCGGTTAAAGTCCATTGCCGAAGCCTCCACCACCGGTCACGGCACCAACATCATCTGCCGGTCTGGCGGTTTCCATGCAGGCCACCGCGGCGCCGGTTCTGAGCATCTGTCTGGCCATCTTCCTGGCCCATAAATTCGGCGGACTCTATGGAATCGCCATGGCCGCCATGTCCATGCTTTCCATGACCGGTATGGTCATCGCCATCGATGCCTACGGCCCCATCACCGACAACGCCGGTGGTATCGCCGAAATGGCCGGCATGGATGACAGCGTGCGTGCCGTCACCGACCCGCTGGATGCTGTCGGCAACACCACCAAAGCCGTTACCAAGGGGTATGCCATCGGTTCCGCCGGTCTGGCCGCCCTGGTGCTTTTCGCCGCCTACGTCATGGAGTTCCAGATGCAGGGCGCTGAAAAAGCGATCAAATTCGACCTCTCCGACGTCAACGTCATCATCGGTCTTTTCATCGGTGGTCTGCTGCCCTACCTGTTTGCCTCCATCGCCATGAAGGCGGTCGGCAACGCCGGTGGCGCCGTTGTGGATGAAGTGCGCCGTCAGTTCCGCGAAATCCCCGGCATCATGGAAGGTACGGCCAAACCGGATTACGGTGCCTGTGTTGACATCGTCACCAAGTTTGCCCTGAAAGAGATGATGATACCGGCGCTGCTGCCTGTTATTGCGCCGCTTATTGTCGGCTTCCTGCTGGGCAAAGTCGCCCTGGGCGGTCTGCTGATCGGCTCCATCGTTACCGGTGTGTTCGTGGCCCTTTCCATGACCACGGGTGGTGCGGCCTGGGATAACGCCAAGAAGTACATCGAAGACGGTCACCTGGGCGGCAAGGGCAGCGATGCCCACCATGCCGCTGTTACCGGCGACACCGTAGGCGACCCCTACAAAGATACGGCCGGACCGGCCGTTAACCCGATGATCAAGATCCTGAACGTCGTCGCATTGCTGATGGTTCCGTTCCTGATGTAATCGACGTCGGTCTTCATTCTTGACTGATAATTAAGGATTGGCGCGCTTCTGCGCCAATCCTTTTTTATTGATTGTTTGCTGCCGCTATGGTATTATAGTGCAAAATTGATAGAAATATTAGCCATTTTCGTATGAAATGAAAGTTACATGACTGAAAAAAAAACCAAAGGCCAGAGCGCCAAAGACAATATTCGGAAGTTTGTGGTTGGTGATTTGGCGGTCTATCCCGCCCACGGGGTGGGCAAAATTACGGCCATTGAAACCCGTGTCGTGAACGGCGAAGAGCACGATTTCTACATCATGAAAGTGCTCGAGAACGGCATGGTTATCATGATTCCCACCTGGAATGTCGAATCGGTCGGACTGCGGGATATTATCGATGAAAAAGACATCCCGAAAATCTATGCTGTGATGCAAGACCGGGATTCCGGCTCGGGCGATAACCAGACCTGGAATCGCCGTTATCGCGAATATATGGATAAGATCAAAACAGGCAGCCTTTTCGATGTTGCCGAAGTATTTCGCGATCTCTTCATTCTAAAAATCACCAAAGACCTTTCCTTCGGTGAGCGCAAGCTCTACGACACGGCCCAGGTTCTCCTTGTGAAGGAGCTTTCCACCGCCAAGAAGGTTGACGAGAAAACCGTCCTCAAAGAAATCGAATCCCTTTTCGATAATGGGAGTGCCTGACACCTCCGCCTTTTAATGGATACCTCACGCCGCCGCTTATCCTTTACTGTTCAGGAATCACAGATCGGATTGCGGCTGGACGTTCTCTTATCCGAGTGCATTGCGGACTGCTCCCGGTCTTATGCCGCACAACTCATTCAGCAGGGGGCCTTCCAGGTCAATCTGAAGTTGTGCAAACCGTCTTATCGCGTCCGGCTGGAAGATTGCGTTTCCGGCCACTTACCGGAGCCCGCGCCTTCCGAATTCGCGCCGGAAGCCATCGATCTTAATATTCTCTTTGAAGACCCATTCCTGATCGTGATCAACAAGCCACCCGGCCTGGTGGTACACCCGGCACCCGGACACCCGTCCGGGACACTGGTCAACGGACTGCTGCATCATTGCCCCGACCTGGCCGCTTTCGGCGGTGAAATCCGCCCGGGCATTGTCCACCGTTTAGATAAGGACACTTCCGGCGTTATGGTGGTCGCCAAACAACCGTCGATCCATGAACAACTGGCCGCCCAGTTTCAAAATAGAACGGTTCGCAAAACTTATCTGGCGATTGTGCAGGGAAACATGCAGCCCTCCCGGGGGGAAATCCATCTGCCGATCGGGCGCCATCCGACCGCTCGCAAACAGATGTCGACGGTTGCCGGCAAAATGCGTTCCGCTGAGACCCATTATCGCGTCCGGGAAGCACTGAACGGGGCAACGCTGCTTGAGCTGGATCTGAAAACCGGTCGTACCCATCAGATTCGGGTGCACTGTGCCGCGATCCACCACCCTGTGGTCGGCGATCCGGTGTATGGCGGCCGCAACAAGGCCGTGATCCGATCGCGGCTCCGGAGCTGTAAAAAGCGTTGCCGCCATAGTTCGGCGCCAGATGCTGCATGCCTGGCGGCTAGGGTTTATCCATCCAGCGGATGGTCAATGGCATCAGTTCGAAGCCGATCTTCCTGAAGATATGCAGGCCCTGCTCATACATTTGCGCGAGCACGACGAACGCTAAACCAGTATGCGAAAGTAACGGCCGCTTTATTTTGATTTTACCCGTCACCTATATTTGTCCGATTTGGAATCGCTTTTCAGGACTCAAGGACCAAGCCTCAGAGCCCCTCGTCGCCATCCAGCAGAACCGTCACAGCCTGCTCTGCCTTGTCAACCCGGTGATTCGATAAACAACAGGAGGCGTCACCCTGTCGAAGTCGTGGTTTTTTTGTGTCCGCCTGTCGTGACAGCACCAAATTCAGGTTTTCGCCGGTAAGGAAGATTTCAAGGTCATTAAGCACCTGGGAAATAACCCGTTTGAATTGGGCTTGGAAATGGATGCCGAGACAGGGAGAATGCGGATGCGGTTACAAAATATAAAAGGCCCTGAGGTCAGTGAATTCTCGGGGCCCTATGGACGATCTTTGCACGATGCGAAACGTATTCAGCTCACTGGGGCCGTGCCTCAGGCCGCGCACGAATCTTTGTCGTAGCAGATGCGGCAGCAGTTGAGGCAGCGGTTGGATTCGCGGCCGGCATCGGTTTCGCTGATCACGAGATCGGCTTCCTCAAAGGATTTGATCCGTTCTTCGACCGGCATTTCCGGCAGGGGCGTTCGTTTGATCGGCGTGATACCTTCCACCGATTCGAACAGGGATTCAGGAATATGTTGCTTGCGTAATGATTTCGGGACCGGTGTGACTTCCTCGTCGCTCAAATAGAGATGGATGGCCCGCGCGGCCCGCCGGCCGCCGCCGATGGCCTCTACCACGAGCGAAGCACCCGTCTGAGCGTCTCCGGCGGCAAAGACATAGGGGATATTGGTCTGGAGCGTTTCCGGATCGGCGTCGATGGTGCTCCAGCGGGTGATTGCCAGCTCCTTGATCGATTTCTCGTTTTCCAGGAAGGAAACGTCCGGGCCCTGACCGATGGCCGTTATCAGCATGTCGATATCCATCAGGGTTTCCGATCCTTCGATCGGGACGGGGCGCCGGCGTCCGCTGGCATCGGGTTCCCCCAGTTCCATCTTAAGGTATTCCAGCTGCTTGACATGGCCCTCCGCATCGCTGATGGCTTTCACCGGGGCGGCCAGGAAGTGAAACTGGACCCCTTCGTGTTCGGCCGCTTCGATTTCGACCATGTTGGCCGGCATCTCTTTGCGGGTGCGCCGGTAGACGATCGACACTTCGTCGGCGCCCAAGCGGATGAGGGTACGTACGCAGTCGATGGCGGTATTGCCGCCGCCGATCACGACACATTTTTTCCCTACCGGCACGTCAGCAGGGCTGTCGCCCTGCTGGTGGATGGAAAAGCGGGTCAGAAAATCGATGCCGGTGAAACAACCCTTGAGATCCTCCCCTTCGGCCCGCAGCTTGTAATCTTTCCAGGCCCCGACACCCAGGAAGATGGCATCAAAACCCTCTTCCCGCAGAGAATCGACGGTGTAGTCTTGCCCCAGGCGGACATTGCCCTGGTAGTCGACACCGAGGTCCAGGATGCCGTCGGTTTCCCACTGCAGCACTTCTTTGGGAAGGCGGTATTCCGGAATCCCGTAGCGGGTCATGCCCCCTAGTTTGGGCATCATGTCGTAGATCTTGACGCTGTGCCCCAACCGCCGGAGGAAATAGGCGCAACTCAGGCCCGCCGGTCCGCCGCCGATCACGGCGATCCGCTTGCCCGTGTCGGGAGCGCAGGAAATGGGCAGGCGGCGCCCGGAATTCATCTCATAATCGGCCACAAATCGTTTCAACTGGTTAATGGATACCGCTTCGTCTTCAATACCGCGACGGCACTTGTCTTCACAAGGATGGGGGCAGATGCGGCCACACGTCAGCAGAAGTGGGTTGCGTTCGCGAATCGTGTGCACGGCACCTTCATAATCGCCTTCTTTGATCTGGCGGATGTAGCGTGGAATATCGATTTCGGCCGGGCAGGTCTGCTGGCAGGGCGCCAGGGCGTCGTCTTCCTGGTTGAAGTGCAGCAGGCGTTCCGACATGGTGCGCACACGGATGATATTTTTGGGACATGCTTTTTCACAGGCGCCGCAGCCCACGCACAGGGCTTCATCCACCACCGGAAAGCCGTTGGGGCCCATATGGACAGCATTGAAGCGGCAGGCCGTGATGCAGTCGCCCTGGCCGAGGCATCCGATGCTGCAGATCCGATGGCCGCCGTACAGGGCCGCCAGCGCCTGGCAGCTGTTGACACCGTTATAAAGAAAATGGTTGGCGGCACGCTCACCGCCGGCGCATTCATTTTTAGACATCAGAGGTTCGGCACTGCCCGGATCGACGCCCATCACGCCGGCTACGGCTACGGCGGCTTCCATCCCGGCCACGACACAGACGCTGGGTGCCGCCTTGCCGTTGACCACCGCCACGGCCGCCGCCGAACAGCCGGCATAGCCGCAGCCACCGCAATTGGCGCCGGAGAGAAAATATTCGACCTCCGCAATGCGCGGGTCCTCATAAACGTAGAACACTTTCGAGGCGACACTGAGCACCAGACCACAGGTGGCGCCGATACCCATTAAGGCCATTACCGAAATGAAGACGGGTTCAAGCACGTTGATCTCCTTGAGGCACTATTCCTGTTGAAAACCCATAGGGAAGAGAAAAGTAACGCAGGGTTGCGTGCGAAAAGTAAACGGCGTGGTTATTTTTCATGTCGAGATCAATCCGCTCCCGCGTTCGGTGAACATCGAACGCGGCCGCGGCCAGCCACGGACCCGCAGGTCTGGATTAAACCATCCCCTTAAACGCGTAGAACGAGAGCGAAACGATGCCGGCGGTTACCAGTGCGATGGACGTATCCTGCAACGGGCTGGGGACCCGTGCCAGCAATATGCGTTCGCGCAGGCCGGCAAACAGGATAAGCGCCAGCCCGAAACCGGCCGCGTAGGCAAAAGACGCCACCAGGGTCTGCATGAAACCATATTCCTTGTCGATGTTGAGCACACAGACGCCGAACACGGCGCAGTTGGTGGTGATCAAGGGCAGGAAAATACCCAAACCGGCGTAGAGGGCCGGGATGCTTTTTTTGAGGAACATCTCCACGAATTGGACGAGAGCGGCAATCACGAGAATAAAGGCGATGGTGCGAAGGTATTCCAACTCCCAGGGAACCAGCAGATAGGTGAAGATCAACCAGGTGATGGCACCGGAAAGGACCAGAACAAAGATAACCGCCATGGCCATGCCGACGGCCGTTTCCATTTTTTTGGAAGTCCCGAAAAACGGGCAGTTACCCAGAAACTGGGCCAAAAGAATATTGTTGACGAAGATACAGCTGATGATGAGGACGATATAGTCACCCATGGGAGTTCTCCTATTTCTTACCCATCATGTTCATGAGGCACAGCATGAGCCCCAGTCCGATAAACGCGCCGGGGGCCTGAATCATGAATTGAAACGGCTGGAATCCGGGAAACACGTTGGCGATGTTAAACAATTCGATGCCTTCCCATAGTGTCAGGGTACCGGCGCCTAAAATTTCGCGCACACCGCCAAGCGCCGCCAGGGACAGGGTAAAGCCGACACCCATTCCCAAACCGTCGGCGATGGAGACAACAATCCCGTTTTTGGAGGCAAAGGCCTCGGCGCGTCCCAGCACGATACAGTTGACTACGATGAGGGGAATGAAAATACCCAGCTGCTGATAACAGGGGATAGGTATAGGCCTGCATCAGCAGTTCCACCAGGATTACAAAGGTCGCGATGATAATGATAAAGCAGGCGATGCGGACTTTAGAGGGGATGGCTTTGCGCAACATGGAAACCAGGATGTTGGCGCATACCAGCACAAAGGTGGTGGCCAGTCCCATGCCGATGCCGAATTGCATTTTGGTGGTTACCCCCAACGTCGGGCAAAGGCCAAGCACGAGGCGAAACGGCGGGATTTCTGCCCACAGACCCTTTACAAATTCATGCGTTACCGATTTTGCCATGGGAATCTCCCTCTTACTTGAACGCTTTCAACTGTTCTTCGATCTGGGGTTTCAGCCGCTGGTGATCGCTCGCCGGCTTCCGTCGCTGCCGAGGCAGACCGCCCTCGAGGTAATCGTGGCCCCGCTCAGCGCGTTGACTTTGCCACCGTCGCCGGAAACTTTTAACGGGTTCCAGGATATTCATATCGGCGAATTGGGCGGCGAATTTGGGATCGTCTTTGGCGCGCGCCGCCGAGCCCGGCCGTTTCACTGTGGGTGGTTACACCGACGCCGTATATCTTGTCTCCGCTCACGTCGATGCCGACCATGAGGCCGACATCACCGCCATACACCCTTTACCGAAGGTTTCAAAGGCGATGGCTTTCTGGTTGCCGTCGAATTTGGCGACGAAGACATCGACCTTGCTTGTCGCCGTCTTCGAGGCTGAAGCGATCGGCCACCGGGTCGTTGGAAGAACCGGAAAATATGGCTTTGATGGTCGGGCCCTTGACCAGTTGCAGCACCTGGTTTTCGATGCGCTCCTGTGTTCCTTCCTTGACGTAGGCGAGCAGGCCCCCGGAGAGGGAACTCAGAATGGTGAGCACAACGACCATTTTTATCATTTCACCCATGTTAAGCCACCTTTCCCAATGCTTTCGGTCTGATCTTGTCCAGCAGTGGATTAACGAGATTCATCAACAGCACGGCTAACAGAACACCATCGTGATAGTTGCCGATATTGCGGATCAGCATGGTCATGACGCCGGCGCCGGCCCCGTAGATCAACATGGGGAGGAAATTAACCGGCGATGACGAATCTTCCGGCAGGAGAAAAAAGGCGCCCACCAGCGTATAGCCGGTCAAGAGATGAAACATCGGTCCGGCATATTGTTCCGGCGCGGCGAGGTGAAACATAAGGGCCGTAAGAAAAATCCCTGCCAGAAAAGACAACGCGATTTCCCAGCGGATGTAGCGTTTGGCCATCAGATAAATGCCGCCGCCGATGAGACCGAGGCCGAAGGTGGCGCCCAGACCGCCGATCTGTCGGCCCAGCAAAAGATTCAAGGAGGTAAAATCGGCCACGGCGGCGGTGCCGAAATTTTTGGCCAGGCCCAGCGGATAGAGGGCATTGAAGGAAAAGGTGTAGTTCACCAGGGCGCCGTTGAAATCGAAAAACGCGCCCCAGGACACGGTCAGGATCATGAGGGACACGACCACCGGGTGGAACGGGTTGCTGCCGATACCGCCGAAGATTTGCTTGCCGATGACCACGGTAATAAATGTCCCCGTGGTCACAATCCACCAGGGGGTCGTGGCGGGGATCAGCATGGCGAAAATCAGGCCGAGCAGGGCGGCATTGCCGTCGCCTACGGTGATGGTCCGTTTCATGAATCGGTTCATCATCCATTCCCAGAAAATGGCGCTGGATATGGACAGGGCGATAACCGCCACGGCGGGCAAGCCGTATTGTACGATGCCCAGCGCCACGGCCGGCATAGCGGCCAGGAGCATGCCATGATGCCTTTCCGCTACATTGCTGCCATTGTGCCAGAAGGGCGCATGCGAGACGATGAACATTTTTTCACTGCGCATTCGAAGCCTCCACTGCCGTCAGTCGGGAAAGTTCGTATTTTGCCAGTCGGATGTACTGAAAGATGGGAATGCGGGCGACGCACACGAAGCTGCAGAGACCGCAGTCGACACAGGAATCAAGGTCGTACAAGTCGGCGGCGTCTTCGTATTGGCCCGCCTCCAGAAACCGAACCAGCATATTCACCTGAATCCGGGTGGGGCAGACCTGCACACACTCCCCGCAGTTGATACAGGGATAGTCGGACACCAGGGAGACATCGGCGGCGTCCTGCACCAGGATGGCGTCGGTATCGGCCTGAATCGGCATCTGTTCGTCAAAGATGGCGAAGCCGGTCATGGGGCCGCCGATGATCAGGCGGTCCTTGCTGCCTGTTTCAATCCGATGGGCGGCAAGCACATCGGCAATCGGTGTGCCGATCCGGGCGGAGATGATGGTTTTTCGGCCGTTTTTGTCCACCAGGGTCACGGTTTTTTCGAGCGGAACCCGGCCGGTATCGAAGGCTTTGCCGATGGAAGCGACCGCTTCGGCGCTGAAGAAAGCGAATCCCATTTCGGCGCAGGATTTACCGGCCGGAATTTCCTGGCCGAAGGCCTCGTAAATGATCAGCTTGGGATTGGCGGCCGGGTATTCGGGGGCCACGGCCTTGAGTTCGTTAGCGCCGGTGTGGCCGAAACCCTGCACCAGGTCGCGGGGTACGGCGATGGCGACATTGCTGACACCGGTGGCCTCTTTTAAAATGTCGATGCCCCGATTGACGGCGTGCATTTCCGATTTGATGATAAACTGGTTGGTGGCCACCAGGAGGTCGGCATCGACGCCGGCCACGACCAGGGTGTGGATACCATGGTCGGCCGACGTGAACAGGTTCAGAGGCGGTTTTCCGGGCGCGCCGGCCAGCCATTCGTTGAGGTTGGCCAGGGTCGGTTCCAATTCGCCCGGGCTTTCCGCCAGTGTTTCGGCGTCGGCCAGGGTGATGTCGATGGCCGTGTAGTGCTTGCCGAAATCACCGGTCATGGGGCGCACGGCGGCCACCGTGCCGGTGACGCTCGAAATCGTATACGCCGGGCGGTCTGCAAACGGCGCGATCTTCTGGCCCGTCTGCACCGCATCGCCGACTTTGAGGGCCATTTGAGATTGGCGTTCGAGCTTTTCCTCAATAAATAAGGTGGCGGTTCCCGCGCTGGTGACGTGTTGCGGGCCCAACGGGGTTTGATGAAGCAGTTCGTAATGAATGGCGGCGGTGGCCGGACGACTAAATGCATTGTTCATCATAATTTGACCCTTCTGAGCGCAAGACGGCGAAACACCGTGAGAATTACCGGACCTGTGTCAAAGCTATTGGGCATGGCATTCCGAACAGTCTTTCTCTTCCGGGCCTGCTCCGATACCGCTGTGGCAGGCCGTGCACTGTTTGTGGAATGCATCCGTTTTGGCCGGTATTTCGGAATCTTTAATCTCATCTGCCCCGTGGCAGTCGAGGCAACGCTCGGGCGGCGGGGCATCTTCTTCCGGGTTTTTGAGATGGCATTCACTGCAGGCGATGGCGTCATTCGGATCATCAATGAAATGATGATGGCAATCCAAGCAGGAGACGTCGTAGTCGGCGGCATGCTTGGCATGCTGAAAGAGAACGCTGCCGGTGGCACTGCGATACTGGATCCGGATGGGATCGTCCGGGGGGGTGGAGGGAAAAGCGGCGTAACAGAAAAGACCTACGATAAAGAGAATGACGGCCACGCTGTAGACCAGCTTCAAATCTCTCTCTGAAGTCATAGTCGATCCGTTCCTTAAATTGGTTGAGTTTCTAGTGTAGTAGGCGCGGCAAACTAAGGTAACTCAACTACCACAAGGGGTCGGTTTCTGGCAAGTGCTTTTTTTTATTATGAAAATTACGGCGTGCCGAAATTTATACGCGAGTTAAAAACCAGGAAATCGAAAAAACAAAGACAAAACAATCGGTTCGAAAATCGTCCGGTTCGGTGGGAGAAAAAAAAGAGTTAAATGTGGTTGCGTTTCAAGAAGTGTGGCAATCGGGAAAGGTCAGACCGGACAGGCACCGCAGCGCGTGCATCCCTCGGAGGGACAGGGCGGGCTGGTCCGGCCGGCCAGTGCCTTTTGGTAGTCACGCCAGAGAAAGTCTTTTGACACACCGGGGTCAATAAAATCCCAGGGAAGAATTTCGTCACGGCCGCGCGGCCGGGTCACAAAGGTGGCGGTGTCAATCGGGCTTTGTTTGAGTGTCTGGCCCCAGTTGCCGTCCAGATGGTGCCGCTGCAGCAGAAGATCGGCGATGCGGCGATCTCCGCGGGAAAGGAAGGCCTGGACATAACCGTCGCGGATTTTTTCCATCTGGAACCGCACGTTGGCAATTGCTTTGAGACCGTCGCGCAGAAGACGGGCTTTGGTCTGGAGGGCTGCAACGGTATCCATGGCCGCCCACTGGAAGGGCGTGGCGGGCTTGGGGATAAACGCGTTGGTATTGACGGTGATGGTGCCGATGCGCTTTTGCCGGCGGCTGGCGCTCAGGAAGACCGATTTGATTTGCCGGCAAAGCGCAATGATGGCATCGATATCTTCCATGGTTTCGGTCGGCAGACCCACCAGAAAGTAGAGTCTGAGATTGGGGATACCGGCCTTCACGATCTTTTCGGCGGCACACAGAATATCTTCTTCGGTCAGTCCCTTGTTGATGACGTTCCGCATGCGCTGGGAACCGGCTTCCGGGGCAATGGTGGCGGTTTTGGTACGATTGGCTTTCAGGACCTGCAGCAGATCGTCGGTGAGGGCATCCGCCCGCAGCGAGCTGAACGAGAGGCGCAGATCCGTGCCGTCAAACCGGCGGCAGATGGCGCTGAGATCGGGAAAATCAGATACGGCGGCCCCCACCAGACCCACCCGGGAGGTGCGTGCCATGGCGGTGCGGATGCTTTCCTCCAGAAAAGCGGCGCTGCGAAAACGGGGCGGGCGATAGACAAACCCGGCACTGCAGAAACGGCAGCCATGCGGGCAGCCGCGGCTGACCTCGATCAGGCATGTGTCTGCAAAGGTGGTGTCGGCGGTCAGCACGGTGGAGGAGGTATCGAGGATTTCGACATCCGCCGCCCGGGCCAGACTTACGGTGGCGGGGATGGCCGGGGCGGGGGTGACGGCGGCGATTTTTCCGTGGGCGTCATGGGTGACGGAATAGAACGCCGGGATATAGGCGCCGGGAACGGCCGTGGCGGCGTGCTGCAGAAACTGTCGGCGGTTGGACCAACGTCGATAGCATTCCATAAAATCGGGCAGGATGGCTTCGGCTTCACCGAGCAGGATCATATCGGCGAACAATGCCAGGGGCTCGGGGTTGAGCATAGGGGCGATACCGCCGATGACGATAAGGGGATGGGAAGCGTCCCGATCTTTGGCCAGGAGGGGCAGCCGGGCGCGGTCCAGCAACTGGAGCAGGTGCGGGTAGTCGTTTTCAAAGGCCATCGAAAAAGCGAGGATATCGAAGGCTGTGGGCGGGTGGTCGTTTTCGATGGAACGCAGCCGGACATCGGGCGCGGCGGGCAGACAGAAGCGTTCGCAGACCACATCCTCAAATGCGTTAAACTGTCGGTAAACGGTCTGGTAGCCGAGGTTGGACATGGCCAGCCCATAATGCTGGGGAAAGGCCAGACCCACATGGATTCTTCCGGACCATGATTTGCGTATGACGCCGGCTTCATCAGGGGGACCAATGGGGAGGGACGGGTGTTTTTTCATATGATCTGACTTCCCGGGACGTCGCGGCCGGTTTATGGCCACAGGACCGGTGCCAGCGCAGGGGGGGCGCGTCTGGCACCGGACATGACGGAGGCCTTTGCATCAGGATAACGGCTTCAAGCCGAAAGTCAATGCAATCCGTCCTGGCGATTCACAAGCGAGGCACCGGGATTATCCGGCGCGACGTCACGGGGAATCAATGCGGCCGCAGTCAGTCGGCCTTGCGCCGCAGAAAGGTCGGCACATCCAGATCGCTTTCATCGATGGCCTCACTGTCGAAGCCACCGAGCGATGCGCCCATCGATCCTCCGGCCACTTTGCGCAGACGCATGAAAGCCGGTTCGTCGTAATCCACGGTTTTCTTGAGGTCATCGGCCGTTACCGGGCGCAATTTGCCCCCGAAGGTGTCGTCCACGATTTTCACCGGGACCTCATGCTGAGGTGCGCTGGTCCCGATCCCCGTGGCGATAACGGTCACGCGCATTTCGTCGCCCAGGCTGTCATCCACCACCGTGCCCCAAATGATATCGGCATCCTCGCCGACCTCGTTGTAGATACGGTCCGAGGCCTCGGTCATCTCTTCCATGGTCAGGTCGCTCGTGCTGGTAATATTCATCAGGACCCCTTTGGCGCCGGTGATGGAGACGTCTTCCAGCAGCGGATGGGAGATGGCCCGTTCAGCGGCTTCCACGGCCCGGTTTTCACCACTGGCCGAACCGATGCCCATGATGGCCATACCGGCTTTGGACATGGTGGCTTTGACATCCGCAAAGTCCAGGTTAACCAGACCCGGCATCATGATCAGGTCGGTAATGCCTTTGACCGAATGCAACAACACTTCGTCCGCGCGTCGGAACATTTCCAGCATGGTGGCTTTCTTGGAGGCCAATCCACGCAGGCGGTCGTTATTGATGGTGATGGCGGTGTCGGCCATCTGTTTGAGGCTTTCCAGGCCCTGTTCGGCCTGGAGGGAGCGCTTTTTGCCCTCGAAGGAAAACGGCTTGGAGACGACGGCCACGGTCAGGATACCGAGCTCCTTGCAGATTTCCGCGATCACGGGTGCGGCGCCGGTGCCGGTCCCGCCACCGAGTCCGGCGGTGATGAACACCATGTGGCTGCCTTCCAGGACACTGCGAATCGCATCGGCGGTCTCGATGGCCGCCTCACGTCCGACTTCCGGTTTGGCCCCGGCGCCGAGGCCTTCCGTCAGTCGTTCCCCGAGTTGGATCTTGATCGGAGCCTTGGACACTTCCAGGGCCTGCGCATCGGTGTTGGCGGCAATGAATTTCACCCCCTGGAGATTGGATGAAATCATGTTGTTGATGGCGTTTCCGCCGGCGCCGCCGACGCCGATGACCTTGATCTTGGCGGAATTTTCATTGTCGACGTAGGTAAACATAGTTCCCCCCCTCTATCATTTAGATGGTTTGGTTCGGCGGCCTCGAGCGTGTGGCTGAAGGCCGTCGCAAATAGTGTGCATGTCAGACAACATCCTTGAACCAGCGTTTCATCTGGGTCACGATGCGGTTGAAAATATGGGCGTCGCGAATACGGAACTTTTTTTCCGTCTGGTTTTTGGCGCCGTAGAGCACCAGGCCGACCCCGGTGGCATACATGGGGTTGTTGACCACATCCACCAAACCGGTAATCCCTTGCGGTTTGCCAAGCCGGGTCTGCAGATTGAACACGGACTCAGCGATTTCCGTGGCGCCTTCCAGCAGAGACGTACCGCCGGTAAGGACCAATCCGGAGGGAATACTGTTTTCAAGTCCGGCCCGGTAGACTTCCCGTTTGGTCAGGGTGAAAATCTCCTCCATGCGGGGTTCCAGAATTTCACCCAGGATCTGCCGCTGCAACTTGCGGGCGTCGCGCCCGCCCATGCCGGGGACCTCGATCATTTCGTCGGCGCTGACGCTTTTTGACAGGCAGGTGCCGTAGCGGGTCTTGATCTTTTCAGCCTCCGCATGGGGCGCCCGCAGGCCGATGGCGATATCGTTGGTCAGGTTGTTGCCCCCGAGGGCCAGCACGAAGGTATGCCGGATGTTTTTGTCGGAGAAGATGGCCAGATCGGTGGTGCCGCCGCCCAGGTCCAGCAACGCGGTGCCCAACTCCTTTTCTTCTCCGGTCAGCACCGCCTCGCCGGAGGCCAGGGACTCCAGGACGATGTCGCAGACGTCGAGACCTGAGCGGTTGCAGCATTTGACGATATTGTGGGCCGAGGTGACCGCTCCGGTGACAATGTGGATCTTCGCTTCGAGCCTGACGCCGGCCATACCCACCGGGTTCTGGATGCCGGCCTGCTCATCGACGATGTATTCCTGGGGAAGCACGTGGATCACTTCGCGGTCCATGGGAATCGCGACAGCCCGGGCGGCATCGATGACCCGTTCAACATCGCCTTCGGTAATTTCAGGCCCTTTGATGGCGACGATGCCGCGGCTGTTGAACCCGGTGATATGCCCTCCGGCGATGCCGGTGTAGACCGAAGAAATTTCGCATCCGGACATCAATTCGGCTTCTTCAACCGCTTTTTTGATGGAGTCCACCGTGGATTCGATATTGACGACGACCCCCTTGCGAAGACCGATCGAAGGGTGGGTGCCGATGCCGATGATATTGACCTCGCCCTGGGAAAACTCGCCGACGACACAACATATTTTGGTCGTCCCGATATCAAGGCCCACAATAAGATTGCCCCGTCCCTGCATACTACACCTCCTTCCGGGCGTTTTCCGCGGCGGTTGTCGCCACCGGATTGACGACGATGCGGTTGAGATTGTTCAAATCGATGGACCTAAATCCCGCATACTGGCGACTTTTCTGCAGGTAGGCGTCGATTCTTTGCAGCGTTGCGTACTTTTCATCGAAATCATCGAAGCCCAGCATGACGGTGCGATATCCCTGCGATTGGCGCGCATCGGTTATGAAGAGGGTCAGGCCCAGGGCCGGGTCGGCCTGGATCTCCCGAATCTGGTCGACAAAGTCAAGTCGGCCGGAGCGCTGCCGGGGTTTCAGTATCTTCATCACCGCGCGCATGACCATGCTGGGGGCTTCCGCATCAAGCCCGAGATCGGTATAGCGCAGGCCGCTGACCACCGGCACATCCGGTGTTTCACCAGGATCCAACTCTTTGAATACATGGCCTTCGGCACTGATCAGGAACCGGCGGCCGAGATCCAGAACGGCCAGGCACGTGTGTTCGCGGATGTGGATGCGCAGGCGGTCGGGGATATCCCGGGCGACCTGCACATCCGCAATCCAGGGATGCGCCAGGAGACGTTTGCGCGTGGTTGTCAGGTTGACCGTCAGGATATTACGGGCTTCCGTCAGCCCGGCCTGGACCCTCACGATTTCCGGCGTCAGGCGCTCGCATCCGGTGACGGAAATGGCCTGGATGCCGAGCCGATCCGTCTGGGTGATCCAGTCGTGGCCGAAAATCAGCACAAGATTAAACAGGCCGAAGGCCGCCAGAGCCAGGACAATCTTGGTCGACTGCAGGGTCCTGGATAGGACGGCGGTGCGCCGGTGCGTGCGCCGGCCCTTGTAGGCGTTTCGCCGGATGCGTTTTTTTCGTCCAAACATGGCCTGTCCTGTTTCACCACTCCCCGAAGGGGGTCAGGTGAGTTGTTCCAAAAAGGTTTCGCCCAGCTTCAAGATGTCGCCGGCGCCCATGGTGATGACAATATCGCCGTCGCGGACGTCTTGTCCGAGAAGGGCCAGCGCTTCTTCGAAGCCGTCCGTGCAGGTGACGTTCTTGTGGCCGTGGGCCTGAATGCCCTCGCAGAGCAGGGTATGGCTGACCTCCGCAATTTTTGCCTCCCCGGCGCTATAGATAGGTACCAGGATCAGCTGGTCGGTCTGGTAGAAGGCCCTTGTAAACTCGTCGAAGAGCGCCTGGGTGCGCGTATAGCGGTGGGGTTGAAAAACGCCCACGATCCTCTGGTCGGGCCAACTGGTGCGGACCGACTGGAGGGTCGTTTTAATTTCGGTGGGGTGATGGGCGTAATCGTCAATCACGGTGATGCCCTTGGCCGATCCCTTGATCTCCAGCCGCCGGCGGACACCTTCCAGGGTTTCCAGGGCGGTTTTGATGGTGTCGAACGGGATATTGAGTTCAATGCCGACCGCGACACTGGCCAGTGAATTGTAAACATTATGGATGCCGGGCAGACTGAGCCGAATGTCTCCCAGATGGTCGCCCCGGTGGTAGACCTTGTAGCGGCTGGTGAGCCCGGCACAATCAATCTCGCGGGCCTGGTAGTCGGCTTGGCTGCTGACGCCGTAGGTCGTATAGCGTTTTTTGATATGGGGAATCAGGTTCTGGACGTGTTCGTTGTCCAGGCACAGGACGGCCAGACCGTAAAAGGGGATCCGGTCGATGAAGCGTGCAAACGTTTGAACGATGGCTTCCAGGTCGTCGTAAAAGTCAAGGTGTTCCCGGTCGATATTGGTGACCACCGCGATGGTGGGGGACATTTTGAGAAAGGATCCGTCGCTCTCGTCGGCCTCGGCCACGATGAAATTGCCCTGGCCCAGGACCGCGTTGGTGTCCACGCCGCGCAGGACGCCGCCGATGACAATGGTGGGGTCCAGGTCGCCGGCGGCCAGCACCGAACCCACAATCGACGTGGTCGTGGTTTTTCCGTGGGCGCCGGCCACGGCCACGCTGTATTTAAGGCGCATGAGCTCCGCCAGCATTTCCGCCCGGGGAATCACGGGGATGGATTGATTGCGGGCGGCGGTGACTTCCGCGTTGTCTTCGCCGACGGCCGAAGAAATCACCACGACATCGGCATCCCGGATATTTTCTGCGGCGTGACCTTCGCAGATGGTGCCGCCCAACCTGGCCAGGCGCCGGGTAATATCGCTGGTTTTCAAATCCGAACCGGATACCTGGTACCCGAGGTTGAGGAGCAGTTCGGCGATACCGCTCATGCCGATCCCGCCGATGCCAACAAAATGGATATGGTAGGTTTTTTGATACATCTTTATCTTCCAGTGGTCGGGCGTCCAGCGTCAGGCGCCTGTTGTAAAACATTGCGGAAAATATCGGCGACAATGGCAGCCGCGGCTTCCGGGCGCCCCAGGGCGCGCGCGCGCCGTGCCATATCTTCGCGCCGTGCGGGGTTGTCGCGCAGTTGCCGGATGCGCTGCCACAGGTCCCGGGCGTCGAGTTCCGCTTCAATGATCATCTCGCCGGCCGCGGCGGATACCACTGACCGGGCGTTGATTTCCTGATGGTTGTCCGCCGCATGGGGGAACGGAATAAAAATGGCCGGGAGGCCGATGCAGGTCAGTTCGGCAACGGTGGTGGCCCCGGCCCGGCATACCACCAGATCCGCCTGGGCGTATTGGCGGTCCATGTCATGAAAGAAGGCTTCGACCCGGGCCTTCACGCCGGTGCCTTCATAGGCGTGCCGGACGCGCGCGTGGTCGTCGGCGCCGCATTGGTGAATCAACTGCAGTGATCCTGGGTCGTCAACATGCGCGAGCATGTCGATGATGGCCGTGTTGATGCTCCGGGCGCCCTGGCTGCCGCCTGCCACCAGGACGGTAAACGGCCGGCCCGGCTCCCGCTGTGTGGTTTTGCGGCCCAGGGCGATGATCTCGTCCCGCACCGGGTTGCCGGCCAGCATGACTTTGGCGGCCGGGAAATGACGGTCGCTTTCCGAGAAGGAGGTGTAGATGCGCCGGGCCACGCGCGCCAGCAGCCTGTTGGTGATGCCGGGCAGCGAGTTTTGCTCCTGCAGGCAGACCGGGATGCCCAGGACCCGTGCCGCCAGGCAGACCGGACCGGCGGCGTAGCCGCCCACACCAACCACCACCGCGGGCCGGAAACCCCACAGGATGGCCCCGGCACGCAGCAACGCGCCGGGCAACGATGCCAGCGAACGCAGCTGGCGGAAGAGTCCCATGCCCTTGAGGCCCCGCACACGGATGACGGCGTGGCGGTACCCTGCTTCGCCAAGCACCCGGCGCTCCAGATCGCGGCCGGTGCCCACGAAAAGAATAGCGGTGTCCGCCATGCGCTGCTGGAAGGCCCGTGCGATGGCGATGCCGGGGAACAGATGCCCACCGGTACCGCCCCCGGTGATCACGATATGGGGCGCGGCGGCGGTCATAGGGTTTTCCTTTTCAGCCAGGGCGAAATGCCGATATTCATCAAAACGCCCACCGCCGCCATGTTCAACACGAGAGAGGTGCCGCCGTAACTCAAAAAGGGCAGGGTGAGCCCCTTGGTGGGCAAGAGCCCTAGTGTGACGCCCATATTGATGCAGACCTGCAGGGCAATGGTGCTTGTCAGACCGAACGAGAGCAGGGCCCCGAAGGGATCGGTCGTCTGACGGGCGATGGCGACGCCCCGCCAGATAATGAGGCCGTAAAGCATGACAATAATCGTCACGCCCACCAGACCGAACTCTTCGCCGATCACCGAAAAGATAAAGTCGGTGTGGGGTTCGGGAAGATAGAACAGTTTCTGCAGGCCTTTACCGATGCCGGTGCCCCACAGGCCGCCGGACCCGAAGGCCATGAGCGAGTGGATCGTCTGGTAGCCGTCGGACGTGGGGTATTCCCAGGGATTGAGGAAACTCATCAGGCGCTTGAGCCGGTAATCGGCCGACATGAGCAGATAGCCCCCGACCGGTGCTGCGGCCAGGCCGGCCAGAGCGAGAAAGCGCAGCGGCACACCCCCCACAAAGAGCATAAGCCCGGTGAGCAGGACCAGGATGATCACCGAGCCGAAATCGGGTTGCAGGATGATGGGCACGATCAGCGCGATCAGCACCATGATGTGGGGTACAAAGCCGATGGCAAACTCCCGGATGCGGTCTTGTTTTTTACTCAGCGAATAAGCCAGATAAAGAATCATCGCCATGCGGGCCAGTTCCGAGGGCTGCATGGTAAATCCGCCCATGCGAAGCCAGCGTGTGGCGCCCCCGGCGGAATGACCGAATCCGGTCAGGGGCACCGCCAGCAGCAGGCCCAGCGTCAGCGCGACGGCCGGGTAGGCCAGGATGCGCAGACCCCGATAAGGGAAATGGCGGCCGACCACCAGGGCCATCAATCCCACCAGGGCGAACAAGGCCTGCTTTTTGATGAAAAAATAGCTGCTGCCGTACTTTTTCAGCGCCAGGGCCGAGCTGGCGGAGTACACCATCACGATGCCGATGCCCACCAGGAACAGCACCGGAAACAGCAGGCGGGCATCATAGCCCGACGGCTTGGCCCCGGCGGCGGCGCGGCTCGGATCGCGGCGACTCAGGCCAGCTGTTGCACGTGACGGCAAAAATCTTCTCCTCGCTGGTGGTAATTCGCGTACATGTCAAAACTGGAACAGGCCGGGGAGAGCAGAACCACCTGTCCCGGGCGTGCGGTGTGGGCGGCCAATCGGACCGCGGCGCCCATGTCGTCCGCGGACTGGACCGGCACGATATGCCCCAGCGCCCCGGCGATGACCTGGGCGGCTTCTCCCATGACGATCAGCTGACGCACTTTCTGTTCCAGGTGTTTTTCCAGAACCTGATAGCTTCCGCCCTTGTCGCGGCCGCCCATGATCAGCACCACCGGTTGATGAAAGCTTTCCAGGGCGCGTGCGACGGCATCCACGTTGGTGCCCTTGGAATCGTCATAATAGCGGACGCCCTGCACTTCCCTTACAAAATTGACACGATGGGGCTGTCCGCGAAAATCGTTCAGCGCCGTCTGGATGGCGGTCGGCGCGGCGCCGGCGGCCAATGCGGCCAGGCTGGCGGCCGCCACGTTCTCTTCATTGTGGCGGCCGATCAACTGCATGGCGGACAGGTCCAAATGAACACCGCCTGATCCGTCACCCAAGTCGAGATCCAGGCCACCTTCACGGATGTTGGCGGCCGCTTGGCGTCCGTCGGGCGCACCGTTGAAAAACAGTGTCCGGCCGGGCAGCGGCCGGGCCGGAGCGCCGACCGCGGTCAGCGCCCCGTTGAGGACAGCCGTATCTTCGGCGGACTGATTACGGAACAGGCGCCACTTGGCGGCGGCATAGGCCATGTAATCGGGGTAGCGGTCCAGGTGGTCTTCGCTGATGTTCAGCAGGCATCCGATGCGCGGGTGGAAACGGTCCATCGTATCCAGCTGGAAACTGCTCACCTCCACCACCAGCCAGTCGGCCGGCCGGCCGGCCGCAGCATATTCAATCAGCGGGTTGCCGATATTACCGCCCACGAAAACGTCCAAGCCCGAGGCCTTCAGCATGGCGCCCAGCAGTTCGGTGGTGGTGGTCTTGCCGTTGGTGCCGGTCACCGCCACGATGGGCTCCGCGATAAAGCGGGCGGCCAGCGCCATCTCACCCATCACCGGGATGCCCCGCCGCCGAGCGGCTTCCACGGGCGCAATGGTGTGCGGCACCCCGGGGCTGAGAACGATGAGTTGGGCCTTGTCGAACGTTTGCGGTCGATGGGGACCGAACTCCAAAACCACGCCGGTGGGTTCGAGCTGACGTATGGCTTCAGCAAACGCATCGGCTGGGCCGGCTTCCGACACCGTCACGGCCGCTCCGGCGGAACGGCAGAAACGGGCGGATGCCACGCCGCTTTTGCCAAGCCCCACCACGGTGACGGTTTTGCCTGCCAGATTGTCGGATGTCCAACGGTGCATTGCCTCAACGTCCTTCCATCAGCGCAATTTCAGCGTGCTCAGGGCCACCAGCGCCAGCGCGATGGCGATAATCCAGAAGCGTACGATCACCTTGGGCTCCGGCCACCCTTTGAGTTCAAAATGGTGGTGCAGGGGGGCCATCTTGAAAATCCGGCGGCCGTGGGTCAGTTTGAAGAAGCCGACCTGGAAAATGACCGAAAGGGTTTCGATGACAAACAGTCCCCCCACCAGCACCAGCAGGATTTCCTGTTTGGTGATGATGGCGATGGCGCCCATGGAGCTGCCCAGCGCGAGCGAGCCCACATCGCCCATAAACACCTGGGCCGGGTAGGCGTTGAACCACAGAAACCCCAGGCCGGCGCCCACCAGGGCACCGCAGAAGACCGAAATTTCACCGACCCCGGCCACATAGTTGATCTGCAGGTACTGCGCGAATTTGACGTGGCCGGTCACATAGGCGAACACCATATAAGTGGCGGCGACGATAATGAGCGGGCCAATGGCCAGCCCGTCCAGGCCGTCGGTGAGATTGACGGCATTGGAGGCGCCCACGATGACGAGAATCGTAAAGAAGATATAGCCCCATCCCAGGTCCGGCTGAATATTTTTAAGAAACGGCACCGTTACCTGGGTGGAAAAGTCCGCATGCGAGTAGAACAACAGGCCGCAGAGGGTCGCCAACGCGGTCTGCAGCAGAAATTTCTCTTTGGCGCCTAAACCTTTGCTGCGCTTCTTGACCTGCATCAAGTAGTCATCGGTAAAGCCGATGACACCGAAACCCACAATGACCAGCAGGGCGACCCAGATATAGAAATTGGACAGGTTGGCCCACAACAGGGTCGCCGCTACCACCGCGCCGATGATCAAAACCCCTCCCATGGTGGGCGTGCCGGATTTTTTGTAGTGGGTTTCCGGCCCGTCTTCGCGGATAAACTGCCCGACCTGCATCTGGCGCAAGCGCTTGATCACCCAGGGGCCCAGGAGAAAGCAGATGATGAAGGCCGTCAGACTGGCGTAGATCGTCCGGAACGTAATGTACCGGAAGACATTGAATGCCGAGATGCTGGTGTGCAGTGGATAGAGGAAATGGTAGATCATGGGTCCGTTTTCATCCTTGGGTGCTTTTTTTTGATCCGCCGGCCCAGTCCTGCAGGGCGGCGATCACGCGTTCCATTCGCATGCCCCGGGAGCCCTTAACCAGGACCCAGTCCCCCGGGGTCAGCCACTGGGTCAATGCGATGCTGATTTCCGTGATGTCACCCGCCATGATGCGATCCCGGGCCATGCCGGCCTCCTGCGCGCCTTCCATAACCGTCGAAGCAAACGACCCGTGGACGAAAAGCCGGTCGAGACCGGCCTGGCCGGCCTTGCGCCCGGTTATGCGGTGCCACTCCTCGGCCTTCGGCCCGAGTTCGAGCATATCGCCCAAAACCAGTGTCCCGCGCGAGGCCCCTTTCATGCGGGCCAGGGTGTCGATCGCCGCGGCCGTGGAGACGGGGTTGGCATTGTAGCAGTCGTTGATCAGCGTGATTCCCCAGGGCAGGGGGACGATCTGCATGCGGCCGTCCACGGCCGCCACCGATTCCAGTCCGGACTTGATGCTCTCCAGGGGGACATCGCAGCAGTAGGCGACGGCCGCTGCGGCCAGGGCATTGGCCACCATAAATTTGCCGGGCACCTGCAGGCTTACGGGAATTTCGCCGGATGGCAGCTGCAGGTGAAAGGTCCAGCCGCGCGGCCCGGAATTCAGGTCGGTGGCCCTTATCGGGGCCTCCGGGCCGAATCCGAACAGCAGCGTTTCCACCGGGCACGTTTCCATCAGTCGCAAGCAGTGTTCGTCGTCAGCATTTAAAATCGCTCGTCCGGCGGGGTCGATGTGACCCAGAAGCTCGCCTTTGGCGCGCCTGACGCCTTCGATGGAGTGCAGCCCTTCCAGGTGGGCCGGCGCCACGTTGATGATCATGCCGATCTCGGGGGCCGCCATGCGTCCCATGCGATCGATTTCCCCGGGATGATTCATGCCCAGTTCCACCACTGCCAGCGCGTGCGTTTCCTTCAGTTGAAGCAGGGTCAGGGGCAGGCCGATTTCGTTATTCAGGTTGCCCTGCGTGGCCAGGGTGGTCCCCTTGTGGTTTAAAATGGCGGCGGTCATGGCACGGGTCGTGGTTTTCCCGTTGGAGCCGGTAAGGGCGATGACGCGGGCCGGCATGCGACGCCGGTGATAGGCGGCGATATCACCCAAGGCCCGGGTGGTGTCCGGAACGGCGATACAGACCACCTGTTGGTCCTGCCATGCCGCCCGCGCGGTTTCTTCGGTGCGTCCCTTGCGCACCAGGACGCCCCGTCCGCCGCGGGCGATGACGTCGGGTACAAACGTGTGGCCGTCGTGGGTGTCCCCTTCAATGGCGATAAACAGGCTCTCCGGCGCCAGCTGGCGCGAATCGATGCCGATGCCGGCAAAGACGGTGCGGCTTGAGCCGGAAAGCAAATCTCCGCCGGTGGCCGACAGGATATCGCTGGTGGTCCATTCCATCACGCCGTCTCCTTTGCAGGCCGCCGGTTGCTGAATGCCAGGGCTTGCCGGGCTTCTTCGCGGTCATCAAAGGGAATGGTGGTATGGCCGATGATTTGATAGGTTTCGTGGCCTTTGCCGGCGATCAGGACCGTGTCGCCGGCTTCCGCTATACTGATGGCCAGGCCGATGGCCGCGCGTCGGTCCGGCAGCACGATGTGCCCGCGCTGACCGAACCGGGTTCCCACATTATCCAGGGTGTAAGCCCGCGGCGCGGCGCGGCGCACACCTTCCAGCGCGTCCTCGATGATGGCCAGAGGATCTTCCGTGCGCGGGTTGTCCGATGTGACCACGGCCAGGTCGCTCAGGCGGGCGGCGATTTCACCCATGAGGGGTCGTTTGCGACGGTCGCGGTCTCCGCCGCAACCGAATACGCAGATGATGCGGCGTTGGCGCAAGGCATCCAGGGCGCGCAGCACGTTTTCGAGCGCATCGGGGGTGTGGGCGTAGTCCACATAGATGAACCTTCCCCCGGGGTCGGCGACGGCCTCCAGCCGTCCGGGCACGGCGTTGGTGGCGGCAATGCCGGCCTGTATGGCGTTCAGGGGCAGGTCGAGGGCGATGCCGCAGCCGGCGGCAGCCAGGATATTTTCAAGGTTGTGCTGTCCCACCAGGGGCGAGGTCATGCTGAAGGGACCGCGCGGGGTGTGCAGGATTGCTTCCAGCCCGGTCAGGTCGCTGCGCTTTACTTCGGGCCATACCGTGTTGTCGGATGCCCGGCCGAAGGTGACCGTGGGGCGATCGCCGGCGATTTCATCAGACAGGCGGCGTCCCCGGGGATCGTCCCGGTTGATGACGGCCAGGGCATGCGTCCCCTTGGGGCCCAGGGGCAGAATCCGGGTGAAAAGGGATTTTTTGCTGGCCCAGTAGCGTTCCATGTCGCCGTGGAAGTCGAGGTGATCCTGCGTCAGGTTGGTGAAGGCGGCAATGTCGAACCAGCAGGCGTCGACGCGATGCAGATCCAGCCCGTGGGAGGCCACTTCCATGACCACGTGGGTCACCCCATGTTGCCGCATGTCGGCCAGAATGCGCTGGAGATCGAGGGATTCCGGGGTTGTGCGTGACGCGGGCACCTCCCGGTCGCCATGGCGATAATTCACAGTGCCGATGACGCCGACGGACAGGCCCGCCTGGCGCAGCATGTTTTCTATAAGGTAGGATACCGTGGTTTTCCCATTGGTGCCGGTCAGGCCGATAACCGTCAAATCGCGCGAGGGATGGCCGTAAAAGGCGGCGGCCGCCTGGGCCAGGGCCATGCGCGAGTTTGCCACCTGCAACACCGGAACCGTTGACGCGACCGGCCTCTGAGCCACCACAGCCACGGCGCCCCGCTGGCAGGCATCGTCGATGTAGTCATGCCCGTCCGCGGCCATTCCCGGAATGGCAAAGAACACGCCGCCGGGAACCACATCGCGGGACTGGTAGTGGAGCGCGTCGACGGGGGCCTCCGGGGCCGCCGATCCCAGGACCGCGGTCGGATGGATGGCGTCGATGAGGTCGGTGAGAATCACCCGGTCTCCTTTGTACTTTTCGATACGGTCATTTTGGGTGCCCGTTCGCTGGGTCGGACATTGAGATAGCCCAGGGCCGATTGGGCGATTTCGCGAAATACAGGGGCGGCCACGGTGCCGCCGTAGTGGTCGCCCTGGGGCTCGTCAATGACCACCAGAATGGCCAGACGGGGGTCTTCCAGCGGGGTGAAGCCCGCGAAGGAGGCCACATAGAGATCTTTCGCATAGGTGCCGTCCTTGCCGATCTTCTGCGCCGTGCCGGTCTTGCCGCAGGCCGAATACCCTTTTAGGGCGGCCTCAACACCCGTGCCGCCTTCGGTCAGCACCATTTCCATCATGCGGGTGACCGCCGCCGCCGTTTCGGGAGAAATCGCCCGGCCCACCGGCTGGGGCTCGAAGGTTCGGATGGCGCGACCCCGTGTATCGGTCACTTTCAGGACCGCCCGGGGTTTCATCAATACACCACCATTGGCGATGGCCGACACGGCCGCCGTCAGCTGCACCGCCGAAACCGATACGCCGTGGCCGAAAGAGACGGCGGCCACATCGAAGGTGGACCACCTTGTATTGGCGCCCAGACTGCCCTTGGTCTCACCGGGGGCTTCGATGCCGGTAGGGCGGCCGAACCCGAAACGCTGCAGCGTCGCACGCAGGGTATCCGCGCCAATGGTTTCACCGATTTTGACCGCCCCGATGTTGCTCGAATATTTCACGATGCGTTGCAGGGAAAGCCAGCCGTGTTTTTTGGTATCGTTGACCGTGTTGGCGCCGATGCGGTAACTGCCGTTCTCACAGTAGAAAATGGTGTGGGGTGTACAGCAGCCGGACTCCAGGGCGGCCGCCGCACTGAAAAGCTTCATGGTGGATCCTGGTTCGAAGGCATCGCTGACGGCCCGGTTGCGCCGCACCGTCCGGCTGAAATCCTTGAAGGCATTCGGGTTGAACAAAGGGAAATGGGCCAGCGCCAGAATGTCGCCCGTCCGGGGATCCATCACCACGGCGATCCCGGATTTGGCTTTGTGCGTTTCCACCGCTTGCTGAAGCGCTTTTTCCGCCTGGTGCTGAATGGCCCCGTCGATTGTCAGAACGACGTTGTTGCCACTCGTGTTGGCCGTCATGTCTTCCTGGGCCTCGAACCCGCGCCCGAAGGCATCTTTCAAAACGGTGGCAATCTGTTTGCGTCCGGTCAGTTCGGCGTCGAACAGGTATTCAATGCCTTCCAGCCCCTTGCCGTCGATGCCCGTGAAGCCCACGAACTGGGCCGCCAGGGTGCGGTTGGGGTAATACCGGCTGTGTTCGGGCAGAAATTCCAGTCCTTTCAGCTGGAGTTCCCTGATCGCCTGGGCTTCTTTGGGCGTAATCTGGCGCTTAACCCAGACGAACGACCGATCGGAGCCCAGTTTGTCGGCGATGGATTGCGGTTTGACCTTGAGGATGCGCGCGATGGTCCGGGCGGTTTGGCGGGCGTCTTGAATTTTGCGGGGGAAGGCGGCTAAAGAAAGGGTTTCGATGCTGACGGCCACTTCGCGCATGCGTGTGTCAAAAATACTGCCGCGTTTGCCATTGGTTTGGATGGTCTTCTCGTACTGGCCGGAAGCCTTTTCGGCCAGGGCCGGTCCGAAGAAAACCTGCAGGTAGACCGCACGGCCGACGATCGTCCCCAAACCGAGCAAAAACATAAGACCGATCAGGGTCATGCGAAGGCGCAATGATTTCTGGTTCGAGGGGTTTTTCATTCCATCACAACGATCTGACGGGTTGCCGGGGGAGCCAACCCCAGCTGCCGCCCCAGGGCTTCGATTCGTTTGGGCGCTTTCAGGCGGGCCAGTTCAATGGCCAGGTTTTTGTTGATCGTGCGCTGCTGTTCGTAGGTCCGCGATTCCGTGGCAATCTCATACCCCATGCGCACGCACTGGACGCGGGACCAGGTGTAAGCGAACAATTCGACAATGAAAACCAGCATGATGGCCAGCCAGATGGTTTTCATTCCCTGAGCCCGTTTTTGAGTCGCGTTATTGGGCATGGTTATCGTTTTTCGATGGCGCGCAAGCGTGTGCTGCGGGCCATCGGGTTGGCTGCAATTTCTTCCGCCGTGGGGCGGACCACCTTACGGGTCAGCAAGGTTACCTGGGCTTCACCCTTGCAGGTGCACACCGGTGCCCGTGGGGGGCAGGTGCAGGCCCGGGCCATCTCCCGGAAGGTCTGTTTGACGATGCGGTCTTCCAGTGAATGGAAGGCAAGCACGCACAGGCGGCCGCCGCGGTTGAGACACCCCACGGCCATCGGCAGCGTGCGTTCCAGGCGATCCAGTTCCCGGTTGACGGTGATCCGCAGGGCCTGGAACACCCGGGTGGCCGGGTGGATTTTCTGCTTCCGAGCGGCGGCCGGCGGCGTGCATCGGTAAATCAGATCCGCCAGCGCTTTGCTGCTCTCCAGCGGCTTGCGGGCGCGCGCTTTCACAATGGCTTTGGCGATCGATCGGGCCCGGCGCTCTTCACCGTACGCACGAAAAATGCGCACGAGGTCGTCCACATCCCAGTCGTTCACCACGTCGGCCGCCGTCATCTCGGCCTCGGCATTCATGCGCATGTCCAGGGGCTCCTCGCGTTTGAAGCTGAACCCGCGGCCGCTGCCTTCCAACTGGTGCAGTGAAAGGCCCAGGTCCAGCAGGATGCCGTCTACGCCCTCGAGGCCTGCGTCGCGGATGATCCGGTCAAGATGGCTGAACGTGTCGTGGTGCAGGGAAACCCGGGGGGCAAAGGGGGTCAGAACTTCGCGTGCGTGCCGGATGGCATCCAGATCCTGATCGATTCCAATGAGAAGGCCGTCGGGCTGGATACGGGTGCATATGATGCGGGAGTGTCCTGCGCCGCCGACGGTTCCGTCGACATAAGTCCCACCGGGCCTCAGGTTGAGATAGTGTGCGGCCTCGGCCGGCATACAGGAAATGTGATAATCGGCCATCGCATTATAGTCCTAGACTGGCGATTTCGTTCCTGACCTCCTCCTTTTTCAGATCTGTTTCCAGAGCCTGATTTTCCGCTTCCCAGGTATCGCGTGACCATATTTCAAAGTGGTCCAAAACCCCGACCAGTACGATTTCCTTTTCAAATCCGGCATATTCTCTGAGCGTGGGAGGGATCAGGATGCGTTCCTGCTTGTCACAGGCGCATTCGTACGCGCCACCGATAAATACCCTGCGGAACCGCCGCATGCTGTCGCTTTTCTGAGCCAGCGCCAACAGGCGGGTTTCGATGCCGCGCCATGCCTCCAGGGGGTAGCCCACCAGACAGCCGTCCATGCGCGACACCATGACCCGATCGCCGCCCCCGGCCCTTATGAGGTCCCGGAAGCGCGCGGGGATGATGACCCGCCCCTTGCTGTCCATGGTATGGAAAGAGCTGCCGCGCAACATGTTATGGTCCTTTAATCCACTTTACTCCACTTTATGATTCATATGGTATGTAATGACCAGAAAGTCAAGGAAAATTAGTTTTTGGTGATCATTATTTTTTATAATAATTTGATACTGTTAATTGAAAAAAATGTCAAAATGAATATTCGTGGAGCATAGTGGTTGTAAATTCGGATCAGGCATTACGACCGGAAACCATCCGGTGGGGCGGGGCGGCGCCGGAGGATTCTTGACTTTTGGATCCCAAACCGGTTACCAATCCGTCGCAGGTGAGACTTGAACATGGCCATGGGGATGCTGTTCGACAGCGCTTTTGCTTTCACAGAACGACATGACGTCAGGACACCCGTGATGGATGCCCGACCGACCGATCTTTTCGAAAAACCCGAAGTGCCGGCCGTGGCCATGGCCCGCCAGATGGCGGCACAGCTTTTTGAGGGCGGGCCGGGCAGTCACGACTGGGAGCACACCCTGAGGGTTTGCCGGTTGTGCCGCGATCTCGGTCCCCAGGAAGAAGGGGTCGACATGGTGGTTCTGTCGGTGGCGGCCTTGCTGCACGACATCGGGCGCTGCCATCAGGACGCCAGCCGTGGCGCCGTGTGCCACGCGCAGCAGGGGGCGGAAATGGCGGCCGGCCTGGTGGCGGACCTGCCCCTGACGGAAGCGCAGAAAACCAATGTGGTGCATTGTGTGCGCGCCCACCGTTTTAGGAAGGAACCCCATCCCGACACGATTGAAGCGCGGGTGCTCTTCGATGCCGACAAGCTGGATGCCATCGGTGCCGTGGGGATTGCCCGGGCCTACCAGTTTGCCGGAGAAGTGGGCGCCCGTCTGCACAATCCCAATCACGACGTGTCCAACACCCGGGCCTATTCGCGCGAAGACACCGGCTATCGGGAGTACCAGGTCAAGCTGCGTTACATCAAAGACAGGATGCTGACGGATGCCGGTCGCCGCGTGGCGGAGGGGCGGCATCGCTTCATGGCCTGCTTTTTCGAACGGTTCCTGCAAGAGATCCAAGGGCAGCGTTGACCCGCATAAAAGCGGCAGGCCGTGTCAGACCTTTTGCCTGGGATCCTGAAATGTGGTAGAGAATTCCACGGCCGAAGGGATTGCATCGGCCGTGTTTAGGGCCCTGCCGGCCTTCTTGCGGCCAAGGGGCCGCACGCGCATTCCCCGCTTCGATATCCCGCGGGCCGAAAACCTTTCTGGCAGAGGCCCCGTCTCCAACCATTCTAAACGAAAGTGAAGGCCTCATGAGCATCAACACTGTGGAACGAATTGATGACAATGTCCCCGTCCGCCATGTGCTGATCAGCGTGTCCGACAAGACCGGGCTGGAAACCTTTATTCCGGAACTGCTGAAGACCTGTCCCGGCGTGCGCATTTTTTCCACCGGCGGTACCTTCGGGAAAATCACCTCCATTCTGGGCGATAAAGCCGCGGGGCATCTGACACAGGTATCGGATTATACCGGCCAGCCCGAAACCCAGGGGGGCCTGGTCAAGACCCTGGATTTCAAGATCTATTTGGGCCTGCTCACCGAGACATACAATGATGCCCACCAGGGGGATCTCGCACGCACGTCGGCCGTGGCCATCGACATGGTGGTGGTGAATCTCTATCCCTTCAAGCAGACCATCGCCCAGACCGGGGTGACGGTGGAAGGCGCCCGGGGGCAGATCGACATCGGGGGGCCCTGCATGATCCGCGCCTCGGCCAAGAACTTCATCCGCGTGGCCTCGGTGGTGGATCCGGCCGACTACGGCCCGATCGTGAAGGAACTCAAACAGAACGGCGGCAAGACCTCGCTGGGGATGCGCTTCGCCCTGGCCCAGAAGGCCTTCGGTCACACCGCCGGCTACGATCGCGCCATTGCCGACTACCTGGGTGCGCGCACGGCCAAGGAAGCGGCCGGCGGTTACCAGTTCCAGGACAAATAACAGCTTCGAATAAACACATGACGCATTATGAAAACCACACGGACGTGACGCTTCCCCGGGTTTTGTGCGGCGATAACTGTTTGCGCATGGGCGGCCCGTCTTTATGGTTTTCCGGCAATTTTTTGCAACCGTGACCCAATCCGAAAGGAACGATGAAAATGGCCGAAGATCTAAAAAAAATGTACCGCACCATCGTTAAAGATCATTTTCCGCCCCGGATGGAGATTGCGTTTGTCGGCGACGACGACCAGCGCCAGACCCTGTTTTACGAGCGCGTGTCCTGGACCATCGACGGCGAGGCCAAGGGCCTGCGCTACGGGGAGAATCCGGGGCAGGAAGCCGCGCTCTACCGCCTGGTAAACGGCAATCTGGCCCTGGCCGGCACCCAGACCATCCAACCCGGACGCTACCTGGCATCGGACATCGAGCTGCTGCAGTCCGGCAAGCATCCGGGCAAAACCAATCTCACCGATGCGGACAACGCGCTGAACATATTGCGCTACTTTACGGACACCCCCACCTCGGTCATCGTCAAACACAACAACCCCTGCGGCGTGGCCCAGGCCGACAGCCTGGCCGACGCCTACCACCGGGCCTATATGGCCGATCGCGTGGCGGCTTTCGGCGGCTGTATCGCCCTCAACCGTGCGGTGGACAAGGTAACGGCCGAAGCCGTCGCCGACCAGTACGCCGAAGTGGTGGTGGCCCCGGAGTACGAAGCGGGCAGTCTCGAGATCCTCGGCCGCCGCAAGAACCTGCGGGTGATCCGCATCCAGGCCATCGAAAAGCTGCAGAATTTCGTGGGCGAGCGCGTGGTGGATTTCAAGAGCCTGATCGACGGCGGCGTGATTGCCCAGTGGTCCTTCGCCCCGGTCACCCTGAAGCCTTCCGACCTGATGCTGGCCACCAGCGAATACCAGGGCAAGACCTACACGATCGCGCGCGAACCCACCCCGGCGGAACGCGACGATCTCCTCTTCGGGTGGCTGGTGGAGTCCGGGCTGACCTCCAACTCGGTCATCTACGTGAAAGACCGCTGCACCGTGGGCATCGGCACCGGTGAGCAGGACCGCGTGGGGGTTGCCGAGATCGCCCGCGACAAAGCCTACCGCAAGCTGGCCGACCGCTACTGTTTCGAGGAGCTGGGGATCGCCTACAACGAGCTTGAAGACGAAGAGAAGAAAGACGCCATCGACGCCCGGGTGTGCGAAGAAAATGGCGGCCTGCCCGGATCGTCCATGGTGAGCGACGCCTTTTTCCCCTTCCGCGACGGGGTCATGGTGGGCATCCGCGAGGGCGTCAAGGCCGTGGTGCAGCCCGGCGGCGCCATGAACGACTGGAATGTGATCGAGGCTTGCAATGAGGCGGGGGCGACGATGGTGTTTACCGGGCAGCGTTCTTTTAAACATTAGGATTGATTTAACCCTCCATCTCTGGTGGGGACTCGGACAGCTATTACCGAATGTTCATTTTCTTCCACGTGGAAGAAAACGAACCAAAAGAAGACGCCCGTGTCCCGCTTTATCCTGCGCGTCGCCGTGGTGGCCGGAGCACGCGGAAACTCGCCCGCCTTCGCCTCGGCTCCGGCGGGCTCAGACAGTCCGCGCGCTTTTTTCCGTCCACCCCGTCGATGCTCGGCGCGGGACAAAGGGAATACACCGACGTCTTAAAAGCGATATCAAGCCTCTCTCCGTGGGCCAATTGAGATCTCCCACTTTCCGGGATGAGAGCCATTTAGGGTTTGCACCGCTTTTGCATTTATAGAACGCATTTCAGAATTGAGATCGATATTATCGAATTCTAAATCAAAGGGGGCGAAAATGAAAAGAATACTTTGTGTGATACTTGTGCTGGGGTTGGTGGTGATGTTTGGCTGCGCGCAGGAAAAACCGGAAGCGGCGGCCAGGAAGATCTTCGAGCAGCAGGTGGCCGGCCACCAGGGATTGGAACTGGACACCTCCGGTCTCGTTTACCATGTTGTCGAGCAGGGCGAAGACAATGTCCTGGTGGAAGTCTCCGGCAACATGGCCGTGAAAGCGTCGCTTCCGCTGGTAAAGAAGGGTGGGCAATGGGTGCTGGCCATGCCCGCCGATGAGGCCCCGAAGAAAGAAGCGGCAACACATTAACAGCGAATATTATTCTTTATTGTGCGGGAACGGCGGCGACGGCTTGGACTGTCAACCAGGAATACCGGGGATGCTGACCGGTATTTCATTCCCAAAACGGGCGGACACGAACCCGTTGTAAAGGTGCGTTTGTTGACCTACCCCTTCGATCTCTCTGTTTCCGAAGTGTGCATAGTGGCAATCAGACAGCTGGGCGCCACACAAGTGGCAGATAAATCCTTATAAATATATGAAATAATGCCTATTTCATAGATAAGTTGTTCAGGGTCGCGGAGATGGATATAGAATTTTTTCTGTTCTATATCCATCAAGCTCAATGTTCTATAATACTGTATTTATACAATTTAATTAAGGAGAGAACATTGGAATATAAAACCTCACTCAATCTATTAAACAAAATAGTTTTGATTTATAAAAAAAATAGTCAGCATGAAGTAACACTTTATTCTCCCGTATTTGAGGATCACAATGAAAGGCTCTTTCTCGTAGGTAATGTTAGTGAAGGTGCTTCCGAAAATGACTGGCTATCAGGCATAAAGACCTATGTTGCATGGGACCAAGTTGAAGAGTTTTCGGTATTTGACTCAAAAGAAGAATATCTCTCCCGGCTACAACAAGGTTCTTTTGATAAAACACTGCAATAAATTATAGACATAATCACATGATGGTGTAGACAGCAAGGATCGGTGCGCTTTTTCCTTAATCAAGGTTTTTCATGAGCGTATCGTTATCAAAGGCCTTGTTCATTTGCTGCCCCACCTCATGAGCGTTGACAAATACAATTTGGCTGCGCAGATAAAGAAACATATTCGTGCTTGCAAATTTGATTTATACTTTTTGATATCTGATGCCTCGCAAACGGAAAATGTCATCCCCCTACGAAATGCTGTTTTACCTGATTCATACTTTGGATCATCGAGATTGCCAACCTGTTTTTAGACCATCAGCTGTGCCGCTATGGCATTTACCCACGAACCCCGCAGGGGCTCATCGGGATTCCCTTAGGCCCTTTTCTCCATGGGAGTGTGGCCCACCTGTTTCTGAACACCGGTCCCTTGATCGTCCTGGGTGGCCTCATTCTGGTGGACGGCCGGACCCCATTTGTCAGGTCCACGGTATTTATCGTTCTCGTGGGCGGCATGGGCATATGGCTTATCGGCCGACCGGCCTATCACGTCGGGGCCAGCGCGTTGATCTTCGGCTATTTCGGCTACCTTCTGGCGCGGGGCATTTTTGATCGACGCCTCAAATCGTTTTTTATCGCCTTGGTAGCGGTCGCCGCTTACGGGGGACTTTTCTGGGGGCTGTTGCCGACCGCTGTCCTATGTCTCCTGGGAGGGCCATCTGTGCGGGTTCGTGGCCGGTATCCTGGCGGCCTGGGTCGAGAAGCGAAAAAGAAGATAAAGCGGTTATCCCAGGGATAAAGGGGGCGTTTCTTTTCTATGGAAGAAATCTAACAATGGTAGAAAAACCCCGGCGGTGTCGAACGGCCGGGGTTTTTCGGCGATAGGGTGCATGCAGGCGGATGTCCGTGATGTCGCCGGTCGTCAGCGCTCTTCCCACTTGGGGTTGCGTCTTTCGAAGAAGGCTTGCACGCCTTCGTGGGCATCGTGGGTGGTGCAGAGGCGGGCAAAGGCTTCGTTCATGAGTTCGAACTGCTTGAGATAATCCATGTCCTCCGAGGCATAGAAGGCTTTTTTGGCGATCTGGATCGCAATGGGGCTTTTTTTGGCGAGAGACGCGGCCCAATCCAGCGCTTCCTTTTCCAGATCCTCTTTGGGGACCATCCGGTTGATCAGCCCCAGGGCCTGGGCTTCGGGGGCCTTGACGAGGTCGCCGCACAGCAGAAGTTCCAGGGCCTTTTTGCGGCCGACGATGCGGGACACCGGAATGACCGGTCCGACACAGTTGAGGCCGACGTTGATGGCGGTCAGGCCCATTTTGGCGTTGCTGGCCGCAATGACCAGATCCGCGGCGGCGATCAGCCCCATGCCGTTGGCGGCGGCAACCCCCTGCAGCTGTGCGATCACGGGCTTTTTCATCTGAGAGATCGCGATGAGCGGGCGTTCCATGTGCTCGATCCAGGCCCGGTACTCCATGGCTGTTTTCCCGGCCAGCTCGTTGACGTCGATCCCGGCGCAGAAGGCTTTCCCGGCGCCCTTCAACAAAACCACGCGCACCCCCGGATCCGTGTCCATGGCGTTCAGCGCCTGGTAGAGATCTTCGGCCAGCTGGGTATTGAAGGTGTTGAGCTGTTCCGGGCGGTTCAGCGTGATGTGACCGATGAAACGGTCGTCGACTTCGACAAGAAGGTGCTTGTAGGACATAACGTTCCCTCCTGAGAATGGTGGCTGGTGACGGTTCTTTGCCGGCATGGTCCTTCCGGGCATGCTCATATACGAATCTATTCCGTATCATTAAACCCCCGGACATGACAACCAGGCGCGGCGTCGCTGCGCAGGGGGTTTCCCATTGGGTTTATGGGCAGCGCTTTGCCTTCTTTCGGCAGTGTATTTGTGGTATCATGCGTCCATTGGCATGCATCGATGTGCATGGAGGGAGTCCATGCCGGTATCCTGCCGGCCTGTCGTTATACCGCCACGACCCTAGCGAAAACGGAGGTTGCCCTTGAAAGAAAAGACCCGTGAAAATGTATTCAAGGCCTTTATCGGTGAGGCCAAAGCTTATTTCAGGCTGCTGGCGTATGCGGATAAGGCGGATGAGGAAGAGGTTCCCCAGGTTGCGCTGTTGTTTCGGGCCATCGCCGATGCGGAACGGGTGCATGCCATGCGCCAGATGAATCTGGTGAAAGACCTGATCGTGAAAGATACGGATACCAACCTGGAGGCTTCCTTTCAGCGCGAAAAGTCCGTCAGCGAAAACGCCTATCCCGATTTCCTCAAAACGGCCGAAGATGAGGGTGAAACCGCCGCCGCTCTGGCGTTCAGTCATGCCCGGGACGCCGAAGGCTACCACGCCAAACTGTACGAGCGGGCCATTTACAACGTGATCAAGGACGTGGTGAACGCCTATCACGTCTGCCAGGTGTGCGGTTATGTGACAGACAAGAAGATCCCCAAGGCCTGCCCGGTCTGCGGGGCCCCGCCGGAGAAATTCAAGACCATCGAAGCCTGATTATCCGCAATACCGGGCGGCCGGAAAACGGTTCTCTAAAGAGTATTGCCCGGCCGGGCTTTTGCTGCTTTGCCAGAATCCGGGCGAACACGTTTCAGAGCATCTTCAATGTCTTCCGCCGGTGATGCCATAGTGGGTAACGGCCCGGAACTGGAAGGGACCGGTGGCGCCCACCCGCACCCCGGATTCCGTTAGGCGTGCGACAATTTGTGCGGCCGAGGGCCCATCCTGGTCCAGGTCGGCATAGACGATGTTGGTTTTGACGCGCTCCGGATTCAACCGAACCGGTCCCATGGCGCCCAATCCTGCGGCCAGGTGGTGGGCGTTTCGGTGATCTTCGACCAGGCGCCCGGTCATCTCCTGCAGCGCCACGATGCCGGCCGCTGCAATTACCCCCGCCTGACGCATGCCGCCGCCCAGCACCTTGCGGTTGCGCCGCGCTTCCTGGATAAACGCTTTGCTGCCGCAGACCAGTGATCCCACCGGAGCGGACAACCCCTTGCTCAGGCAGAAGGAAAGGGAGTCCACGGGGCCCGCCAGATCGGCCACCGGCACCTCCAGGGCCGCCGCGGCGTTAAAGATGCGGGCACCGTCCATGTGGACCCCCACGCCGTGTTCGCCGGCCAGGTCGGCCACGGATTGCAGATAGGCCGGTGTCAGCGGGGCGCCGCTGCAGCGGTTGTGGGTGTTTTCAACCGCAATCAGGCGGGTGCGCGGGAAGTGGTGGTCGTCCGTGCGAATGCTCGCGCGTACGGCGTCTAAATCCAGGGTGCCGTCCGGCTGGTTGGGAACGGTGCGGGGATGGATGCCGCCCACGGCCGCGCTGCCGCCCTGCTCATAGAAAAAAATGTGGGCCTGGTCCCCCAGGATGACTTCTTCCCCGCGGCCGCAGTGGGTCAACAGGCTGACCAGGTTGGCCATGGTGCCGCTGGGTACCAGCAGGGCCGCTTCCTTGCCGGTCATTTCTGCGGCCAGGCTCTCCAGGCGCAGCACCGTGGGGTCTTCGCCATAGACATCATCGCCGAGTTCGGCCATTGCCATGGCCCGGCGCATGGCTTCCGTGGGAAGGGTCACGGTATCCGATCGCAAATCAATGACGTGCATCCGACATCCTTTTTCTCCGGTGTTTGACGACCGGGTTGCTGAAACATATGCGTAAGGGTCTGCTCCGGATCAGGTCGCGACCTTTTTTCGAAGGCCCCGCGATGTGTTTAGAGCTTCATGGTTATCCGGTTTTGCATGCCTGATCAAGCCCGGCAAGGCATAATTTGCGCTTGCAAAACCGGTTTTTTTTAAACAAAATGACATCATTCGGATAACAATGGCGAAACCGCTGTTTACTCAGACGAGGAAATTGACATGCCGTTGACCTTCCAGGTGACACCGGTCGGCACCATCCACAAGACCGAAACCAAAACCTGGATTGAAATTGAGGCGCCTTACCTGCCGGCCATGGACGGGTTGGCGGAATTCTCCCATATCAATGTCTTTTTCTGGTTTCATGAAAACGATACGGTCGAAGGGCGCCAGGTGCTGAAAGTGAACCCGCGCAAGGATACCGCCAACCCGTTGACAGGAATCTTTGCCACGCATTCCCCCCTGCGCCCCAACCTGATCGGCATGACCCTCTGCCGGGTGGAGTCCGTTGATCCTCCTCTGATCATCATCGATGAGATCGATGCTGTAGACGGCACCCCCGTGTTGGATATCAAATGTTATATCCCCAGCTCCCGCTCGTTTGAAAATCTTCGTCTGCCCGGGTGGGTCTAAGCGAGCACCGCTATGATGGTTGAACTTACCGGTCAGATCGAGCAGGTGACCTATTTCAGCGAGGAATCAGGATTCACGGTGGCGCGGATGCGCGTCAACGGACGACCGGCGCCGGTGACGGTGGTCGGACGCCTGCTGGATCCCCATCCTGGAGAAGTGCTGGCCATGATCGGTGAATGGGCGGTGCACCGCACGTTCGGCGAACAGTTCAAGGTCAACGCGTTCAAAATTCATGTGCCCACCACGGCGGACAGTATTCTCAAATATCTCGGGTCGGGGCTGATCAGGGGCCTGGGGCCGGAGATGGCGGCCCGCATTGTCGACCGATTCGGCGACCGGACCCTCCAGGTGATCGAAGGGGATATCGAGCAGTTAACAAGCGTCAAAGGAATCGGCCGCAAACGCCTGGCAAGCATCCGGCAGGCCTGGGAGGAGCAGAAAGAGATCCGTCAGCTGATGCTCTTTCTCCAGACCCATGATATTCCGACCGGACAGGCGCTGAAAATCTTCAAGCGTTACGGACATCATGCCATTACCGTATTGCGCCGCAACCCGTACCGGCTGGCCAGTGATATTGCCGGGATCGGTTTCAAGACCGCCGATCGCATGGCCCGTCAAATGGGATTCCCGGTGGACGCCCCCTTGCGGGTGGAGGCCGGCCTGCTTTATCTTCTGGGCGAACTGGCCGACCAGGGGCACGTCTTTTGCCCCCGGCGGGATCTGGAACGGCAGGCCACCGAAATGCTGGCCGTGACGGCCGCCCTGGTCAGTGCGGCGATTGACCGCTTGGACCGGCAAAAGCGGGTTGTCATCGAACCGCTGGCGGTGGGGAACGGAGACCCGGATTCCGGGCCGGCCCTGTACCTGCCGTATCTCAACCAGGCGGAATGCGACGTGACCCGCATGCTCGGCCAGCTCCTGGATGCGTCGGCGGCGGTGGCCCCGATGGATGGGGACGAGGCCCTGACCCTGGCACGCAAACATTCGCCGGTGGCGCTGGTGCCGCGCCAGCTGGAGGCCGTCCAGGCTGCGGTGACCTCCAAGGTGATGGTGATTACCGGTGGGCCGGGAACCGGCAAGACCACCATCATCCAGGCGATTCTGCACGTGTTTACCGCCCTGCGGGCCAAAATTCACCTGGCCGCCCCCACCGGCCGGGCGGCCAAACGCCTGGCCGTGGCCTCCGGCCGCAAGGCCTTCACGATCCACCGTCTTCTGGACTACAGCATCCAGAAGGGCGGCTTTCAGCGCAATGCCGAATCACCCCTCCCGACCGATCTGGTCGTGGTGGACGAAGCCTCCATGGTGGACACGCTGCTGATGGCGCACCTGCTTGCGGGTATTCCCCGGACCGCGCGCCTGATTCTGGTGGGCGATGTGCACCAGTTGCCGTCGGTGGGGCCGGGCAACGTCCTCGGGGATATCATCGCTTCCGGAGCCGTTCCGGTGGTCGAATTGACGGAGATCCACCGGCAGGCCCGGGCCAGTCGAATTGTGACCAGCGCGCATGCCGTCAATGCCGGACGGATGCCGGTGCTTGAACCGCCCGAAACAGATAGTGACTTCTACTTTGTGGAACGGGCGACCCCGGAGCAGGCCCGGGATACCATTACGCACCTCGTGGCCGATCGGATTCCCAAGCGGTTCGGCTTCGACCCGGTTGACGATATCCAGGTACTGGCGCCCATGCACCGCGGGGCGGCCGGTGCCGATGAACTCAATCGCGCGCTGCAGGCCGCGTTGAATCCGCAGGGCGCTGAAATCGTGCGGGGCAGCCGGGTTTTTCGCCTGAACGACAAGGTGATGCAGATTCGCAACAACTATGATAAAGAGGTATTCAACGGCGATGTCGGTCGTATCACGGCACTTCAAGAGGGGGGCCAGGTGCTTGAAGTGACCTACGACGGTCTTATCGTACCTTATGAACTTACCGAGCTGGATGAGATTGTCCCGGCCTACGCGGTTTCGGTTCACAAATCCCAGGGTTCCGAGTTCCCGGCGGTGGTCATTCCGGTCCTGACCCAGCATTATGTATTGCTGCAGCGCAATTTAATCTATACCGCCATCACCCGGGGGCGACGGCTGGTGGTGCTGGTGGGCACGCGCAAGGCCCTCGCCATGGCAGTGGCCAGGAATGATCAACGTAAACGGCATACCGGTTTGTGCCGGCGGTTGACCGCATAACGTCAAAGAGGAAGGGGTTTTTTTATAATGGAAACGGTTCAGCTTGGCGAAGGCATATCGATCGCGGTCGGGGCCGGGCTTCGGGTGCAGGTCGAAGGCATTGATTTTATATTTACCTCTCGTTTCCTCGGAACGTTCGATACCAAAGATGTTCTGATCAGCCTCGATCCGCGCATGGAGCACTTTGAAAGCCGTCTCGAACCGGGAACGGTTTTTTCGGCCAGCTATCTTGCCGAGGATGTGTTTCATCAGTTCCGGGCGCGTTTCGAGCGCCTGATCACCGATCCCATCCGCGCGATTGTCTTGAACACGCCCGATGAAGTGATCAACATCGAACAGCGCATGTTGCCGCGCATCCCCTGTTCGGTGCCGGCCCGGATTGATATTCGCAAAACGCTGGCGGGCACCATCAGCGACATCAGCCCGAAGGGGTGCCGTATTGAGATGCCGGTTGAGGACGGTGTCAGCATTCCGCTGGAAGTCGGTGACCGGGTGCGGCTCCGCCTCCGGGCGCCGGGCAGTCAGCATGGCTATATCGTTGAAGGCCAGGTGCGCAATGTGGAATCCGGCGAATTGGTGCGGGAAGCCGGCATTCGATTTGACAAACTTCCTGAAATATTAAGAAATTTTATTGAAACGCTGACGCGCGGGGCGCATTGATCCCGGTCCCCCGGGACCGTTTGTCGATCCGGAAACGGCATCGCAAGATGTTCACGCCCGCCCGGATCCCGCCATTTTATCCACTTCATTTGATCATCGCATTCAACGCATCGACAGGCAGGCCGTAAATCGGGGGGCGGACGGCGCCGGCGGTGGATTTTTGGCGCCCTTTGAACGGATTGATTCCCGGTCGCGCCGAAAAATAAACCAGATGCGTCTCGCAACGGCAATCCGAGCTGCCGAATCCGGGCACAACGGCGAGGGTGCGGGGCATGGATCGCAGACAGGCCGCCCATCGGTGTTCATCATAACATGGTCCCCGGCCGTACCAGACTTCCCGCATGTATCCTCGGGGCCTCAGATAATCCATGTGCCAGTGGGGACGGGTTGCGATTCCCAGATGATGCCGGATCCTGGCCGGCAGGCCTCCCGGGCCAAGGGCACTGCCCGTATAGGCATACCAGCCGGCAGGAAAATTAAAAAGGCCCAGTCTCCCGACCGACAGTCGAAATGAAGATCTTAATTCAAAAATAAGAACATAGGTTCCATTTTTAATCTTAAAACCATGCCGGCCGGCGGTCGCAAATGGGGCTGATCGGGTGTGTTGCATGACGGATTCCATATACTATCCAAAGATTATTATTTACATAAAAAACAATTTCCAGCGATCGGGAAGGGTGATCACCGGTTTTCAGACGAGCGGATGGGGGCGGTCATCGATACGATCAATTGAGATACCAGGGTGAACGGCAGCGGGGATAAGGGCAATCAACCGCAGGGGAGGAACCCAATAAAAACCGGCCGGCATGCAGACGCATGGCCGACCGGAAGCGTCATTGTTATGGATAGGAGCGTTGGGTGGGTATTATGAATTGCCGGACAAGTTTTTAAGGGCGCGTGTGATGCCGCCATTAATGGAATAGTAGCCGAAATCACTCATATTTTTTTCCCAAGGGGTTGTTTCGGGATAATACCCCAAGTGGTCGCGGGCGACCAGCGCCCGGGTAATGTTCTGGTTAAAAGAAAAAAAACCGTCATCCATGGTGTCATTGCCCCACATCGTGCTTTGGGGGGTGTAACCCAAGCAGTGCTGATTCGATTTCATCATCACTCCTCCTATTTGTGGTTACGGAAACGCGCATTATGGAATTAGAACAACAATTTCCGTGCCAGGAAAGGCAGGCCGCCGTTACCGGTTGATATCACAAAGAAGTCGGTTTTTACTTTTGTTTTGTGATGACTATGGTAGCATGTCCTATCGGCATATGATGCATAGCGTGCGGTCATGAGGTGTACAAGGACCTGTCGAAAAAGGAGATGGAAATGTCCAAAGCGCTTCGACTGAAGCCGCCGGCCCGTGAGTTTTTCTTCCATGTCTACCAGGCCGGACTGGCCAGCCCTTTCAGCGACGAACGTGTCAAGATCGAGCAGATGATCGCAGGGTCGCCCACCGCTTCGCCGCAGAAGCGCATCGAGCGTGCGATCAAGGAAGTGCGCCACCAACTGGAGCGCATAGGGCGGGAAGGCCGGATCGATTACACGCACTACGCAACCGAAGATGGTGTTCTGGTCAAAGCCGGCGTCCTGTTTGACTTTTTTTATACCTACCGCGAGCGTTTTGACCAGCTCATCCACGATCAGATCCAGGCCGGGGACGCACCGATCAAGGTCATGTTTGCGGCTGAAGCGCTGGCTTTCCTCCGCCAGCGGGGTTTCAGCGAGGGGGACTCCCTACGCTATTTTGCGCTCAGCTATCAACTGCGGCGAGCGTATTATTTCATCTACCGGACCTTGGTAGGGCGCAGTACCAGCATGAAAAAGCTGCGGCAGGATCTATGGGCCAATGTATTTACCCACAATATCGAGCTCTATGACCGGTATCTATGGAACCGCATGGAGGATTTTTCGACGTTGCTTCTGGGTGAAACCGGTACCGGTAAGGGAACGGCGGCCATGGCGATCGGGCGCTCCGGCTTTATTCCATTTAACGAGCAGGGAAAGACCTTTGTCGAGAGTTTTACGCGCTCTTTTGTGTCGCTCAACCTCTCGCAGTTTCCTGACACGCTGATCGAGTCTGAACTCTTCGGCCATAAAAAGGGCGCTTTTACCGGGGCGGTTAAAGACCACCGCGGGGTGTTCGACCACTGCAGCCCGTACGGCGCGATTTTACTGGACGAGATCGGTGAGCTTTCCATCCCGATCCAGATCAAACTCTTACAGGTCCTGCAGGATCGCAAATATTCGCCGGTGGGCAGCCATATCGAGGGGCGTTTCCAGGGCAGAGTGATTGCCGCTACGAATCGATCCATGGCCGATATCGAGAGTCACAAGGTTTTCCGGGATGACTTTTATTACCGGCTGTGTTCGGACATCATCACCGTGCCCCCGTTGCGGGTGCGGATTCGTGAAAGCCCCAAGGAACTGGATGACCTCCTGAAGTTTACCGTCAAGCGGATGGTCGGGCAATCCTCGCCGGAGCTGCTCACCATGGTCCGCGGTGTGATCGACAAGCAGTTGGGAGGGCACTATTCCTGGCCCGGAAATGTGAGGGAGTTGGAGCAATGCGTGCGGCGCGTGTTGCTTAAAAAAGACTATGCCGGCCGGAAGGTGGCGCCGACGGGAGAGCGGTTGGCCGATATCCTCGCCCGGGGCGTTGTCGAGGGGGAGATCGACACCCAGCGGTTAGTGACCGGATATTGCTATATGCTTCACAAACGCTATGGCACATTTGAAGAGGTTTCCCGTCGCACCGGGCTCGACCGCCGGACGGTGAAGAAATACATCAACGCCTGGGAGGGTCCGTCGGGATGATGCGACTTTTTCAGGTCAACGGGTGGTTTTCTCTTACGGCATCGTATACGGACGGTGATTGCGGAAGGCCTTTTTGAATTTTAGCGGAATAATTGATGGGGGCGTGGTCGACCAGGAAACCCGGCGGGTTGTGCCAGCGTTTCCCGAGCGCCGACATGGTTAACCGGCCACTTTCAAAGCAGTTGGCGGGCTCGCCGTTCGGTTGCACTTCACATATACGGCCCTTGCGGTCGATGTGCACCATATGGCCGGCGGCACGAAAGGCAAGCCGTCGGGTAGAGGGGGGCAGGTCGGCGACCACATCGCGGCCATTCACAAGGCGATAGATGGGCACCGATGCCATGCGGGCAGCGAATCCGGCATCGCCTACCCGGGGGGCGCCGAAACTGTAAACCGCCCGGGGGGGATGATACCAGGCGGCCAACTGGGCCAGGGCGCCTCCCATACTGTGGCCGGTCATAAAGAGTGGTTCGGCAAGATTGTCGAGTTGGGGCTGCAGCGCCTGCCACACGTGGTGGAGTGCTTCCACAAAGCCCCGATGGGCCACCGTGCGCGGGGCTAATTGCGCGGGCCGGACATCCAGATCGAGAAACCAGTTGCGTAAGCCCGTCGTACCCCTGAAGACCAACACGGCAAACCGGGGCCGTTGATGCGGCAGCGTGCGGATCAGGGCGCATTGGGTTGCCTGCCGGCTTAAAAACAGCGTCTCCCGCAAACCAACCGTCTTGAGTATCTCGTCACGGGAGAGGCCGGTGGGGTCCGCGTTTCCTTCGCCATTGCTCCGACGGTAGATAAGACGCGATATTTCACTGAGCCAGAAGGCGTTTGCCAAGCTGAATTCCCCTGTATCCGGGGAAAACGGCGGCAGGTGATCCATGGCAAAGTGGTCCGTGGCGTCCCCGGGTCGTGTCAGACCGCGCCAACGGCAATCTATTTCCAAGGCTTTGATTCCGGACAAGTGATTTCCCTGTGGCTGCGGGTCGAGGCCCGCATTGATTTATTAGAACGGACCCGCATCAGGAAGGTTGCGATGGCACGGTTGGCCAAGCGGCGATATTCCGGCGCGGATAGAAAATCATATTGTTAAAGTACGACAAAGGTGGTCTGTGGGCAAACCCGGTGAACAGGGTTCTCACAACGGGATTCGTTATGGTGTAATGACAGTCCATCACCGTTTTAGCATGCGTTGGATTATCCCCTTCTCGGAGATTGCCGGTTTCGGAAGCCCAAGATGGCGGCAGATCGCGTCTTCCAGATGTCGGTTGTGGGTTGCCAGCAGGCTACTTGCGGGCTTCCGCCATTCGGCTCAAGAACTGCTCCGCCGGTATAAAATCCAACAGTCGCAGAGCGTTTTTTTCATTGCCCTGCCGGTCTAAAAACACAACGGTCGGAACGCCCTTGACACGGTATTCTTGCAACAGCTTTTCATGATCCTGCTTTACTTCCCGCGTCAGGTCCACTTTGATCATGACAAAGTCCTGTGTCGCCAGTTTGACCACGTCCTCGTCGTGAAGGGTGACCTCCTCAAGCTCGCGGCAGGGACTGCACCAGTCCGCATAAAAATCGATGATGACCGGCTTGTTTGCTTTTTGCGCTTCTTGCAGCAGTTGATCCGAATAGGGTTTCCAGGTCACACCGGGGCCTTGAATAACCCATGTGCCGACCATTAGCGTGGCCATGACAAGCGCTGCGATTGCGGCCCCGGATTTTATCCATCCGAACGCACGAAAGCCGGCTTGGGTTTTGTCGATCCAGCCCAGATGCAGCCCTGCGCTCAGAGCAATGGCGGCCGAAAGAAAAACACCGGCCGTTTTTGGTAGAACCGGTCTGACAAAATAGACGGCCATCCCGACCAGAACCCAGCCCATGAGTTTCCTGACCCAGAGCATCCATTCGCCTGAGCGGGGAAGTCTGCTCAAATTCCCCGAAAAAACAGCCAGGAAGAAAAGCGGCAATCCGAGGCCGAGGCTCAATGTAAAAAAGACCAGGAATCCGAGCCATGGGCTTCCCATGCTTGCGACCCACGTCAACAAGCCTAAAACGAAGGGACCGATACAAGGTGCCGCAACGACCCCCATGGTCAGTCCCATAAACAGAGAACCCAGATACCCGGTATAGCTTTTGGTTGCGGCCTGCATCAAGCCGCTGGGCAGGCGTATCTCCCATAATCCGAAAAGGCTTGTGGCCAGGAGCACCAATGTCGCCGCCACAAAAACAAGGACCAAGGGATTCTGAAGCATGGCGCCCATCAGTCCACCGGTCAGGGCGGCGACAACGCCCAGCAGCGAGTTGGTGATCGACAACCCGCCGATGTAAAATAAACCGTGGCCGATCAACTGACGTTTGCCGCTTCGGCCACCGAAATAGGAGATTGTGACGGGAATCAGGGGATAGATGCAGGGCGTCAGGTTAAGGGCCATGCCGCCGGCGAAAATTCCCAACAGGGTCCAGATCATGCCCCAGCCGTAAAGAACGCCGGGGGCTTCCGGCACTGTTCCCATGCCGGCAAGGCCTGCCGGTGCGGTTTGCACGGGGAGGTTCTTGGCCTGCCAATGGGGATATCCTAAGGGATCACGAAATACATTTTTATAACCAAGCTGCACAGCTACACGAGCTGCCGAGTCACTGCGGACTCATGCCAAACCCGCTCAGTAGAAGACGATGGGGCGATCTTTATCTACGCCCAAAAGTTTTTCCAGGTCCGCTTTTTTCCGCCACCGCGACAGCCAGGTGGGTTCCATGGGAAAATTGACGGCCCCTTGCATATGGCCGGTTCGGTACTCCCATTCCTGCCGGGTATCGACTAAAAGCAGACGACCCTTATCCCTGCGATAACGTGCCCATAAGTCGTCGGTCGTGATGAGTTGATAGCCGCCTTTTTGCGCCTCGGCCAGGACGTCCGCCCAGGTTGCTTCCTTTGGCGAGACCGACCGGCTGGTCACGAACAGGATCCCCACCGTCAACGCCAGGGCGGCAAAGGTCACAAGGGTTGGTTTGCAATTCTTCATGCGTCGTCTTTCTTGGTGAAGCCGTGGCTGTTAAAAGGGTCAACGTCCGCTTGGTTCAAGTGCTTATTTCCACAGGCAATCCCATGGCCCGCCAATCCTGAACCCCCTCCTCAAGCCGAACGGCCCGAAAACCCTTTTCGCGCAACATTTCGACCGCTTGCACCGCAAGGACGCAGTAGGGCCCCCGGCAGTAGGCAACGATCTCCTGATCCACCGGCAGTTGGGAAAGCAGTTCATTCAAATGCAGCAGGGGAACGGATAGCGCACCCGGGATGTGCCCGGTCCGGTATTCTTCCACGGGACGCACATCCAGAACGGTAACAGCCCCCTCGAGGACCCGTTGCAGCAGATCGTCTCGGTCGACCGGCTCCATGTCCTCCCGGCCTTCCAGAAAACGGCGTTTGATCCTATCCACTTCCGCCAGCCGGTTTTCCGCCAACACCCGCATGGAACGGAAAAACTCGCACACCATCTGATCCGCAAGGCGATAGGTGACATACAGGCCTTCCTTTTCGGCTTCGATCAGTCGCGCGGTGCGCAGGGTTTGAAGGTGCTGGGAGGTGTTGGCCAGGGTCAAGCCGGTTTCCTGGGCAAGGGTTTCGACGTTTTTTGCGCCCTGGCAGAGCAGATCGAGTAATTCCAGCCTTTTGGGGCTGGATACCGCTTTCCCGATTCTCGAAAATTGCTCGTAAATGGCATCTTTGAATTGTCTGCTGGGGTTTTTCATGGCCCACCTCATTAATAATCAATTAGTTTATTGAATACTTATATGGTGGCGGGCCAAGAAAATCAATGCGTTTTCGATGCATTAATTTGAGGCGGGGAACATATTATAGAATGAGATCAGGTTGATATCGTTTTAGACCAGTTGCCGCAGTTGGCTGATGGTCGGTATGTCGGTTCCGCCGATAATCGGTGGCTGAACAGTGTCCCCCGCGGTCTTCTTCGCGAGCAAGGTGTTCACTTGAGCGCGCGGCGGGGAGCGGTCCGATGGGAATGTCGCTTAATGCGCGCGATGGTGCTAGCGCCTGCCAATGGTGCCTCCGGTCCGGTGGCAAGACAATCATCCGGCGATACGCCGTTTATCGCAGTGGTCTCACAAATTCGGCAATGGCTTCACGGACGGGTTCGGGGGTATCGCGATGGGGTGCATGGCCGCAGGCCGGAATGAGCATCGCCGTCGCCTGCGATCCGATTCCGGCCACGATGGATTGCACTTGGCGAGGGGAACCGTAAGGGTCGTCGCGACCCTGAATAACCAGGGCCGGGCACTGGATTCCGCCGAGACAGTCTTCAATATTCCAGCTGCGAAATGACGCGGACTGCCACGTATCGGCCCAGGCGAAAAAAAGACCCCGCGCTTTCGTGCCATGGTAGCGTGCCAGGCGCTGCTCGAGGTGTCGCGGTTCATATGCGGCGACAGTTTCCCGGATGCCTTGCAGTGTGAGGGGTTCCACAAAAACATGGGCGGCTTCCGTGACGATGCCGGCGATCCGATCGGGGCAGGCCGCCGCTGCCAGCAGGGCGATCGAACCACCATCGCTGTGACCGATCAGGATCGCACGTTCGATCTGGAGATGTTCCAGAAGTCGGGGCAGGATGTCCTGCGCTTCCACATGCAGGTAGTGTTTATCCCGGGGCAGGTGGTTCATCTGGGAGCGACCATGTCCTGTTCGGTCGTACACGATGCCCGGGAGCCCGGTATCGGTTACCACTTGGTCGGGGAAGTCATGCCACATGGCCGTGCACCCCAATCCTTCATGCAGGAAGACCAGGTGCGGTGTTGTGCCCGCCCCCAACCGGAGGGGGGCCAGCCGACGGTAGAACAACCGTTGACGCCGGATGGTCAGCGTCTCTTCCTGGATAACGAGGGGGCCGATCGTGGCTGAAAGACGTTTCTTCATGATATGATGTCTCGCGGGAGTATATGATATTGACAAGCATTTTAGCAGATTTTGGACCGAGTGGACAACCTGCTGGATTGGTTCTTCGCGACTGTATTTGATTTATGGCGGATTTGTGCTATCCGGTGCGGATGGAATTTCGCTTTTGCGCCATCGGGATTGTACACTCCTGTTTCAAGGAGAAGTTTGGTATCCCGCGGCAGGCCGGCCTGGTGCCGGACGCCCGGGGCGTCCTGGAACTGTTTGCACCCTTCAACCGGCGTGAATATCTGGAGGGGTTGGATGGGTTTTCCCATATATGGCTCCAGTATGTGTTGCACGCGGCTTCGATGGCTTCGGGCAGAAGTAAAGTGCGCCCGCCGCGCCTGGGCGGCAATCAGAGATTGGGTGTCTTTGGAACCCGCTCCAATTTCCGTCCGAACCCTATCGGCCTTTCGCTGGTGACGCTGGAAGGCATCACCTACGATGGCGGCGGCGCACGTCTTCGCTTGAAGGGGATCGACCTTCTCGATCAAACCCCTGTGCTGGACATTAAACCCTATATCCCATACGCCGACGGCTGCCCGGAGGCTGTCGGCGGCTTTGCCCGAGAACGGCCGGAAGCTGTTCTGACGGTTCGTTTTTCCGACCGGGTGCGGACGGCGCTGCGACAGATGCGTTTTCAGGAAAAGCGCCAATTGACGAGGCTGCTTGTGCAGGTTTTGCGATTGGATCCGCGGCCGGCTTATTATGGTGACCGGGGCAAAAAACAGGATTTTGGCATGCATCTTCTGGACTGGAATGTCCGCTGGCGGTTGGCCGACAGGGCCGTGATGGTGACCGATCTGGAGAGTCAATCCGGCCAATCCGCCTTGCGGGAAACGGTCTGAACGATCCGGTGCGCACCGGATAAGACACGCAAGGAGCAGGGATCATGTTTGACAAAACAGTGTACAGCCAGCGCCGGGCAGTGCTTGCGGAGAAATTTCGCACGGGGCTGCTGTTGCTCCCCGGGCTCGCCCTGAGTCCGATCAACTTCGCGGCCAACCCTTATCCTTTCCGCCAGGACAGCAGTTTCCTTTATTACAGTGGGTTAAATCAACCGGATTGCGCCCTGACGATCGATATCGACAACGGCCGAGAAACGCTTTACGGCCCGGAAGCCTCCCTGGACGATGTTATCTGGACCGGCCCCCGGCCTTCCCTTAAAGAGCTTGCGGCCCGAGCCGGAATAGCGCATACCGACGCCCCGGAGTCCATGACGGTGGCGGTTCAGGCGGCGCTGGCCGCCGGCCGAACGATCCATTATCTTCCCGCCTACCGTCCGGACCTGCTGCTGACACTCAGCCACCTGTTGACCGTTCCCCCGGAGCGGGTCAACGCGGGCGCCTCACAGGCCCTGATCCAGGCCGTGGTCTGCCAGCGGTCAGTCAAAACAGCGGATGAGGTGGCGGAGATCGAAGCGGCCCTGGGGTTATGCCGAAAGATTTTCCAGGCATTGCTGAAGCACCTGCGGCAGGAGAATAACGCGGTGGCCCTGGCCGGTATTATGGAGGGAATGGCCAAGGCCGCAAGGCGCCGGCTTGCCTTTTCACCGATCATAACGAGCCGGGGGGAAATCCTTCACAATCAGCCGGACAGCAATCCTTTTAACCCTGCTGATCTCCTGCTGATAGATATCGGGGTCGAATCGCGGGAGCATTATGCTTCGGATATCACCCGCACGATTCCGGTGAACGGGCAGTTCAGCCCGCGTCAAAAAGAGATCTATGAGATCGTCCTGGCCGCCCAGAAGACGGTTATCGCCCAGGCGGCGCCCGGTGTGCGGTTCATGGAGCTGCATCGCCTGGCGGCGACGAAGATCTGCGAAGGGCTTCGCGATCTCGGGCTGATGAAAGGCACGGTGGAAGATGCGGTGCATGAAGGGGCGCATGCCCTGTTTTTTCCCCATGGTTTGGGTCATATGCTTGGCCTGGATGTCCATGACATGGAATCGCTGGGGGAGGACAACGTCGGGTATGACAAAAACACCGTGAGGTCCGACCAGTTTGGCCTGGCCTCTTTAAGGTTGGGCCGATGTCTCGAAGAGAATTTCGTGGTGACGGTGGAGCCCGGGATCTATTTTATACCGGCGCTCATGGACCAGTGGCGACAGGAAAGCCGGTGGTCCTCATTTATTGCGTTTGACAAGCTCGCAGCTTACCGGCGTTTCGGCGGTGTTCGGATTGAAGACGTGGTTTGGATTACAGCGCGCGGCGGCAGCGTTCTGGGACCGGTCATCCCGAAGGCTGTCGCCACGGTTGAGGCCGCGTGTGGCGCATGAAGCAAGTAACGCCGTGACTGCGCTTGCGCGGTACCGGCCTTGTGGGGCGCGCTTGGGCCGTATCGATCAGGGAATTCAAGTCCGCGCATGTTTCAGGCCCTGCAGGCCGGTCCACAGCGGGATCAGGAGCATCGTGGCTCCCATGCCGACAACACCCACCCAGGAAAACCTTTCATACACAATGCCGTTCAGCGTAATGCCGCAGGCGCCACCGGCGTAATAAAAAAGAACGTACAGGGAATTGGCGCGTCCGCGGCTGGATACCAGATTCCGGTTGAGCCATCCGACCGCGGCGGCATGGATCGTGAAAAAACCGGCGCAGATACCTGCCAGGCCGACGACGACCGCAAGTAATGCGGGATAAAGGGTGCTGCCCAGGGAAAGGCCGAAGAGAATGGCACCGGCCGCCATGGTCCTTCCGTTGCCGAAACGGTTGCTCAACTGGCCGGCCAGGGGCCCGATGACAATGCCGATCAGGTACACCAGGTACATGAAGGTGATGGTGCGTGTGGGGGCGCCGAAGGCCGGACCGGCCAGGTAAAAGGGCAGATAGTTAAAGACCGAAGAAAACACGAAAAAGGCGCTGAAGGCCACCAGATAATTTTTGCGCAAAGGGGCCTGGGCCAGCAGTTGCAGAAAACCCAGGGTCGCCGATCGGCGAGGTGCGGATGTTTTCTCCCGGGGCAGCCAGCGCCATGCGACGCCACAGGCAACCGCCACAAGCCCAGCTGCGATGACAAAGGCCCAGCGCCAGTTGAATGTGGGGTGAAACAGGCCTCCCAGGAGGCGTCCACCCAGTCCGCCGGCCACCGTGGCCGAAACATAGGTCCCCATGACGACGTTCAAACGTTGGGGCGGCAGATGGTGCGAGAGGAAGGCAGCCAGACAGGTGGTTAAGGCCGGAATGAACAGCCCCTGGATAAAGCGCGCGATTACCAGCCCCTGATAATTTCCCGTTACCGCGCAGACGATGTTTCCACCGACCACCATCAGGCCACCGGCTAGAATGATCGGTCGAATGGTCCAGCGGTCGGCAAGGGCGCCGAAAGGCAGATTGGCAAGCGTAATGCCAAGAATGACCGCCGAAATCGTGACGGATGCCTGGGTCGCCGATACCCGATAGGTTTCCTGGATGATGGGCAAAACCGGCTGGGTGATATAGATGGTCGAAAAAGCGGCCGATACCAGCGCGAATACACTGGTCTGTAGCCCCAGAGATACGATTGGCCGCGGTTCCAACATTAGTAGACGCCGCCTCCCGCGTTCTCAGCCCCCCAAGATGCAGGTAACGGCTTTAACCCATAGCCCGAACGAAACTTGAGGGGGAAGGCCCGTTGCAGGGGGTCACCATCATGGCGCATTTCCGAAATAGGATACCCTCGGGTGCGATGGGGCGGCGACGCGCTATCCCGGGAGGATCTGGAGAGGGTCTGGCGCCTGAAGTCCGTCACTTGCTGTCGGATGTTCCAGAGGAAGACGATCGTGTTTTCTGCGCGGGGAAAATGCTTTCGAAGGGGATCGATGCGATTTTTTTCAGGCAGTCGTCGAGGGCCTCCGCTTCGGACAGGCCCGTCCCCTGATATTTGGGCCGGGCGATGATGTTGACCAAGTTGGGAACGGCGACGAATGGGGCGGCGAGTTTGCCGTGCAGGGTTTCGTGAACATCGATATAAAGCATACGGCCGTCGCGAATGAGGTTGTATCGATTGACCCGTGTCAGAAGATCGCCGTCATTGAGGTCCGTCATCAGGGTGTTCCTAATGGTATATCCAATTGCCGAGACCGTGACGTCAACCTGCGATTTCTCATGTCGTCACCCGTTTCGTTTTGATTTACAAAAAATCAAACGGTGGAACCAACACTCAGCATATCAAGACATCGGTCAGACCTTAACGTCGGGGTGTCGGTCCCGAGTTGCGGAAAAACTGCACGGCGATACCGCCATCGTCGTACCAGACGACCTTGCCGTAGCGTTTGACGTCCTGCCGGTCGTTGCCAAAGGGGCCGGCCACCACCACTTCCTGGCCGACGACGAAGCGCTGCCGGGTCTGGACGTAGATGCCGCCTTCACTGACGTTTTTAATCGTTCCCTGAAAAAGTTCGCGGTTGGCAGAGAAGTGCGTGTCTTCCGAGCAGGGGGCGCGGGCAAATACCCGGGCTTCCTTGTTGCTCATTTTCCGAAAACCACGTTCAAACTTTTCAGTGGTGCCGGGTGGTTTCTTTGCAGGAGTGGAAGAGGTCTTGTCATTTTTCATTTTGTTGTCTCAGAAGAGGCTGATCCCGGTATCGCACAGACGAATACCGTGGGCTGATCGAAATAATTACCGACAAAATATTGTTTTGAGTGGAAATTGTCAATACGCTCGTGAAAATAACTACTCCGAAATTTTGATATATGTGTATAAAAAACAGTCGGTTGTTTTTATGTCGAATATCGATTTTTCGGCGAGCGGTGCTCCTTTCCGGGTTTTGTCCGGCCGCCTGTCCCAACGACCATGTGATGCCCAAGCAACGCTTGCGTCAATCGTCTTGCCGGAACGAAACGCTGCAATTTTATAAAATTTCCCGGAGGAATTTTCATCGGGCGCAGTCCCGAATATATTTTGATGGGCCAGGGAAAAAGGTGGTATCAGGCCTATGCGCGCAACGTCCGGCACGTATGGCATTCGGCGGATTCTCCGAAGAAGCTTTTTAAAGGCGGACGAACTTTAAGTTGTCATTTGGTATTTGCTTTGATATCCTTCGTCAATTAATCTAGTGACTTCGGAGCGCGGCGACCTCGTTCTTGTGAGTTTCCGCACGGACAATTATAGACCGGACAGGTTGCCCCACGCATAAGAGTATGAACACGACGGCACCTCTAAAATACGGAAAATACTGGCTGACTGATCGCATCGCGGTGGGGGGTATGGCTGAGTTGTACCGCGGCAAGATTTCCGGCGAAGAGGGTTTCGAAAAAGCGGTGGCCGTCAAAAAGATTTTGCCGCATCTATCGGCCGAGCAGGAGGCCGTCAGCTATTTCATCGATGAAGCCCGTCTAGCCGCTCTGTTGCAACACCCCAACGTTGTTCAGATTTACGATTTCGGGCGACTGGAAGACACCTATTTCATCGCCATGGAATATCTTTTCGGAAAGGATCTCAGAACGGTTCTTCAATCCGCCGAACAGCGGGGTATGCCCCTCAGTCTCGAAAACTTGCTGTATATAGCGTCCGGAGTCTGTTCGGGTCTGGACTACGCCCACAAAATGAAGGATCTGCAGGGCCAGCTGCTTAACATCATTCATCGCGATGTCAGCCCGCAGAACATTTTTTTGACGTATGACGGCCAGGTCAAGATCATTGATTTCGGAATTGCCAAAGCGGCCAGTCGCATTACGAACACCCGATCCGGTGTGATCAAGGGCAAGGTTGCCTATATGTCACCGGAGCAGGCGGAAGGCCACGAGGTCGATCATCGCTCCGATATCTTTTCCGTCGGCATTCTTTTATATGAGATGGTGACGGGCCGCTTCATGTACGAAGGCGATGCCATGGAAATGCTGTCCCAGGCGCGCGAGGCGCGATTCACGCGTGCGGAGCGCGTTGTCCGGGATATACCCGAATGTCTGGTCGTCGTGCTGGACATGGCGCTGGCCAAACACCCCGATGATCGTTATGACTCCTGCGGCGATATGCTCTCCGACCTTGAAGACTGCATTTATCACCTGAATTTACGGCCCAACGGGCAAAAGATTTCTCACTTCATGAAGGGTCTTTTCGACAGTGAGCTTAAATCCGAGGAGGCGTCCATGGCTTGGGCGCTGCGGCGCGTTGAACCGATTTCGTCGGTGAATGATCGGGTGGAAAAAACCGATCCGGATTATCAGGAGACCATGATCTTTACGCCGGAGGACATGGCGGTCGACGCGGGCAGGAAAAAAAGACGCTGGCTCGGCCCCGTGATTCTTTTACTTCTCCTGGCGGCGGCAGCCGGTGCGTATTTTTTCAGCCGACCCCCGGCCGAAGACAAGCCGGCGGTCGTTCGGGTGCCCATCAAATCTGATCTCAATAAGGGGAACGCGCACAACGGCCCGGTCGGATCAGTATCCGCCAAGACCGATGGGTCGATGGCATCCTCTTCGATGCCTGCTGTTGATCCTAAAGTCGCGCAGTGGCTGCAGGATGCGCAGGACAACATGGATGCGTGGAACTTGACGGAGCCGGAGGGCCGGAATGCCTACCATTTCTACAAAGAAATACTCAAACGCGACCCGGGCAATCGCGAGGCCCGGCAGGGGATAGCCGATATCGGCGACCGTTATGCCCAGTTAGCCGAGCGGGAGATGCAGCGCTCCAAAAACCAGAAAGCGCTGGATTTCATAGCGACGGGCTTGTCGGTGGACGCCGACAACCGGCGTTTATGGTCTCTCAAGGAGAAGATTAACCGGCAGGCCGAACAGCAGCGCCAGCAGAAGATACAGCGCTTGTTGGTGCAGGCCAACGACAGCCTGAATGCTTATAAGTTGACCAAGCCGTCAGAAGATAATGCGCTGTATTATTACCGTGAGGTTGAGAAACTCGATCCAAAAAACAGCGAAGCCCGCAAGGGCCGGGAAAAAATAGCCAACCGGTACGCTGATCTGGCAGATAAGGAAATGAACAGCTTCGACTATGATAATGCGCGCCGCTATATCACGACCGGCCTGGATATCGATCCGGACAACAAGCACCTGCTGGAACTGAAGGCGGAGGTGAACAAGCGGCTGGATCAGCGGGTTTTACGCAGCATCAAGAATCTCTTCGATTCGACGCATTCCCCTTCCTCAATGACTGACACGACGCTTTTTCCCTGATGTGACATGTTCCCGGTGGGAGCACCCGGGATGGATATCTTGTTTTGCCCCCCGAGGCGGTCGACTTTGCCGCGGGTGGTGAGTCCTCAAAGGAGAAGGGCGGCCTGTCGGCCGCCCTTCCGGTGTCAGGATGCTGCTTCCCTCCTGAAGTTACCAGTTGTAGAGGGTGTCCAGTTGTTCGTCACTGATATCGAAGGTGACGTTATGGGGTGCGATGGCTTCGCGACGCATGTAGCGCGGCAGCCGGTCATGCTGGTTGCTGAAACCGGCCTTTTTATTGAACTCGCGTTCCATGCTGAGAATCTTTTTCCCCAGTGCCACGACGTCATCCCCCGTGAGGCTGAGGTCGTACATGCCGTTGATGGTGTCGACCATGGCGTTAAACGTTTCTTCCTGGTCGAGAATGGCGAAGGCAATAAACAGGCAGTAGCCCGTGGCGTCCAGAGCGGCCGTCGCGATCTGCAGGTTGCGCGACAACTCGATCTGGCCTTCCGTGCTTAGCGGATCCACATCGCCGCCGACTTTGAGAATGTTCGTGGCAATGGCGTAGCCCGCCGTGTGGTCGGCCCCCATGGGTGTGGTGGCATAGGTCACACCAATGCCTTTGACGGCCCGGGGGTCGTAAGCCGGCATGGCCTGGCCCTTGACCACCGGTGCGCGTTCGATACCGTACGCTTTGGCCGTGAGGGCGGCTCCGCCGCCCAGGATACGGCCCATCGGTGTGCCTTGTCCGACCTCTTCGACCAGCTTGATAGCCCCTTCGGCATCCCCGAAGTTTAACAATCCGGCTTCCATGGCAACCCCGATCGTGGCGCCCATCTCGATGGTGTCCAGACCGATGTTGTCATCCAGGAAGTCGAGCCGGGCAATGGCATCGGGATCGCAGATCCCGCAGTTGCCGCCGTGGGCCCACACCGTCTCGTACTCCGGCTGCTTGGTGACATAATTGCCATCTTTATCAACAAAAATGCCCGAGCAGCGGATGGCGCAGCCTACATGACAGCCATGGGTGGGATTGCCGCCGCGCTTGGTTTCGAGCTCGGCAATGGTTTCTCCGCTGATTTTGCCGGCGTCTTTGTACTGGCCCTGCTTGAAGTTATAGGTGGGATAGGCGCCGGCTTCGTTGATCACGTTCGTCAGGACATTCGTCCCGTAAGCCGGCAGGCCTTCTCCGGTGACAGCATGGCTGCGCAGGCCCTGCGTGAAGGTTTTGTTGGCAGCCTTGAATTTTTCGGGATTTTTCGGCTGGCGCATTTTGGTGCCGGCATCGTCGATGATGATGGCCTTGATGCCTTTGGACCCCATCACGGCGCCGACACCACCACGGCCGGCGTGGCGTGTGGGGCGCATTTCACGGTCCGTGACGGCGATGGTGGCCGCCGCCATTTTCATCTCTCCCGCCGTACCGATGGACATGACGGCGACTTTTTCGCCATGCGCGGCCTTGATTTTTTCGATCAGGTCGTAATTCCGAAGGCCCTTGTAATCCGCGGCCTCGCTGATCTGGACACCGTCTTTGTTGATCAGGACCTTGTACCATGAATTGGCAGGGGCGGCGCCTTCAAGAATGATGGCCGCATAGCCCAGGCGGGCCAGGGTTTGTCCTGCCTGGCCACCGGCATTGGCTTCTTTGATGCCGCCCGTCAAAGGGCTCTTGCATCCCACGGATATGCGGCCGGATGTCGATGCCGCAGACCCGGTCAGCATGCCGGGGGCAATGACGATTTTGTTTTCCGGTCCCAGGGGGTGGCAATCGGCCGGGACTTCCTTCAAGACCACCATGGATGTCATGCCCCGGCCGCCCATACCCTCATACTCGCCCAGCGGGGTGACAACGGCTTTGGGGCCACCTGCCGCGCCTACATCGATTCTAAGGATTTTGTCCATAACCTTCTGCCTCCTTGTTTATGATTTGGATGGTCAACACGGGTACGATTAATGTGTCTAACCGCGATTCACCGCCGGCTTATGCCGATAGTGTCATTTATGGTTGGTTTAAGTTCGTATTGAGAATGATACGGTATGGTGGAAGACCAATGTCGACGCATTCGGTGTGTAAGTCGCCCATAACGACAGTGATCATCTTGTCTTTTTCATGCTATCTGTTTGGAATCACAATATAAAAATTGAATTAAGGTGTCAACCATATCCCGAAGGCGACGGTACCGATGGGTTCCGGTTCGAAAGCGGCGGGCAGGAAGACGGGGTCGTGTCCTAGCAGGGCGTCGAGGCGATTGTGATGTTGTGGCTGCTAAGGCGATGTCGATGGCCGGTCGCCCAGGGTTACCTTCATCTCGTCTTCCGTGACGGTCACGATGTCAGGGTGTCCGGGAAACAGCTCGGCCAGCCGGGAGGTGGGTACCCATATTCCCCGGGCCAGAAATAGGGGCCCCAGTTCATCGATAAGCAGATTGAAAAGTTTTAAGGTGATCCGGCCGCTGCCGCCCTCATCTCTCTCGGAGGTTTCGCAATAGGTGATCCCGTTGCGAAACGATGCCAGAATGCCGCCGCGGCGCATGGTGGCGCCAATCAAACCGGGCATGGCGCCTGATAGGGCCAGGGTCGCACCGTCGTGCACCACGGCCGACGGCAGATCGTCCACCGGTTTGCTGTCAAGAAACAAGGTGCTGATGCGGGTCATCACGTAATCCCGGTCAATATTCCAATGGCAGCAGAGCAGGTCTTCCAGGCTGGTGCCGATCGGGATCGAAATGCCGACGCCCTGCTGAAAGAGGGGCCGAAATGCGGGCAGGGCGTCATCGGGAGCATGAAATACGGCCAAAGGAGATCTCCAAGTTTGTCGTTGATAATAAAGTCCTTCTACCCGGTGGCTGAAAGATCAGTCAACGATAAAAACGCTGGAACCTTTGGTTTTCCGTGCTTCAAGGTCTTTATGGGCGACGGCCGCATCGGCGAGGGGATAGGTTTGACGGATGTCCACCTTGACGGCCCCGCTCAGGATGACTTCGAAAAGATCTTCGGCGTGGGACAGAAGATCATCCCTCGCGGCCGTGTAGGCCATTAAGCTGGGCCGTGTCAGGAAAAGGGAGCCTTTGGCCGCCAGCAGTCCCGTATCGATCGGGGCCACGGGACCGGAAGACTGGCCGAAGCTTACCATCATCCCCATCGGCCTCAGGCAGTCCAAAGACCGCAGGAAGGTCGCCTGGCCGACCGAATCGTACACCACATCGACGCCTCGGCCGTCGGTCAGGTCCCGCACGCGGTCGACGAAATTCTCTTCTCCGTAGAGAATGGTATGGTCGCAGCCGTGGGCGCGGGCCAGTTCCGCCTTTTCAGGTGTGCCGACGGTACCGATAACGGTTGCGCCCAAATGCTTGGCCCACTGGCCTGCGATCAGCCCGACACCACCCGCCGCCGCATGAAGAAGGATGACGTGGCCGGGCTGGATGGTGGTGCAGCCCTTTAAAAGATAGCGGGCCGTCATGCCTTGCAGCATCATGGCCGCGGCTTGCATGGCGGTTATGGCTGCGGGGAGTCTGACCAGCCGATGGGCGGGAATCCGTCGGCGTTCGGCATAGGCGCCGGGGGGCAGCCCGGCGTAGGCCACGCGATCGCCTTTGGCGATATCGGTCACGCCGGGACCGACGGCTTCCACCCGGCCGGCGCCTTCCATGCCCGGGATGGCGGGCAGATCACCGATGGGATACAGCCCGGTGCGGTGATAGACATCGATGAAGTTCAAGCCCACGGCCTCGTGCCGCACGATGGCTTCGCCTTCTTGCGGGGTGCCGGGATCGAACGGTTCCCACCGGAGGACCTCCGGTCCGCCGGTCTGCTGCATGATGATGGCGTTGCTCATAGGACCTCCTTGACGTTGTGTGGTTAACGTATCCAGCGTAATGGTTAAGACCGCCCTTGTAGCCTGTCAATTAAGAAACTGCGGCGGGTGGCCGGCCTTCAAGAAGATGCACATGCATCTTCGAATCGCCGATGGACGCTCGGGCCAATTCCACCAGATGATGATGGTGGGTGAAAAAAATCACCTGGGTTTTTTCAGACAGATCGGAAAGGACCTTGAGGGTCGCCACGGCCCGGTCGTCGTCGAACCGCAGGAGAATATCGTCCACGATAAAAGGCAGGGGCTCACTGTTGCCAAGATAGTGCTCAAGACTGGCCAGCCGCAGTGCGAGATAGAGCTGGTCGGCGGTGCCGTCGCTCATGCCGGCCACCGTGACCGGCTCGTCGCCGGAGGCGCGGATGCCGACCAGGACCGGGCTGCCCTTCTCATCGTACTCCGCACGAACGCTGTGAAAAGCGTTGTGTGTCATTTGTGCAAACAGATCGCTGGCCCGCTTGATCAGCGGTCCCTGATGCTTTTCCCGGTATTGCTCGATGGTGCGGGCAAGCAGGACCGAAGCGATTTTACTGCGGGCGTATTGCGCCACGTCCGATTCAAGACCCGCCAGCAGTCGCTCGGCGTCCTCGGCATACCCCGCCGCCTCGGCCCGGCCGTCCATCCGCTTGAGCTCGGCTTTCTCGGTGCCGATGGTCTGGTCCAGCTCCGATCGCTCGCGTTCCAGCGCGGCGATATCGTCCGCCAGTCGTTCCATTGCCGGAACAAGGCTGTCCGGCGCGACCGAATCGGCTTCGGCCACGAAGGCCTCGACCGTGGCCCCGGCACTCAGACGGCGCAATCGGTTCCCAATATCTTCGTTTTCACGATTCAGCTGCAGGCGTTTCCGCGAGCGGTTTTCGATTTCCGGGAGCATTGCGGGCTGCGTACAACGGGCTTCACGACAAAGGGATTCCATCAGGGTGGTGGCATCATCCAGGATTTTTTTTGCTTTTTCCCGCTCCTTTATAGCGGCATCCAGTTGCCGCTGCATATCCCTCTGGCGCGATTGCATCGCCCGCGCTTCGGTGAGCTTGGCATTGAGAAGGGCACCCGCTTCTTCAGGTGCGGCGTCCTTGAATTCTCTGGCAAGACTGTTTACCAGTTGATCAACGCGCTCCCGGAACGCTTGCGCATCGCGCTCGATGCCCTGGATGCGCTTTTCCAGGACGTCGGCCTCATCCTGCTGTGTCTTGGCTTCGCGGATGCTTTCAATCACTGTCAGGGCGGCCGTGGGACTGGCCTCGGCGGCAAGACCGATTTTCGCAACCGTACGGCCCCACACGACCTTCCAGCGGGCGAGATCTTTCTCCAAATCTTCAATTTCAGCGCACACCTTTTTGAAGTCTTTGCGATGTTGCATCAGTGTTTTGTCGCGGGCCTCGATCTGCGCGTGGAGCGTCTCCTGCGATTCCACGTGGTGCCGGGCGATGCCAATCCGTTCCGCAAGCGAATGGTCCTTGGTCTCAGGCACGCTCTCGAGGGCCAGTGCCTTGGTTATCCGGGTTTTCAATGCGGCTATCTCTGAGGACAGGGTGGCGGCCTGCGCATTTTCCTGACGAAGATCCGCCGCTTTCTCGCGGATGGATGCCATGTCCGACAACCAGGCACGCATTTCCGCGGGCGGGTAGGGCTTGATCCCGGATGGCGCCCAAAGCACTCCCCACTGCTGTTCCAGCGCGCTGTGTTCAGCCCGGGCCGCGTCAAGAGCAGCGGCCCTTTTACGGCGCTCTTTTTCGGCCTGACGCTTGCGGGCTTCCAGCATGCTTTTGCGGCTGACCTGTTCCGCCTCGCGCCTGAGCCGGTCCGCAATAAGGTCGGCCTTATCCATGCTTTCCTCGAATGCCTCGGACAGCGAGCTGTTTGCCCTAACCCGCGTGGTAAAGCCGTGCACATCGTTGCCCGCCGGGTCATGCCCTTCGACTTTACGGCGGACGAGATGCCATCCCGTGTCCCGCAGAGCACGCGCTGCGATGAGGTCTTGTTCGGAGGGGACATCATGCGCGGTTTCTATCATGCGCAGTTCGGTGTCAATGTTGGTCAGTTCTTCGGCATTCAGGACGTCATCTTCCTGCAGTTGCTCGATCTGCCGCGCTGATGCGTGGAGTCGTTTTTCAAACCGATCGACACTCTCCCGAGAAGGCCAGGGCAGGATCTCGAGTTCTTCCAGAGAGCCGGACCACAGGGGTTGGCGTTTCAAGTGGTTGATCAGGGTCTTTTCACGATGGGTCATGGCGTTTTGGGTTTCGGCAAGCCGTTTTTCAAGGGGGCCTTCGTTCTGCGCGCTTTGAAGGATGGCCTTGATGGCGGAAACGTCCCTTGGCGGTGGCAGGGCTTTTTTTTGGTCCTCCAAGGTTGTGATCTCGGTTTCCAGTTGGCGGCGTCGCTGCCGAACCGAATCAAGACGGGTCACCAGGCGTTCGTGGGTTTGCCCCATTTCCTGGATTTCGCTAATCACCACCGGCGTCAGTCCAAGGTGATTTTCGTTTTCGGCAAGACGCGCAATCCCGGCCTGGGACAGTTTGGTCGCGGCCTGCTTGCGCAGGGCGCGCATGCGGGCCTCCAGGACAGGCCGATCCTGCTGCGCTTTTTTAAAACTGCCCAGGTCATGTTGCAACGCCTCGATCACGGCGGCATGTCGGAGCAATTCTTCGGGCACCGATAGCGCGCTGACCTGCTCACGACTATCCGCTATGTTTTTTTGGATACGCTTGAAATCATTGGCGGCCATGGTGAGGGTGTTTTCCACGTCGCGGCGTTTTTCCCCGAAGTCCTCGGGCAGATCCGGCACCTCTTCGAAGGCCCGCAGGGCTTCATGAATTTCCTTGCGCCGGGCGATCAGCGGCAAGGCTTCGCGAATGCGTTCATGCGTGCCGTAGGCTTGTTTGCGTTCTGCAAGCTGTTGCCGGTTGGTTTCCCGCCGTGCTTCGGCATCCTGCAGGTTCCCGTGGTGGGTTTTCCATGTTTTCGCGAGCAGCAGGGCTTCCCTCTGGTTTTTCCGGGCGTTTTTCAACGACGACAGGGTGTGGTTGATGCGGGGTTTGGAACCGCTGGGTTTGAACAGGTTATCCATGGTCTGATCCAGGTGCTGCTGGAAGCGCTGGAGCTGGATCAATCCGGCACCTGCCGCAAACAGGGCCTGCCCGACACGGCCGCCCCCCGAGATGATCTCCTCGCCTCCCTGAACCAGGTCCTGGTGGTCGATGGCGAACATCTGTTCGAAGAGTTCGCGGCTGACGCCCCCCAGAAACGATGTCAGGGCGCCATCATCCAACAGCGATTGATCGTCGGCTTGACGCAGGGTTTTACGCAGTCCTTTGCGCCGGATAAAGGTGATTTTTTCGCCGTCGCTTCGGATCAGTTCGGCGCCGATGCGGAGTTTGGGATGGGGGTGCCGGAAACTGTCCGGCGTGCGCGCCGGAATCCCGAAAAGCATGCTGCGAAGTGCTCTTAACGCCGTGCTTTTCCCGGCTTCGTTGGGGCCGTAGACCAGGTGCAAGGCGGTTGGGCCGCCGGAGAAGTGCAGCCGTGTATCGGTAAACGGGCCGTAGGCGATGAGCCGCATCGTATTGATTTTCATGCGTCGCGCGCCTCCTTTTGCAAGCCCTTGATGAGTAAAGCCTGCGCCTGGTCTACGATCTGGCGCAGTTGTGCCGTGTCTGCCGGATCGAGCGCTCCGTTTTCCCGGCGATATTCCGCGGGCAGTTTGCGGAAGAGACCGGCCAGTTCATCGCCCAGTGCGCGCAAAAGGTCGTTGTCCGCCTGGACCGCGGCCACCAGTCGCTCCAGTTCCCGCAGCGGGCCGGGGTCAAGCGCTTGCGCTGTGCCGCGGTTGGGCAAACGTGTAGCGACCGTCACCTTTTCAACCCATACCCGCTCCCCGCAGTGGGCGACGGCCGCAGACCGGACCGCTTCTTTCCAGTACTCGAGGTCACCGGCGATTTGCGCGTGGGCGTCGGTTTTTCCGGTAAAGGAAACGCGAACAATGAGCGGCAAAGGATCGTGCCGTTGGATCTGCCCCTCCAGGGCGTCCACGAAACGGTCGAGGCCGGCCTGCTTGGTCCCCAAGTCTTCCAGATCTACGGACAGTTGCGCCCAGCGAATCACATCGAGGGGATGGTGGACGATTTCAGGCGGCGATCCCTCGGATACCGTGACCACGATGGCACCCTTGGCGCCGGTTTCCCGGGCGTGACGTCCCTGGATACATCCGGGAAATACTACGGGTGGATCAAGAGCGGCGATTTCGTGCTGGTGAACATGCCCCAGCGCCCAGTAGTCATAGCCTCTGGTTTGGAGATCCGCCAGTGTGCAGGGCGCGTAGGTTTCGTGACCTTCGCGGCCGGTCAGGCTGGTGTGCAGCAGACCGATGTTGAAATGTCCGGGTAGGGGTTCCGGGTAGCCGAGGGCCAGGTTTTCCATGACGGCAGGGGTCGCGAAGCTCTGTCCGTGGACGGCCACTTTGAGTTCGTCCAGCGTCCGGGTCTCGGGTGCTTTAGGTGAAAAGACGTGGACGTTTTCCGGGTAGGGCAGACTACGGGTCATCTGGCCCGCCGCATCGTGGTTGCCGGATACGATAAAAACGGCAATGCCGGCGGTTTTCAAACGGTGGATCTGGGTGATGAAATAGAGGCCGGTATGGTAGTCTTTCCAGTCGCCGTCGAACAGGTCTCCCGCAATCAAGACGAAATTCACGGATTCCGCGACAGCCAGGTCGATGAGATTTTCGAACGCCCGTCGGGAGGCCTGACGGATTTCCGCCACAGGCGCACCTTCGTAAGCTTCCAGGCGGTGAAGGGGACTGTCCAGATGGATATCGGCGGTATGGATGAATTTAAACATGGCGCGGATGATCCCTTCATGATGAAGCCGCAATAATTTGGAAGAGGGGCGTTAGAACCTATTTCGAGACGATGGATTGGGGTTCATGGCACGGCCCGCAACGGTGAAAATACTGCGTATACCCGCCGCGTGAGAGCATTTGACGCCGACGCGTTAGGCATCAATATCATTAAACTCAATATTGTATCAGTAACACCGAGAACACCGCCATGGGCATTTAGACGATTATTGCGATGGGTTCTATTTTGGATATCGGAGGTGGCCGGCGGGGTCAAGTCTAACCTCACACGGTCGAGGACGGGGAGGCCGGCCGCGGTTTGGCCGGGCGATCGCCGAAACGCCCGGAGAGGCCTTGAAAATTCACCCGGGATAAGTTAGATTGAATCCTCTCTGACAGAGCAATTCCCCATTGTTTTCCTTACCACAGGATCACAGGCGTTGGGTAGCCGGGACCATCATGGCAACGCCTGAATCTCGTATCAACGGTATGCCGGCGGCCGAGGCGCCGACGGTCATTTCGGAATAGGAGGCGCACATGGCGTCCACAGGTTACTGGGCGGACAATTACATCGAAAAAAAACAATCGGTCGAGCAGGCCATCCGTTTGATTCGACCGGGGCAGCGCGTTTTCATCGCTTCCGCCTGCGGTGAGCCTCAGGCCCTTGTGCGGGCCTTGTCGGAGAAGGCACGCACCATGTCCGGCATCGAAGTGGTGCGGCTGATGTCGCTGGAGACCACCCCGCTGACCATGATTGCCGATAAAACCCATGATCAGAGCATCAACATTCGTTCCTTTTATCTGGGCTCGGCACATTCCAAGGCCATCGCCCGCAACATGCGGTTTATCACCCCCATGAATCTCTCCCAGGTGCCGCGCCTTTTCAAAAGCCGCCGCCTGCCCATTCACATCGCGCTGATCCAGGCGTCGCCGCCCGATGATTTTGGGTGGATGAGCCTGGGGGTATCGGTGGACATCACCCAGGCCGCGGCCCATTCCGCGGATAAGGTGATCGTGCAGGTGAATCCCCGCATGCCGCGGGTGCTGGGGCGCAGTTTTATCCATGTCAACGATGTCGATGTCATTGTCGAGCACGAAGAAGGATTACTGACGATAGGTGAACCGCCGGAGATGGAATCGGCCAACGCGATCGGGCGTTTAATCGCACGGCTGATCGATGACGGATCGACGCTGCAGATCAGCCTGGGAACGACCAGCCAGGCCACCTACGTGGGGTTGTCCGGTAAAAACGATCTCGGCATTCATACCCAGTTTGTGACCGATCGCATCATGCATCTGGTCTCCCAGGGTGTGGTGACCAACCGCTATAAGGGTCTGAACGAGGGCAAGGTCGTGGCCAGCAGCGCCATCGGTTCCACCGAACTGTATGACTTTCTGGACGACAACCCCGGTATTGAGTTTTATCCATCCGACTACGTGAACGACCCCAGCATTATCTCCCAGCATCGCCGTATGGTTTCTCTGAATGTTGCCATGGCGATGGATTTGACCGGTCAGGTGGCGGCTGACGCACTGCCCTACAACCATTTTTCAGGTGTGACGGGCATGCTCGATTTCATCCGGGGCGCGGCGGCTTCGGAGGAAGGCAAAGCCATCTTGATGCTCACCTCCACCGATGTCAGCGGCCAGAAAAGCCGGATTGTACCCAAGCTTGGAGATATCGCGGTGGTGGTGCCGCGCGGCGATGTCCAGTATGTCGTGACCGAATACGGAGCCGTCAACTTGTTTGGCAAAAGCTTGCAGGAACGGGCCATGGCGATGATCAGCATTGCCCATCCGGATTTCCGCGACGAGTTGTTTCATCAGGCCAAAGAGATGGGGCTGCTCAGTGCGGAAAGGACGCTGCACGATTCCCTGCACGGTATTTATCCGGTCGAATTGGAGGAGGTCATCGACATCGATGGCGAGGCAGTCACCATCCGGCCGGCCAAACCGGTGGATGAACGTCGTATTCAAGAGCACTACTACAACCTGGATAAAGCAGACGTGGTCTCGCGCTTTTTCCACGAGAAAAACAGTTTCATGCGGGAAGAGGTGGAGGGGGTTTCCCAGATTGATTACATTAAAGATCTGACCCTGGTGGCACTCGTGGGTGAATTCGGGTTCGGGAAAGTCATCGCTGTGGGGGAATACCTGCTGGATGAATCCAAGAATATGGCCGAAGTCGCTTTTTCAGTCATCAAGGCCTATCAGGGAAAGCGGCTGGGTAAGTTGTTCATTAACAAGTTGGCCGTTGCGGCACGGGAAAACGGGATTGCCGGGTTGATGGCCTTCACTTCGCCCCAGAACAAGAGCATGATCCGATTGTTTAAAACATTGCCTTACAAGATTGATTCCTTCTACGACGGCGAAATGCTCACCTTGAGCTGCCGTTTTGATACCTTGAAAGAAGAACTGCAAGTATAATTAAGGAGGCGCCCGAGGGCGCTTTCCCAATGAACGCCAATTTACCCACCCAATGTGATGCAGGAGTTGTGAATGCCGAGTGTAACCTTTCTACCCCATGAAAAGTCGGTTAGGGTTCCTGAAGGTGAAAACCTGCTGCGCGCGGCCATGGAGGCCGGTGTGCATATCAATGCGTCCTGTGGGGGTGACGGGGTTTGCGCCAAATGCCGCATTCTCGTCGAAGAGGGCCATGTGAAAGGCGGCCTTTCGGATCGTGTCAGCGAGGAAGATCAGGCCAAAGGCTACCGGCTGGCCTGTCAGACGCGTGTCGCGGACGCGGACGTGGTTATCCGGATTCCGGTGGAATCCAGCATCGATGCCAGTGTGCTCAAACGCCAGGCTGCGCCGCGGCATGCGGCCCGCATCCACCAGCCGGATTTTGAAAGCTTGAAAGAGCAAGGACTATTCGTTCCCCCGGTGGAGGAAATTTTCCTGGAACTGCCCGAACCGAGCCCAGCGGACAATCAGCCTGATGCCTCGCGACTGGTCAATTTTCTGACCCTGAACCACGACGAACATCGATTGGTCGTAAGGCTTTCCCTGATTCGCAAACTGCCGGACGTGCTGCGGGAAGACAACTTCCGTGTGACGGCCACTCTGGCGCGCCCGGTGCAGCCCGGGCGCAAGACGCATGTCATCAACGTCCAGCCCGGCGACACCACCGACCGGAATTACGCCATTGCCATGGATATCGGCACGACAACGGTCTATGGTCAATTGATCGATCTTATCTCGGGGGAAGTGCTGGCCGAAAAGGGGGATTTCAACGGTCAGATCAGTTACGGGGAAGATGTCATCACCCGTATCATGGCCGCTGAAAAGCCGGGGGGGCTGGACAAACTCCATGCGGTGGTAACCGCCACCATGAACAAGATCATCGCAAGCATTATCAAACAAGCCGGGGTGCACCGGGACGATGTCAATGCGATCACCCTGGCGGGCAATACCACCATGACCCAGCTTTTTCTGAAAGTGAACCCGAGCTATATCCGGCGCTCCCCCTATGTTCCGGCCAGCAATATTTATCCGCCGCTCCAGGCGGTGGAACTGGGCCTGGACCTGGGTGCACACGCCGCGGCCCTGGTTTATCCCCAGGTGTCCAGCTACGTGGGCGGGGATATCGTGGCCGGCGTCATGGGCTCCGGGATGTACCGCACCGAACGTCTGACGCTGTTCATGGATATCGGCACCAATGCCGAGATTGTCATCGGCAACAAAGACTGGATGGCCTGTGCGGCCTGTTCGGCCGGACCGGCATTTGAAGGCGGCGGCATCGAATTCGGCATGCGCGCCGCCCGGGGGGCCATCGAGGATTTTTCCATCGATCCGCTGACCCACGAGCCCATGCTTCTCACCATCGGTAATGTTCGGCCCAAGGGGATTTGTGGCTCGGGGTTGATCACCATGGTGGCTGTCATGTTTGAGATGGGCGTGATCAACAACCAGGGCAAGTTCGATCGCGAACTGGGAACCAAGCGCATCCGCGAACGTGAGGGCGTCTGGGAGTATGTCCTGGCCTGGCGGGATGAGACCCAGATCGATCGCGACATCGTGCTGACCGAGATCGACATCGAGAACCTGATTCGGGCCAAAGGGGCCATTTACAGCGGTTGCATGACCCTGCTCGAAGAAGTGGGCATGAGCATGGGGGATATCGAACAGATCTATCTGGCAGGGGGGTTCGGCAGTTATGTCGATCTGGAAAAGGCGACGGTTATCGGCCTGCTGCCGGAAACCGACCCGGACAGGGTGACTTACATCGGCAACGCTTCGCTATTGGGTGCCCGGATGGCGGCGCTGACCAATCGGTTGCGACAGGACGTGGTCAACGTGACGCGCATGATGACCAATTTTGAACTGTCGGAAACGGCTTCCTACATGGATCATTATGTGGCGGCCCTCTTTTTGCCGCACACCGACCTGAATCAATTTCCCAAACTGAAGGCGCGCCTGGTTTCGTCCCGGGCAAATAGTTGAATCTTTTCGACAAAGTGAACCCCATTCTGGGGGAATCGTCTATTGACAAAAAACGGCACTGAAGATAGTGAATACCATTCGTGATTATAAATGGATCAAATTCCATTTTTTAAGGGTGGTCGGCCATGGCCCGACCCCCCGCGCGCAGAAAAAATTCATAGGAAAGGGGGGCTATAAAGCGATAATTATTAACGGGCAGGGCGTTTAGCAAGAGCCATCGATAACGTGTTAATAATGTCATCGGGCAACAGCGTAACACTTCATTTCTGACGAGAGCTGAGGGGCAGTTCGGTGTTCGGCTCTTCCCACCGTAAGGAGGTAAAATTGGGCTTCGAATTCTTTAAAGAATCATATGCCGGCAGCGTCAAGGAAATCGCCCTGGGCAAGGGGGATTCGGCCGTGACCGTTGGTGGCGAGACCTGTTATCCGTTTTACCAGTTCGAAGGCAACATGCCCAACAAACCCCGGATTGCAATGGAGATCTGGGACATGGCGCCTGAGGAGTGGCCGGAATCGGCCCTGGCGCCGTTCAAGGACGTGGTGTCCGATCCGGCCGCCTGGGCCAAAAAGTGTGTCGACGCCTACGGGGCGGAAATGATCGTGCTTCAGCTGAAAAGCACGGATCCCAACGGGCAGGATGCCAGCCCGGCGGACGCCGCCGCCACCGTCAAGAAAGTGCTTGGTGCCGTCAAGGTGCCGCTGATCATCTGGGGCACGGGCAATCCCCAGAAGGACGATAGCGTTCTTAAAAAGATCGCTGAAGAGACCCAGGGGAAATCGCTGATTCTCGGTCCGGTGGAAGACAAAAACCACAAAGGCATCGGGGCGGCCGCCATGGGTTTCGGCCACACCATCATTTCTTCATCCCCCATCGATGTCAACCTCGCCAAACAAGTCAACATTCTGCTGGAAAATCTGGGCATGCCCATGGATCGCGTCATCATCGATCCCACCACCGGCGGCCTGGGTTACGGCCTGGAGTACAGTTACTCCGTGATGGAGCGCCTGCGCATGGCGGCCCTGAATCAGGGGGATGACAAACTCCAGCTGCCGTTGATCAACAATGTGGGCAACGAGGTATGGAAATGCAAGGAAGCCAAGCAGTCGGTGGAGGAAGCACCGACCCTGGGCGATCCGGAAAAACGCGGCATCATGATGGAAGCCGTTGCCGCCGTCAGTTACCTGGTTGCCGGTTCCGATGTATTGATCATGCGCCATCCCGAATCCATCCGCTTGACCAAAGCCTACATCGATCTGGTTTACAGCGGAGGCTCGGCGGCGGATGTGGCACCGGTTAAAAAACTTCTGGACGATGTCAGTATTGACCTGGTCGCGTTGGCTCCCGCACCGGATTTGACGATCGCCGAAGAGAAGAAAGCCGCTCCGGCCGCGAAGAAGGCCCCGGCGGCAGCCAAGGAAGCACCCAAAGCAGCGGCCAAGCCGGCCCCGGCGGCGCCCAAGGCCGTACCCAAAGCAGCGGCCAAACCGGAACCGGTAGCCGAAGCGCCCAAGGTGGATGCCGCGGCCGAAGCCGCTGCCAAAGCCAAGCTGGAAGCGGAAGCCAAGGCCAAGGCCGAGGCCGCAGCGGCAGCCAAGGCGGAAGCCGATGCCAAAGCAGCGGCCAAGGCGGAAGCGGATGCCAAAGCCAAGGCGGAAGCGGAGGCCAAAGCCAAGGTGGCGGCGGACGCCAAGGCAGCAGCCGCAGCGGCGGCCAAGATGGACGCCGAGATCGCAGAGCTCCGTGCATTGCGTGCCAAAGAGCGTTCAGAACGGGCTGCGACCAGGGCCGCAAAGGCTGAGGAAGAAAAGAAGCTGACACCGGCGGCCATCCAGAAGGATATGGTCGAGAAGCTCATAGATAAAGTCAACTGGACCCACAAGCGGGCATAAGCATGATACTTCAGACAGACAATTCCTGCAGGAAATCAATTAGCATGAGGAGGAACCTCTTATGGCAGAAGTAAAAGAAATCGAAAAATCGGTCAAGAAAGCCAAAACGGCCGTTCCGTCAGAAGCCAGCATCGACATTGCAACCCAAAAAATGCTGGAACGCGCTCAGAAATTGGGCATTGAGACGGTTTTTGACCGCGCGGTTACGATGAAACCCTGCAATATCGGCAACCAGGGCACCTGCTGCAAAAACTGCGGTATGGGACCCTGCCGGCTGCCGTTGCCCAAAGACTATGATGAAGCCACGGACGAACGCAAAGGGCTTTGCGGGGCGACCGCCAACACGATCGCTGCGCGCAACTTCTTGCGCATGATCGCCGCCGGCTGCGCGGCCCACTCCGATCACGGCCGCAGCGTGGCCGAAGTCTTCATGTCAGCGGCCCGCAAAGAAACCGACGCCTATAAAATCAAGGACGAGGGCAAGCTTCGCGAGCTGGCCCCCCACTTGGGTGTCGCGACCACGGTGGAAGTGGATGGCGAAATCAAGGATCGCGACATGGACGAGATCGCTCTGGATGTGGCCGAAAAAGCCCTCAATGAATGGGGCAAGGCCGAAGGCGAACTTGATTTCCTGAAACGCGCGCCGAAACCGCGTTACGAAATCTGGACCAAGCTCGGCGTTAAACCCCGCAATATCGATCGTGAGGTCGTCGACATCATGCATCGGACCCACATGGGCGTCGACCAGGATTATAAAAACCTGATGAAACAGGGCACCCGCGCGGCTCTGGCGGACGGTTGGGGCGGTTCCATGCTGGCCACCGAACTTCAGGATATCCTTTTCGGTACGCCTTACCCGCTGGTGTCCGAAGCCAATCTGGGCGTCATGAAGGAAGACATGGTCAACATCGTGATCCATGGCCATGAACCGGTGCTCTCCGAGGTTATCGTAGAAGTGGCTCAGACCAAGGAAATGATCAACTATGCCAAGGAAAAGGGCGCCAAGGGGATTCAGCTCTCCGGGATTTGCTGTACGGCCAACGAGATTCTGCAGCGCCACGGCGTACCGTTTGCCGGCACCTTCCTGCAGCAGGAGCTGGCCATCATCACCGGCGCCTGCGACGCCATGGTGGTGGACGTGCAGTGCGTCTTTCAGAACTTGGCCAACGTGGCCAAATGCTTCCACACCAAACTGATCACCACCCACCCGATGGCGCGCATGGAGCAGGACAACGTGGTGCACATCGAATTCGACGAACACCATGCCCTGGAAGATGCCAAACGCATCGTCAGGATGGCCATCGATAACTTCACCGAGCGTGGTGCCGATGTCATGATCCCGAAAGAGAAAGCACCACTCGTGGCGGGTTTCAGCGTGGAATCGGTGAAGTACCACCTGGGCGGCACCTTCCGCGGTGACTATTACACCCTGAATGACAACATCATCAATGGCCGCATCCGCGGCGTGGCCGGCGTGGTGGGTTGCAACAATGCCCGGGCCAAACACAACGAGGCCCACATTGCCGTTGTCAAAGAGCTGATCAAGAATGATGTCATCGTCCTGACCACCGGCTGCAACGGCATCGCCTGCGCCATGGAAGGTCTGCTGACGCCCGAGTCAGCCAAAGTCTTCTGCGGACCAGGGCTGGCCGAGGTTTGCGAAACGGTGGGCATTCCCCCGGTGCTCTCCCTGGGTTCCTGCGTGGACAACAGCCGCATTCTGCTGGCGGCCACCGAAGTGGTCAAGGCCGGCGGACTGGGCAACGACCTGAGCGATCTGCCAGCGGCCGGCAGCGCCCCCGAGTGGATGAGCGAAAAGGCCATCAGCATCGGCCAGTATTTTGTGTCCTCAGGGGTCTACACCGTGTTTGGCACGGTCTTCCCGGCCGATGGTGCGCCGGTCTTCCAGCGTTATCTCTTCGAAGACATGGAAAAGATGTACGGCGGCATGTGGGATTTCGAAAAAGATCCCATCAAACATGCCCAAAAGATGATCGCCCACATCGATAAAAAACGTAAGGCCCTGGGCATCGACAAGGCCCGCGAACGGGTCCTGATGGATATGTCCGACCGGATGGCGCTTGAAGGTTAATCGCTGTGACAGTTAACGAATCAAATCCTCAGCGAAGGAGGAACGTATGTCCAAATTAGTCGCATTTGCCGCCATTCAGGGTGGCTACAATATCGTTTCGAAAGTCGAAGGTGATTACAAGAAGGCGCTGGAAACCTTCAACGCCGACACACCCGTGGGATTTCCGAACACGGCCTATTACCTGCCGGTGATTTACTCGCTGCTGGGCATCAAGGTTGAAAAACTGGAAGACATGCAGAAAGTGCTGACTTTCTGCCGCAAACTGCTGCCCCCGCATATCAAATCCCGCAACCATCTGCCTTACCTCGGGCCCCTTCTGGATGCCGGCATGTCCGCGCTCCTGGCCTTTGAGATCAAGGAGGCCCTGCGGTACCTGAACGAACCGGATTTCTACCATGTCTCCGAGGAATGCGATCCGGAAAACGGCAAGCTCTGGCTCGGGGCCGCGGAAGACACGGTTTTCCGTAAACGCGGGGTGGAGTTCGTGGACGGCTCGGCGCCCGGATTTGCCGCCATCGTCGGTGCGGCGCCCACACCTGAGATTGCCAAAGAGATCATCGAGGAGTACCAGAAACGCAGTATCTATGTCTTCCTGGCGGCCAACCACAACGGCACCAGTGTGTCGCAGCAACTGGTGGAAGCCGGCGTGCAGGTGGGCTGGAACACCAAGATCGTGCCCTTCGGCCCCGATATCTCCTCGGCCATTTTCGCCCTCGGGTTTGCCAACCGGGCCGCCATGGCCTTCGGCGGGGTTCAGCCGGGCGATCACAAGAAAATGCTGATGTACAACAAAAACCGCATCTTTGCCTTCGTCAATGCCCTGGGCGATGTGGGCACCGAATGGGGGGCGGCGGCCGCCGGCTGTGTCAACTGGGGCTTCCCGACACTGGCCGACACCGACATTCCGGAAATTCTTCCCACGGGTGTCTGCACCTATGAACACGTTATCGCCAACGTGCCGCACAGCGAGATGGTGCAGAAATCTGTCGAAACCCGCGGTCTCAAGGTCACCATTTCCGATATCGACATCCCCTGCAGTTTTGGGCCGGCCTACGAGGGCGAACGGGTGCGCGGCGCCGATCTTTACACCCAGATGGGCGGCGGCAAGACCCAGGCCACCGAGCTGGTGAAAATGGCCGATATGAACGATATCGAAGACGGCAAAGTCAGTGTCATCGGTCCCGATATCGGTGACATCAAAGAAGGCGACGTTCTTCCGCTGGGCATTTACGTCCAGGTGGCCGGCCGTGAGATGCAGGCCGATTTCGAGCCGATTCTGGAACGTCAGATCCACCATCTGATAAACTACATCCAGGGCGTCATGCACATGGGCCAGCGGGATATCGCCTGGATCCGGGTGAGCAAGGCGGCCGTCGATAAGGGCTTCACCATTAAAGATATCGGTGTCGTGCTGCACGCCAAGTTCCACCAGGATTTCGGCGCTATTCTGGACAAGGTCGAGGTAACCCTCTACACCAAGAAAGCAGACGTCGATCCATTGACCAAAAGGGCACGCGGGGAATACAAGACGCGTGACGAACGGGTCGACAAGATGACCGATGAAGACGTGGAGATTTTCTACTCCTGCACCCTGTGCCAGTCGTTTGCACCCAGCCATGTCTGTGCCGTCAGCCCGGAACGTACAGGCCTGTGCGGTGCCTACAACTGGATGGACTGCCGGGCATCTTACCAGATCAATCCCACCGGCCCCAACCAGCCCATCGAAAAAGGCGAGGTTCTGGATGCCAAGCTGGGGATGTTCAAGGGCGTGAATGAGTTTGTCAACAAGGCCTCCCGCGGCGCCATCACGCAGTACAACTTCTACTCCATGGTACAGGAACCCATGACCACCTGCGGGTGCTGCGAGTGTATCGCTGCCATGCTGCCGTCCTGCAACGGCGTCATGACGGTCAACCGCGAATATACCGGCGAGACCCCCTGCGGGATGAAGTTCACCACCCTGGCCGGTGTCATGGGCGGCGGGGCTTCTTCCCCGGGATTTGTGGGTCATTCCAAGTACAACATCACCCAGCGCAAGTTCATCGTCGGTGACGGCGGACTCCTGCGGATGGTCTGGATGCCCAAGATGCTGAAGGACGAAATCAAGGAGCGCATCGAGCAACGCGGGGCCGAGATGGGGCACCCGGATCTTTTCGACAAAATCGCCGATGAGACCGTCGGGATTACCGAAGAAGAGATCATGCCCTTCCTGGAAGAAAAAGGACATCCGGCCCTGTCCATGCCGCCGATCATCGGCTGATGGGAAGGTCCATTCGCATGCACGCCTGAGGACGCCGAAAGGCGGCTTCAGGCGTGTACGATGTCATTCTCTTTATTTGAATACACAACGGTTCTTAATATAGCTGAACAACAGCAAGGAGAAAACCATGGCATTAACCGGTATTCAGATTTTCAAACTCCTGCCGAAAACCAACTGCAAGGAATGCGGTGTGCCGACCTGCCTGGCATTTGCCATGAATCTGGCGTCGGGCAAGGCCGAGCTTGACAGTTGCCCCTACGTTTCCGATGAAGCCCGCGAAAAGCTGGCGGAAGCTTCGGCGCCGCCGATTCGACCGGTGGTGCTGGGCGCCGGCGTGCGCAAGGCTACGGTGGGGGGGGAAACCGTTCTTTATCGTCACGAAAAGACGTTTTTCAACAAGACGGCCCTGGCCGCAAAGATCGCTTCGGATATGGCCGAAGCGGACGTTGCGACAAAAATTAAAGGATGGAATGCGTTACAGTTTGAACGCGTCGGTCTGAACCTGCGTCCGGAACTGGTGGCGCTTGAGGATGCCAACGGCGATGCGGCCGCATTTGCCAAGCTGGCCAAGCTCATCGCGGAAACATCGGAATTCAACCTGATTCTGATGAGCGAGAGCGTGGATGTCCTCAAGGCCGGCGCCGAGGCCTGTGCCTTCAAACGCCCGTTGCTTTATGCCGCCACCGAAAGCACGGTGGATGCTCTGGGCGCACTGGCCAAGGAGATGGATCTGCCTCTGGCCGTCAAGGCCGATTCGGTGGAGGCCCTGGTGCCGCTCACCACCAAACTGACCGAAATGGGTCTGAAGGATCTCGTCCTGGATGCGGGCTCCCGCGATGTTAAAAAATCGTTGGAGGACCAGGTGGCCATTCGCCGCTCGGCCCTCAAGGATCTCAATCGGGCGGTGGGTTTTCCCACCATTACCTTCCCCTGTGAGATGGCCTCCAACCTGGATATGGAAACCCTTATCGCCGGGCAGTTCATTGCCAAATACGGCAGCATCGTCGTACTGTCCGATTTTACCGGCGACAGCGTCTTCCCGCTGCTTCTGGAGCGCCTGAACATCTACACCGATCCCCAGCGCCCCATGACCGTGACGGAAGGTATTTTCGAAATCAATAACCCGGACGAGAATTCACCGGTGATGGTGACCACCAACTTTGCCCTGACGTATTTCATCGTGTCCGGCGAAATCGAGGCCAGCAGAGTGCCGGCCTGGTTGCTCATCAAGGATTCGGAAGGCCTCTCGGTGCTTACCGCATGGGCGGCCGGCAAATTTTCCGGCGACGATGTCGGCATGTTTGTCAAAAAGAGCGGCATCATGGACAAGGTCAAACATACCGAGTTGATCATACCCGGATACGCGGCCGCGATCGCCGGTGATGTGGAAGAAGAACTGCCCGGCTGGACCATTACCGTGGGGCCACGCGAAGCAGCACACTTGCCCGGTTTTCTCCGCGGGAAGTGAGTCTTCCACTATCGTTGACGGTACAGCAGGGGCGGTGCTGACGGAAGGCCGCCCCGCCTTGACCGGCCCGGAAACCAAGCGTTAGGAGAGAGGGAGGATCTATGTTACTGATTGGTGAAAGCTTGAATGTTATTTCCACGAAGATCGGCCGCGCCTTCAAGGAGCGCGACCCCAAGCCGATTCAGGAAGAAGCCCTGTTCCAGCGGGAAAAGGGCATGGACTATATCGACATCAACCTCGGTCCGGCCAAAAAAGACGGGGTCGAGTTGATGCCCTGGGTGGTCAAGACCGTTCAGGAAGTGGTCGACGATGTTCCGCTGGCCCTGGATTCATCCAACATCGATGCCATCGAGGCGGCCTTGAAAGTCATCAAACCCGTTTCCAGCGGTCTCTCGCATATCGTCAACTCGATCATGGTGCGTCCCGAGCGCTATGAGCGCATGGTACCGATGACGGCCGATGCCGGCGCCGACTTCGTTGCGCTCATGTGGGGGCCCGAGGGCCTGCCGCGGGATGAAAACGAACGCGCCGCCCTGTGCGTCGAACTGCTCTATTTTGCCAACGAGGCCGGCATTCCCAATGAAAAGATCTGGGTGGACGGCATCGTCACACCGGTCAATATCCAGCAGCCCCAGGCGATCAGCCTGATGGAGTTTCAGAAAATGCTGCAGGACATGGCCCCGGGAGCGCGCAGCACCTGCGGACTGTCCAATATTTCCAACGGGCCGCCCGACCACCTGCGGCCCATCCTGAACCAGACCTACATGGTCATGCTGGAAAAATGCGGGATGGAATCCGTCATCTCCGACCCGCTGGACGACCAGTTGACGGCCATCGCCAAAGGACAGCGCCAGGACATCGTGGATCTGATTTATGGCATGCTCGATGGTCAGGTACCGGATGTGAGCAGCCTTTCCGAGGAGTTGCTGAGATACAAGAAGACGGTTGACGTCATCATGGGGAACACGCTTTATTCGGATTCTTGGTTGGAGGTTTAGGGTACCGCTACCTTTTCCAATTTTTAACGATCGATTCACAAAAAGCCCTTCCCGGCGGAAGGGCTTTTTGTGCTTTGATGCCAGGCACCAGATCAAATATGATCATTTTTCGTTCATTATCGTCTCTTGGCGGGAAGGAACTCAATTATTATGGCTAGGGTCGACGATTATAAAGCCGCATATGCTTTGGCTGTGAAGGAACTGGCGATGCAGCCTTTCGCCGAAATCATCACGCGGACCGGATTGGCATCTCTATCTGAAAACCGATTTGAATTACAATTTCTGAACAGGAAATACGGGATTGATTATCCGGATTTCAGATTTGAGGATCTGGAAGGGCCGGACAGAGAAATTCCCCTCCAGGAACAGGTGTTGATCCTTCATTACATGGTGGGGGCTGATCCGGGCCGCGATCCGGGCGAGATGATCGCCTATCGCGAAATTCCGGGGGCTTCTTTCTATTTCGGGCCGTTCGTTAAACGGGCGGTCAACCCGTTGAAGGAGGTTTTCGGCCGGGACATCGAATTATTTCAGCGGACCTGCGAGGCTCTGGGCGGAACACCGATCGATGCGGGGGATGCGGCCTACCAATTCCAGGTTTTTCCCCAGCTGTGCCTGCAGTATATCCTGTGGGAAGGCGACGAAGAGTTCGATGCCGAGGCAAATATCCTATTCAACGAATCAACGGGGGATTGCCTTTCACCGGAAGATGCGGCCTGGCTGGCGGGTATGGTGGTCTACCGCTTGATGGCCCTCAGCCGTGGTTAAGGCTGCGCTAACGGTTTGAACCCAACCAGCAAGGCCAACGAACGGGTGGCGGAATCCTTTCCGGCGCGTCGCCAGCCTTGCTCCGACACATTGCAAAGCGGGTGTCGCTATGATAGTCTATAAAGCATAATATCAATATGTTAAACATTGTCGGCACGGTCATTGATAAGACCATACAGGTCTTTCGTCTGTTGAGGAAAGTCCCGTCGCCGGTTGTTTTGCAGGATAAATAAGGGCATTTTCTAAAGGATCGAACGCGAATATATTTATGCCCACTTGATGTTCAGGATCGGATAAGGTTCTACAGCACGGGTCTGGTCTGATTGCCAATGCCTGCCATCGCGGGCAGGTTTTAGCCGGTTAAAGGAGAATTGTGATGATCCGCTCGAAAGCGTTGCAAGTCAACATTGCGGATTACCATGTGGACGTGGAGATTGACCGGAAGTACAAGGTTCTCCAGGATGTGATGTCCTCCTATTTCGGCTTGCAGGAAGGATTGACCACTTTTCTCAAAGAATTGTCCCACCCCTATAAAAACTGGCATTTCATCGTCAGGGAAGCCAGGATTTATTCGCTGGATTATTTTCACCTGATCAAATCTCACAAAGAAGGGCCCGGTGCGGCCCAGCTTTATATCGATATCTACCTGCGGGCGATCGAATCCACGCGCGAGACCGACGTCTGCGTCGACGCGGTGGACAACCTGATGCTGTTCCTGCTGAAAATTGTAAAGGATTCGGGCGAGGGCTTCGACCGCTTTGCGCCTGTGCTGGACAACGCTTTCCAGAGCATTCGCCGTTACGACGGTCCCATTTTCATGCTATTTTTAAAAAGCTATTATCAGTTGAATCGTCTCGGAGAGGCCGCACTGGCCCATGCGGCTGATGGCCTGGGTCGTTTGCACAACCTCAATTTGCTCCTTATCCGGTTCTACCAGGCAACCTATACCTATTGGATGACGGAAGAAGATCCCCAGCAATGGTTTGAAATGGAGGCCGGCGAATTTAAACCGGATGTCGATCTCGGGACTGTTTTTGAACCCATCGCCCATTCGACCTTCCGGCGTTATAACGAGACCCTGGACGCCATCCTCCACTGTGAGGACATTCGTGCGCCGGAGGTCCTGCGCCGCCTGCTCGAACTTCCCGGGTTTAATCAAGTCGTCCAAGCTCACCGAGAAATTCCCGGCCAACTGAGCGCCATTGGCAATACAAACGGCCGGGGCGATCTCTATCGATTGTTGTTTCTTTTCTACCAGATGAATCTTGCCGGACTGTCCATCATCCATGAGGAGGCGCTCCGGGACATCAACCGGGCGCTGACCTGGATCATCGAAAATGAGAAACCCTGGCACATCCACACGCTGATCGAGAAGACTTTTTCCATTCTCAAAGCCCGCGCGGCGGTTTTTCCAGCCACCGCTCTCAATTGTGTCTTGAACATGGGAAAGGGCGTCTATCACACGCAGGATATCGATTTTATCAATTTCTTTATCGATCGGGTCATCGATCTGGGGTTCCAGACGCCCAACATCGGTGGGGTGGGCAACGACTGGCAGATTCAGGTGAATACCGCCCATCTGCAGAATATCCGGACCTGGCTGGAACTGATTGAACTCAGTCCCAAGCGCTCGACGCGCTTGATGTCTTATCTGATAATTCATATTTCCATGTGCGGCGTTTTCATCAAGGATACGGACCTTTTCCCACGGGATATTACCCGCTTTCTCAATAGCGGCGTCGAGCCGATCTACAATATCGCCAAACAGCTGGCACGCCTTTTCCCGGTGTATTTCAACGATATCGGGGCCGAGGGAAAATTGCGCGACATCTCTACCCAACTGGATGAGATCAATCACCGCAAGGATGTCCTGCTCCACTTTTTGCGCAAACAGTGCCATGTGGAAAGCAGCAACCGTATTATCAACTTTATGGAGGCCGTCCTTCATTTTTGGCAGACACGGGACAATGAACCGCTGCGGCCCTACATTCCTCCAAATATTTTCAGTGAAATTAAGACCACGGGACCGTTTGTGGACGGTGTCCATACCGCGATGCAACGGCTCAAGGAGCGCGGTCTGGGCCAACTGCAGGCGCTTTTGCGGATGCCCGATGAGGGGCTGCAAAACGTCCTGACGGAATACGATGATATTGCGCCAATCGAGCGGGAGCGCGTCTATTTGGCGGTCAATCTCTACAAGCTGTTAAATCAGAAGTATAACATCGATTTTATCGCGCTGGGCCACTACATGGCTCAGTTGAAGAACGAGGGGTTTCCCGGGCTGGAGGCGCTGGAAAGCGTCCTTGAAGTGAGTGATTCACGTGATAAACTGCGTGGCTTGCTCGATATCCAGGAAGAGTTGAAGGCCATCGTCCTTTCGGGCCAGACATTCGAGATTCGTGAGGATATTTATAAGAAGCGCCATTTTACCATCGATATCCCGTCCATGTACGGCAGCTACCACGAGATGAAATTCAATGCCCTCGGGTTATCTTTCCGTCTGGAAGCGCTGACCAATGTCCTTTTTGAAAAATTGATCCGGCGCATCGACCTGAGCCTGATCACACGTGCGACTTTTTATCACGTTTATGATTTGCTCCTTCTGTTCCAGCGAGCGCTTGTGCTGGACGGTATTTCTTCCAAAGAATTCGAAAGACAGTTGGGGATGCTGGCCCACGCACTGGAAGCCCGGGGGTTTACCTTCACCCAGTATCTGGATATTTTTCGCGGCTTCGCTACTGCCGTCAAGAACATCATCAACGACTATTTCAATAACATCCACGAAGAGAATCTGGACGGCATCATTCGGCGCACGCCGATGGATCAAATTTTGCCCAAGTATCTGCCCTCAGACGGTGGCGCCGAGAAGGAACGCACCCAGCACCGGATATCCGAGATATTTTTCAGAGATTTGATTTCCCTGGCGCTGGGTCTGCGGCAATTGGATCTTTTCCTCAGCCGGATTCTCAACACCTTGTTTCACCAGTCGGCGAAAATCCCCAAGGACAGTTTGCATAACCTCCTGAATTACGATCCCCAGCGTGCGGTGACGTCACTGGTCATGCCCAATGAACGGGTGGATGGCATCATCTACCTCGGCAACAAAGGGCTTAACATGGTCAAGCTGCGCAATTTCGGTTTCCCGGTGCCGCCGGGGTTTATTGTGACCACCGAAGTGTTTCGCTGCCGCGAAGTCATCGAGCGCTATTCGCCTGCGGAAGCTAATTTCCGCGACCAGGTGGCGCACCACGTCGCCATTCTGGAGAACTACGCCGGCAAGAAATTCGGCAACGCCCGCAACCCCCTAATGCTGTCGGTGCGCAGCGGGTCATCCATCTCCCAGCCCGGTATGATGGATACCTTCCTGGACGTCGGCATGAACGAAGACATTGCGGCCGGATTGGCCGTAAAAACAGGGAACGCCTGGTTTGCGTGGGACAATTACCGCCGGTTCTTACAGTGCTGGGGCATGTCGTTCGATCTACAACGCGACGATTTCGATGCCATTATGAGCGACTTCAAATCCCGATTCGGGATCCCGCTCAAGCGGGGATTTAGCGGGGAGCAGATGCAGCAGGTGGCTCTGACCTACAAAGACATGGTCCGGGAGGCGGGCATCCTCGTGCCTGAGGACCCCTTCGAACAGCTGGTGTTGACCACCATGCGCGTGCTGCAGTCCTGGGAGTCGACCAAGGCTAAGACCTATCGCAAAATCATGGGGATTTCCGATGACTGGGGCACGGCGGTTACGATTCAGCAGATGGTGTTCGGTAATGTTTCCCAGAAGTCCGGGTCGGGTGTGATATTTACCCACAACCCGCGCTGGTCCGGCGATACGCTGAGGCTTTGGGGTGATTTTACTATCGAAAATCAGGGCGAAGACGTGGTTTCCGGCCTGGTGACGACGTTGCCGATATCCGTCATTCAGCAAGAGACGGAAATGCGGGATACGGATATTACGTTGGAAACGCATTTTCCCGAGATATTTTCCGCCCTGGAAGGGTTCGCACAGGAGCTGGTTTTCAAACGGGGGTGGAGCCCCCAGGAAATGGAATTCACCTTTGAAGGTGATCGTCAGGAGGATCTCTATATCCTGCAGAGTAGGGATATGGCCATTCGGGAACGTAAGAAATTCACGACTTTCGATCACCGCGACCTCGGGGACAGACAGCCTATCGGCCATGGAATTGGTGTCAGCGGTGGCGCCATGAGTGGGCGTTTGGTATTTACGCTGGATGAAATCGACTATTGGCGCAAATTGGAACCACAGACCTCCCTGGTGTTGGCCCGGTCGGATACGGTACCTGACGACATTCGCGAAATTCATGCCTCCGACGGCCTCCTGACCTCCCGGGGAGGATTGACGTCGCATGCTGCCGTAGTGGCGCATCGCCTCGGACGAACGGGGGTTGTCGGTTGCGGGAACCTGTTCTGTGACGAAAAGAAGAAAATCTGTCGTATCAACGACATCGTTCTCGGTTCGGGTGACTACATCAGTATCAACGGCCAGGAAGGGTCCGTCTATCAAGGGTTGATCAAAGTCGAAGAGGCTTGAAACCCTGGCGGTATCGCCAGGCCTCGATACCAAGCATCATCTTATATATCCTATGAATGACCGGACTAAACGGCTTCCGGCAATGGAGAATGTGGGGAGGAGCTATGGAACAGCCAGGGGATGCGGGAAGAGGGGGAAAACTGGGCGTCAACGGCTTTGGGCGAATCGGCAAGCTGACCGTCTGGCACCATGTGGCGCGCAAATATTTCAGCGAGATCGTCGTCAACATCGGCCGCGAGGCAGGAACGTCCATGGCCGATCTGGCCCACTATGTCGAACGGGATTCCTCCTATGGCCGTTTGGGCCAGTATCTCTACGGACATCGGGCGACGACGCCGATCAGCGCGATCGATGAAGAAGGCAAAAGCCTTACGATCGACGGGGTCAAGGTGCGCTTTCTCAAGACCAACCGGAATCCCGCCGATCTTGACTGGCGCGACCATGATGTCAAGCTGGTGGTGGAAACAACCGGCCGGTTCCTCGATCCGACCTTACCGCCCGGTCACCCCAGTGGTGCGGTGCGCGGCCATCTGGAAGCCGGCGCTGAAATCGTGGTGGTATCGGCGCCGTTCAAGATCAAAGACAAGGGGCAACGCATGCCGGAAGATGCCGTCACCACCGTGATGGGTATCAATGCCAACGATTTTGATCCTCGCCGGCATCGGTTGGTGTCCAACGCTTCCTGTACGACGACGTGTCTGGCCCACATGGTCAAACCACTGTTGAATTACTTCGGTCCCAAGCGGATCCTGTCGGCATCCATGGCGACCGTCCATGCCGCCACGGGGTCCCAGGCCGTTCTGGATCGCCTGCCCAAATCAGGTGTCAGCGACTTGCGTAAAAATCGCAGCATCCTGAACAACATCATTTTGACCACCACCGGGGCGGCCGAAGCGTTGCGACTGGTGATTCCTGAAATGGAGGAAATCGGGTTTATTGCCGAATCGGTCCGGGTGCCCACCGCCACCGGTTCCCTGATTATTCTGGTGCTGGATCTTCAGGAGGAAATGGGCGGCGACCCCATTCGGCGCGACACCATCAACATGATCTACCGCCAGGCGGCGGATATGGACCTCAACCGATATTTTCATTTTTCCGAAAAACAGAATGTTTCGGGCGATATCGTGGGCTATCCCCGTGCGGCAACCATCATCGAGGGGCATGAAACCCATACCCGCACGGCGGAAGTAACGTTTGATTTGAACAGCATTCCCGGGTTGCCAGAGAGTGTCCTGGACGCCGTCAAACACCATGTCTACCGCATACCCATTACCCAAGCGGTGATCTACGGCTGGTATGACAATGAGATGGGGAGCTACGTGAACATGCTCGGCGACCGCACCGTCACCGTGGCCGAGCACATGATGTAGCGCTGGCTGCTTTCAGGGTCGAACATGCGAATTTGGCCAAGAGCGCCAACGCGTCAGGGATTCAGGGACTGGGGGCAGACCGAGAGGACCGGGCAAGACGCCCGCCGTATGACGCGATCGGTGGTGGAACCGACAAACAGGGTCCCGATCAGCCCATGCCCACGGACACCCAGCACGATCAAATCGATCGCTTGCGCATCGGCATAACGCAGCAATTGGGCATAGGGCTGCCCCTCTCCCAGGGAGGTGACCGGCTGGCACCAGTGACGGGCGTCTTCCGGCACCAATCCGTCGAGTTTGGACTGCAGAAACTGCCGAATGACGACCGGTGATGCCGGACGATGCGCAAAAACGGGTTTCAGGGTTTCCGTATACAGCGGGGTTTCGATGATGTGGACCAGATGCAGTTCGGCCTGAAATTCCTGGGCCATGCTCAACGCATTGCGCAATGCCAGATCGGCATCCGGAGAGAAGTCACATCCGACCAGTATTTTTTTAAAACCTAGCGCATTGTCCGCCGCCGCACCGATGTCGCGTTCGGCGGCGGGAATCACCAGCAGGGGGCAGGGCAACGTCCGCATGAGGCGCTCGGTAACGGAGCCCAACAGCAATCGTTTCAGCCCTCGGCGCCCCCGTGTGGCGGTTACCGTGATGTCGACCGACCGCTCCCGGGCCACCCGGTTGATCTCGTCGGCCGCATGACCGACGATAATCAGAGGCTCCCATTCCACCGTATGACCATCCATCAGTTCGGCAATCCGACGGCTGGCATAGTCGATGTTCCGGTTCAATTGTTCTTCCGGTGCAAGATAGGCTTCCCCGTAAATCGATGGGGCAGGTAGGTCGACACAATGGCAAACGATCAGGAGGGCCTGGAATTCCCGGGCCAGAGAGATGCCGTAGGCGACAGCTTGGTCCGAAGCCTCGGAAAGATCTGTGGCGCAAAGAATATGGTTCAATTGAATTCGCATGGCAGGCTCCTTTCTTTAGGGCGGGGTCCTGGGGCCAGGTTCCGTTCAGCCCAGAGGTAGCAACTGCCTAAGCGATTAACAGATTGTGGATCAGAAGGTAAATTGTTACCCTATTATAAGTCGCCAACAGCCGGGCTGTCAAACGCCGTTTTCCCAATCCTGTTCCCAAAACAAGCGGTGACAGGACCCCGCTTTATCAATTTTAAGTTGCGTTTCCCAATCGTAACCGCTATATCCGAGATATGAGCATTGTCTTATATGGGGATCTTTTCGCAAGGAGCTGAGCCATGATGATGGAGGATCTGTTGTCGCTGGGGGAGTGGGAGCTGTTTGAAAAGGAGATTAACCAAACCACGGGGCTGAATGCAGCCGTCTTTGATGCCGATGGGAACCGCATTACCGAATTTGTGGCCTGGGCCAACACGTTGTGTCCTCTCATCAAAGGCAGCCCCGGGTCGGCCCAAGCGATTTGTTCCATAGCCCATCAGGAAATGGCCAGGCAAGCGCAGCTGACCCGTCTGGCTGTCGTGGCTGAATGTGATGCCGGCATGCTCAAGATCTGTGTGCCGATTTTTAAGGGAGGGGTGTTCGTGGGCATCGCCGGAGGGTGTGGCCGGATGGCGGATCGGGATCGACTGGAATCCTATCATGTCTCCCAGGTGACCGGTCTTCCTGAGGCGCAGGTTGAGGAGCTTGCCGTCGGCATCCCGACCCTGACAGAGCACGAGGCGCAGGCGGCCGCCGATTTCATAGCTGCACGGGTGGCGGAGATCCTGCGCGCTGCGAACTGAGACCGTCTCTGGTGGATGCAACCCGGCAGCGGCGGCTGTAAAAGATAACTACCGGATATGGCATTGGCCACACATGACAGGTGGTGTTTTCCTGCCTGAGGCATTCAGAACCTGGTGGCATCCCTTGCATTGGGTGTGAAAAGCCAGCGTGAGCGGAATGGGATTGTCTCCACGGGTTGCGGCATGGCATTCGGCGCAGGCTTGTCCATCACCGCCGGTGTTATTGCCCAAAGCGTCAAAATCATGGTGGCAGCGAAGGCATTCGAGCTCATCGGCGTGGCGGACATGAGAGAAAGATACGACCGGCCGTTGCAGCCCGGCCGGGTTACGATCGGGAAACAGTATCACATCGTCTTGGGCGGCCAGCGGCAACGCTACAGCCGCAATGCTTCCTGTCACGAGAAGCATGATCATCCACAGCCTGAGAATTGTCATTACCGTATCCTTCATTGGCATTGCCTGCCTATTCAACTGTTTTGTTTCTTAAACTTGTCCGGTAAAATTATCATTTCCAGGATCAGTTCCTTGAAAGACGTCACATGGACGCCCAGTTCATATTCCTCGCTCAGATCCGATACCTGGTCGAAGCAGTTGTGGCAGGGCGCAATAACGACCTCTGCCTTTGTGGCCCGGATCTGATCCGCCTTGAGACGGCCGTTAGCCATGCGGACAGCCTTGAAATCCGGTCCCATGGGAAGGATGCCGCCGCCGCCGCCACAGCAATGGTTGTAGGCCCGGTTGGGCGTCATTTCACGATAGTCTTCACACAGCAAATCAATGAGCTTGCGTCCGATCTCAGATAGCCCGCCATTACGGGATATGTTGCAGGGATCCTGATAAGTAACGGGTTTTTTCAGTTTTTTAGCCGGATCGATTTTAATCCGGCCATCGCGCAGGATTTCATACAGCAACTCAATCGAATGCACAATCTCCACCGGGGGCTTCCCGTCGGGATATCCGGCGAGGTAAGGGCCTTCAAAGGCCAGTGAGCGAAGGGCATGACCGCATTCAGTGATCAGTATCTTTTCACAGCCCAATTCCTGGGCCTTTTCATAAACAATGCGTGCCTGCTGACCCGCCACGGCACGGTCACCGGCAAACATGGGCAGATTCGTGCAGTCCCAGCCATAGGTAGGCATGGTCCAGCTGATTCCGGCAATCGAAAAAATGATAGCGGCGAGGGTGAGTTCCTGGGGATAAAAAACCGGCTCCCGGGGGTTGACGGTGTACATGTAAGTCGATCCCGGCTGGTCGATGGGAATGGTGATTCCCCGGTAATCGTCTTCAATCTCTTCCACCACCCATTCACAGGTCTCGACAAGCTCTTCGCGGGGTAGATCCATATGATTGCCGCTTTTACGGCAATTGTCGGTAAAAAACTGCAGCTTGTCCGGCACCACTGCCTGAGAATAGCAGATATGGCGCCCCAGAGATATGAGCGACGCAATGTCGATGCCGAACGGGCAGGTCATGGAGCAACGCTTGCAGGTGGTGCATTGCAGCCACAGCGGTGCCAGACACGCTTCGAGGAAAGAACGGTCGACCTTACCCTTCCGGCGGTACATCTCACCGACGGTGGTTTTGAATTTATAGGCCGGGCTGAGCCGGGGATCGTTGTCGTTGGATAGATAGACGAAGCAGCTTTCGGCACACAGTCCGCAACGGGAACATATGCCCAACCATGTGCGCACGCGGGCGCTGTCGTTGGCATCGAGCAACTGGCGGATTTTTCGGACATCGACCGGAGCTGAAGAAGCGTCGCTGTTTTTTGACATAGGGTCGTACTCCAAAAGCATTTGCGATCAGGGCATTACCAGCTAGGCGCGCCCCTTCGAGCGCCCATTTCAAATCCGATGAACGCCCTTGTAAAGAAAAAAAGAACCATGTGACCCAACTTGGAGAAAGGAATCAGCACGAGCAGGACTTCTCCGGAGAGAACATGCAATACCATCATCATTTCGTAGGGGCCCCACTGGCGATAGGCCATCAAACCCGTAATAAAAGGCAGCATGGTCAGCAACAGCAAGACATAGTCCCAAACAGCGGTGAGGATGCGAACTTCCGGCCGCACCAAACGGCGCACTACCAAAAAAATGCCGGATGCCAAAAACAGCCAGGACAAGCCTTCGGCCCAAGCCTCGGGCAGGGACCAGAGGCTGAATCCGAAGGCTTCTTCAAGCAGCATGTTATGTCCCTGTAAAAAAAGGGGCACACCGAGCAGGGTGAGATGGAAGATAAACGCAGCAAACGTGAATACCGGTTGCTGGCGCATGGCAACACTGCCCCAAGGCATCAGCCAGTGAACCACCGAACGCAAGCCCCAGCCAAGATTCGCGTGGTTGTAGACGACACGGTCCCGCTCGCGACTGAGGCCGATCAGAAAGGCCAGCCGGAGAGCCAAACCAAGCACGAAAATAATGAAGGCCGCCCAAAGAACCGGTCCGCTCAGAAACTCATAGAGGTGATTCATGTTTCCCTCGTTGAAAGATGGCGTTAATGATCCCGCCGACTCGCCGCCGCCGAGTCTTGAAAGTCCAATTTTTTAGCACAACAAAATTGGCAAGGCAAGACTCCCGTGGATGGAAAGCGCCACGGTTCAGGGCAACACAGCGGCCTTGCTTGCACCGATCTTAATAGCACAACGGTCCGTCATTGGGCTTAAATATGATCGTCTTTCTTTCTCTGTGAGAACAGGCGGATAATGCTTTCATAGTGAGAAGACGACAGCCGCTGTGTGGAGAAAGCTGTTCGGTCAGGTGGCGCAAACCCTATCCTTAAGAGGAGCAGGCCGGTATGGTGGGTGTATGATATCGATGTTCATGGTGAAGACGGTGCCTATGCGCGGAAATTGATTCCCTTGTCAGGTGCGGTCGAACAAACGGGAAGATTAATGATTCAAAATAGGGGAGGTGGGTAGTAAAGTTACTCCATCCGTCGGATGATACCGCGTTTGCCCGGGGGGCTTTCCGCCAGAATGGATTTGATTTTTTCAGAGAGCTGGATAATCGTAAATGGTTTTTGAATGAACCCCCGACAGCCCTGATCGCTAATTTTCTCTGCCATGCCGTCCAGCCCATAACCACTGATCAGGAGCACGTTGACATCGGGATCGATGGCCTGCAGGCGTTCAAACGTTTCACCGCCGTCCATGCCCGGCATGACCATATCCAGAATGACGAGACCAATAGCATCACGATGAATTTCGTAAAGTGCCAGCGCTTCCTGGCCACTTGACGCTTCGATGACCTGGTAACCCAGTTCCCGTAACCATTCGCCGGTGATTTCAATGATGAAACGCTCATCATCCACCACCATAATCGTGCCTGCCCCGCGCAGGGGTTCCAGCATGGATTCGGTTTCCGATTGAACCGGCGATATGGAAGCCGGTAGGAAAATCGTGAAAACAGAGCCTTCTCCCACCCGGCTGGCCACCTTGATAAACCCGCGGTGGTTTTTGATGATACCGTAAGCGGAAGACAGTCCCAGTCCGGTTCCCCGGCCGCGTTCCTTGGTGGTGAAAAACGGATTGAATATTTTGGGTAAGATTGCTTCAGTCATGCCGATGCCGGTATCGTGGACTTTCACTTTGACATAACGCCCAGGGTTCAACCCGAAAGGATGAACGGATTTCATAGCCAACTGACAATCTTCGGATTCAATCGTCAGGCGGCCGCCCTTGGGCATGGCCTGCCAGGCGTTGACAAGCAGGTTCATCACGACCTGCTCAAGTTGGCCAGGGTTTGCTTTAACTGGCCAGGTGGCCGCCAATCCCGAGACATCGATAATGATTTCCCGTTTGGTGCGGCCAAACATATCGGCGGTCTTACGGATGAGTTCATTGAGGTCGGTAACCGCGGTCTGGCGTTGTTTCGTGCGGGCGAAATCGAGCAATTGGCGCGTTAGGCTGGCACCGTCCTTGATATATTGCTCGATATTGCGCAGTTTCTGTAACAGAGGGTTGGCCGGCGGGGTTCGCATCAGCATGAGCGATATATTGCCCTGCATGCCCATGAGGATATTGTTGAAGTCGTGGGCAATCCCTCCCGCCAGCGTACCAATGGCCTCTATGCGCTGGGCATGATGGAGTTGTTCTTTCAATTCCAGCTGTTCTTCTTCGGCGCGCCGCAGATGGGTGATATCCCGCAGCATGCCACGGAACCCGACCGGTTTGCCGTCCAGGTCCGTCACTAAAGAGGCGGATATCTCCAGAATCATGCGTTGATCGTTCCGATACGCTTCAAAATCCTGATTGGTTGCAGGGATGCCGCTTCGATAAACCCGGTTGAAAAGCTGAAACAGGTAGCGTGCGGTCGGGCGGGAAAAGTATTTTCGAAAATGGGTCAGCAAAAGTTGGTCGCGGGAATACCCGACGATCCGACATAAAGGGGTGTTGACAAAGGCCAGGTAGCCCTTGAGATTGACTTCAAAATACCCTTCGACAATGCTCTCCACGATGGTTTGGTATTTTTTTTCACTTTCCCGGAAGGCCGCCTCGGCACTTTTCAGGTCGGATATGTCCACCAGGACACCGTGCAACCCCTTGAATTCCCCGTCATTGATCAGTGGCCGGCTGAAGGATCGGACCCAACAGTATCCGTGGTGTTTGTGTCGGATACGGTATTCGATCGACCGCAGATCGCCGGAGATGACCTGCTCATGGATTTTTTGCAGGCGCCGTCGGTCGTCGGGGTGAATTACGGTTGCGAATTCCTGACCCATGAACTCTTCCGGCTGCATGCCGGTGAAGGCGTGAATGATGGGACTGATATATACGATAACGCCCTTGGGGTTGGTGGCGAAAATGACGGCCGTGGTGTCTTCGACCAGATTACGGAATTTTTCGCGATCCTTCATGGTGCTCTGCAACAGCGTCAACGCTTCACTGAGCTGATGCTCCAGTGCCTGGCGTTTGCGGGTTTCTTTTTCCAACGCAGTGCGCAGATCTTCTATCGGATTGGCTGAACGGCCGCTTTCCATTTACGATTCCCCAGGCCTGTCTGGCTGTGTGGTATTTTTCGGTGACGGATACCGTTCGATTACCCTAATATGAATTTGCTTATGTTTCAATGCTTTCCAATTGATATGGGGTGAGGTGGGGGGGCAATGTCAAAAATGCCGGGGCTGCTTGCGAAGCGTGGGCGGGGTCTTATATTGGACTATCTTGAGAATCGGAATGACGAGGCTATGAACCGCAAAATTATCACCATTGAAAGCCGCCGGGGAGCTACCCCGTATGTGTTACGGCGGATCATGCGCATGGTTCCCGACAGGGACAAGGACGATAAACGTCTTCAGCGCCTGCTCGTCTTTCGCCTGCAGCACGATGGCGAGGCGGCTACCTGTGAATACCTGATGCGCTATATCCGACGCTATGTCCGGCAGCCCGAGCCCTATCGATTTTACGATTTCCTGATTCAGGGACAAGACCCTGATCGGGTTCCGAACCGCCGGAAAGATTTGGATCCCGATCCTCCCGGCGCCGCCTGACGATTCCCTCCGATCCTTATTTAACTTCCGCTATCCTCCCGTTACCTGGCGTGCAACGATCCAGCGATGATCGGCGCGCCTCTTTCTGACTTTCATGCCAAGCACGTCATTTGCTTCGACGGATTTAGGATTGCAATTTGCGGCGGTATTCACTATGTGTCGGTCGGCAATCCGGCCCCTGGGGGAAATCTTATGTTGGGAACCATTGTCAATACCATCGCTATCATTGCCGGGAGCCTGCTGGGCGTATCCCTGCGGCGCGGTATATCCGACAAGTATAAAGAAACGGTGATCGCGGCAATTGGACTGGCGGTTCTACTGATCGGCCTGAAGAGTGCTCTGCAGACCGATGACCTGCTGCTGGTGATTATCAGCCTCGCGTTGGGCGCTGTTATCGGTGAAATGTTGCATATCGAGGACCGCCTGGAGGCGGTCGGCCGCTGGATCGGTACTCATCTGGGGCGGGCCGGTGAAGGTGTGGCAAAGGCCTTCGTGACGGCCAGCCTGGTCTTCTGTGTGGGTGCCATGGCCATCGTGGGGGCCCTGGAAAGCGGCCTGGCAGGGAATCATCAAACACTTTTTGCTAAATCCCTGTTGGATGGCGTGACGTCCATTATTTTTGCCTCGACCCTCGGTATCGGCGTAATTTTTTCTTCGGTGGCCGTTTTCATCTATCAGGGTGCCATCACGCTCGCGGCCGCCCATCTCAAACCGTTTTTGACCCCTGCGGTGGTGGCCCAGATGAGCGCTGTCGGCGGCCTGCTGATTGTTGCGATCGGTCTCAACATCCTGGATATTAAAAAACTACGTATCGGTAACATGCTGCCGGGTATTTTTATTCCTCTGTTGTACGATGCCCTGCTGTCCCTGTGGGGTTGATCTGACCCGTCGCATGTGGACTATCGACACCTCAGGCCGGAACGGGTTGCATCAGATTCCAAAACAGGCGCAAAAAGCAGGGAAAACGATTGCCCAAACGAACCGGGTTGGGCTAAGATAATTCGATTATCCTTGGGCGGGGCGGTTCTAAAAGGCTTTTTGTACCGAGATCGTTAAAATGAAGTCCTGGCGGTTTTATTAAAGGAAGATTTGACGATGCATTATGAAGGGAACATGATCCGCCCGCCCAGCGAAGCCAACAGCATTCTCCTGCAGGCGACCGTGGGGTGTTCGCACAACAAGTGCACGTTTTGCGGTGCCTACAAGGGCGAACGGTTCAAGATCAAATCCGATGAGATTATTGCTGCGGATATTGATTTTGCCGCCACCCACTGCCGCCGTCAGCGACGCCTTTTTATTTGTGACGGGGATGCCCTCATCATTCCTCAAAAACGGCTGTTGCAGATCCTAAAGTCCATCCGGCGGCGTTTGCCGTGGGTTACCCGGGTCGGGGTTTATGCCAATACAAAAAGCATTCGCATGAAAACGGCGGAGGAACTGGCGGAACTGCGTGTGAACGGACTTGGCATCGCCTACATGGGGGTGGAGTCCGGTGATGACACCACCCTGACGGCAGTGCGCAAAGGGGCGGATGCCCAGCGCATGATCGAGGCCGGTCGTAAGATCCGCCGGGCCGGCATCAAACTGTCCATTACGGTACTGCTGGGTATTGCAGGGCTGGAACGCAGCATGATTCATGCGCAGGAAACCGGGCGGGTGATAACGGCGATCGACCCGGAATATGTCGGCGCATTGAGTCTGATGCTGATTCCCGGAACGGTGCTTCATGATGACTATCAGGCGGGACGCTTTGAACTGCTTGCACCGGAGGCCATGCTGAATGAGCTGGGTATCATGATCGCCAATACCGACATGTCCCGCGGCTTGTTTCACGCGAATCATGCGTCTAATTATCTGCCGCTGAAACTCAATATGCCGGCGGACAAGGCGCAGGCGCTCGATCTGATAGATCGTGCCCTGAAAGGCGAAATCGCGCTCAAACCCGAAGCGATGCGGGCGCTATAAATTCGGTGTGAGGTGCGGACACCTCTTTGCATATGGTATATTGGCGTAACGACACGGAACTTTGTTTGCCACGACGCGGCGGCAACTAACGATGACGGCTCAGCCAAAGGGAGAACATTGAAATGACTGAAGGTGGGTCTGCCAATCCGAAAAACCTCGACACGATGTGCATCAACACCATCCGAACGCTTTCCATGGACGCGGTCCAAAAGGCCAATTCCGGACATCCCGGTGCCCCCATGGGACTGGCGGCGGCGGCCTATGTCCTCTGGACGCAGTATTTGAAGCATAATCCGGCCAACCCCCGATGGGCCAATCGCGATCGGTTTGTGCTCTCGGGTGGTCATGCCTCGATGCTTCTGTACAGCCTGCTACATCTCACCGGCTATGACGTGAGCCTCGATGACCTTAAAAACTTTCGGCAGTGGGGCAGCAAGACGCCCGGGCATCCCGAGTATCGCCATACGCCGGGGGTTGAAACCACGACGGGTCCGCTCGGCCAGGGGTTTGCCAACGCCGTGGGTATGGCCATGGCGGAACGCCACCTGGCCGCACGTTTCAACCGCCCGGATGCCGCCATCGTGGATCACCACACCTATGTCATGTGCGGTGACGGGGACCTCATGGAAGGCCTTTCGGCCGAAGCCGCTTCCCTGGCGGGCCATCTCGGCCTGGCGCGGCTGATTGTAATATATGACGACAACGGGATTTCCATCGAGGGCAGCACCGATATCGCGTTTACCGAAGATGTGCGGCAACGGTTTGAGGCCTATCGTTGGCATGTGCAAACCGTCGAAGATGGAAACGATCGCAAGGCGATATCCGCAGCGTTGGATGCGGCGCACCAGGAAGACCAGCGGCCTTCCCTGATTATGTTGAAAACCCAGATTGCCTACGGAAGCCCCAACAAGGCTGGGACGGCCGACGCCCATGGGGCGCCCTTGGGCGAAGAAGAAGTCTGTTTGACTAAAAAATGTCTGGGCTGTGCGGAAACGAAATTTTGTGTGCCGGATAGTGTGCTGGCCCGGTTCCGGCAGGCGCTCGATAAAGGGCGTGATGCCGAGGCGGCCTGGCAGGGGCTGATGGATGCCTATCGTTCGCGGCATTCTGAACAGGCGGAAATTTTGCAGAGGGCTCTGGACAGCCGGCTGGTCGAGGATTGGGATGCCAACGTGCCGGACTTTAAACCGGGAGACGGCCCGGTGGCAACCCGCGCCGCATCGGGGATCGTCCTCAACGCCCTGGCAGCTAAAATCGATACCCTCATCGGCGGATCGGCCGACCTGGCACCCTCCAACAAGACCTATATCAACGGGGTCCCGGAATTCCAGAAAAATGCCTATGAAGGCCGCAACATCCGCTTCGGGGTGCGGGAACACGCCATGGCGGCCGTCATGTCAGGTATGGCCCTGCATGGTGGCGTAAAACCTTACGGGGGAACTTTTCTGGTGTTCGCCGATTATATGCGACCCTCCATCCGACTGGCAGCCTTGATGGGGTTGCCGGTCATTTACGTGTTTACGCATGACAGCATTGCGGTGGGTGAAGACGGGCCGACGCATCAGCCGGTGGAGCATCTGGCCAGCTTGCGAGCGATTCCCGGATTGACAGTGATCCGGCCAGCGGATGCCACGGAAACTGCCGAAGCCTGGCGTGTCGCCGTGTCGAGCACCGACCACCCGGTGGCACTGGCTTTAACGCGGCAGAAACTTGCCGTGCTGGACCGCGAGGCATTGCCGGCAGCCCAATCGCTGACCAAGGGCGCTTATGTTCTGGCCGACCCCGCCGGTCCGCCGGATATCATTCTCATGGCCAGCGGTTCGGAAGTCCATCTGGTCATGGCGGCTCGTCAGAAACTGGCCGACAAGGGAATCAAGGCGCGCGTGGTCAGCATGCCCAGCTGGGAACTTTTCGAGGCCATGCCCGCTTCCTATCGGGAAGCGGTGCTGCCGGCCGAGATTTCGGCACGGTTAGCGGTGGAGATGGGGATACCCATGGGATGGGAACGCTACGTAGGTGCTGCGGGCGATATTATTGGTATGGATGGGTTCGGAGCATCGGCTCCCGGGCCGGTGGTTCAGGAAAAATTCGGATTTTCGGTTGAGAATGTAGTTCACCGGGCCCTCGAAGTTCTGAAGCGTTAGGCGCACGGGAGCTGGTTTTGTCCAGCTGGTTTATAATCTTATAATAACCCCCCCAGTAGCATCCTGATTGTCGGTTGTGAACAGATTTCCCGCTCCATCTTGGCAGACTGCCAGATGGGGCGCGGAACCAACGTCGCGACAACGTTTCCAGGGGATGAGGCGCGATTCCTTTTTGGCCGACAGCATTTTGATTTCCTGCTTGCCGATGACGGCGACGTGGGGTTTGAACTGCTGCGGCTTGTCAAAGCAACCGATCCTGATCTATCCGTTTGTGCGTGTAGGCGACTGCTTCGGCAGCGTTGTGATTTGCAACGCCTAGTTTTTTATGTGCGGTTATGCCATTTTGATTCGATTGACGGTTGTTTGGCATTGGCATGGGTTCTTCCTGTCGTTTTTATCCCCGGGGGACCTTAATATTGGAATTCAATCCTGCCAAGAGGTGGACTATGCTTTTCAGTCGATTATCCATTGGATGGGTCGTTATAAGTCTGCTGGTATTAGGATGGGTGCCGGCCTGGGGCGCGGAGGCCGCCATTCCGCTGTTGGAAGCGAGTGTCCGCCTGTCATCGGAGCTGGATTTTTGTGGTGAATCGGTCCCGCTGGATGATCCTGATGTGCGGGAGCGTATGGAGAAGGAGATGTTACTGTCCCTCTGGGACCGCGATCAGGCCATATTGTGGTTGAAGCGATCCACGCGCTATTTCCCATATATTGAGGCCATGCTTTCCCAGGCCGGGCTGCCTGACGATCTGAAATACATCGCTCTGGCCGAGAGTGCCCTCAGGCCGCATGTCGGGTCCCCCAAGGGCGCCATTGGTTTCTGGCAGTTTTTACCCGAAACCGGTCGGCGTCACGGCCTGATAATCGATGAGTTTATCGATCAGCGCAGAAATTTGATTGCCTCCACCAAAGCCGCGATCAGCTATTTTTCTGAGCTGTATGAAAAATTTGGGAGCTGGAGTTTGTCGGCGGCGGCATTCAATATGGGTGAAGAGGGGCTTCAGGCGGAGATCATGGCCCAGGGCATCAAGGATTTCTATCGTCTCTACCTTCCGTTGGAAACCCAACGCTATCTGTTCCGTGTTCTGTCGGCCAAGCTGATTCTGACGCAGTCGGAACGGTATGGTTTTCATTTGCAGGACGAAGACTATTATCCACCCCTCACCTTTCAGTCTGTCGAACTGACCTGCTGGGAGGAGGCCAGTTTAGCGGTGGTGGCGCGCGCCGCGCAGACGGATTTCAAACGGATAAAGGATTTAAATCCTGAACTTCGGGGCCACTACTTGATGGCGGGAACTTATACGTTGGCCATCCCTGAAGAAACGGCGTCCGGATTTCATGAGCGTTTCAAGCAACTCCATGAGGAATGGGTGCAGAAGAGGAAAGAGCGGGTTTACATTGTTCGAGAGGGGGACAACCTCTCCGCCATCGCGGAGCAGTTTCGCGTGCCGTTGCCCGCCATTTTGATCTGGAATCGCATCAACATCAATCACCCGATCCATCCCGGCGATCGCTTGGTCATCTATCCGGGTGAGGAAGCCGCGGATAGTCGCTGATACCTGACAGCGGTGATCAGGACGGCGTCCCTCCCGGGAGTTTGATTTTTCGCAATGACGCTTTTGTGGCCTGGCGGTATAGGATGGCCGTGTGACCGATCACCCCGGCCCTGAAACATTGGGTCTGGCGACAGATGTCATCGATCAATTGGCTTTTCTGCTCTTTTTCTTTGTGTTCGATAAATTTCACCTTGATAAGTTCGTGCTTTTTCAAAGCGGCATCGATAGAGGCAATGACTTCGGCCGTCAGACCGTTTTTCCCGATAAGGACCAACGGCTTGAGCCCATGGGCAAGACTTCTGAGGTATTTGTTTTGTTGGCTAGTAAGCTGTTGTGGCATGGTTCGATGTTATCCCGTCAATGGGTTGATGCAGACCGTGCACGCCTGGCAGGTCTGTGCGACGCGTTTAAAATATGCCCCTGAAATACTGTCCTGAAGCGCATCGATAACAGGAAAGAGGCGCTATCGGCATTCGACTGTATGAGCCTATACGTCAGTTACGGGTCACCATCAGTCGCATGGTCAGTTGACCGTCACCTGATGAACGTCCGACACCCAGGATCTGGCGGTTGATTTCCTGATGACTGGTGGTTGTCCCGGCAATTTCGACCCATTTTCCGAGAGGAACGTTCAACCGTGTGGCCGCCTCGGCGAAACGAATCGGCTGCCGCAACCCGCGAGGGCTGATATAACTGATGTGGGGTGTGATTTCAACTTGAACGTTGTCGCCCATGAGGACCGGCCGAACATCGTAGCCGGTATCCACTTTTTTAAAGGTGACCGGCCGGCGGATATGGCCGTGCTTGTGCGACAGGCTGGCCCAGCGTTCCGGATAGGGCACATCGGAGCCGGAGCGGATGTAAGCCGTGCTGCCGGATCGCACAATAACGGTGTATTCGCCGCTATCATTTTGGCGACGTTCATCCGAGGACAGCTCGATGTCGATGCCCTCTTTCTTTTTCCCTCCAACTTCGATGGTGGCATCACCCGCTTCAATTTTTCCCCTGGCCGACGCCGATTGATCCTTGGTTGTTTCCTGTCGACCATATTGGACACGAATTTTTAGTTGCGGCACCGGCTGATCAATCCGGGAAACAAGCTGTTGAATCCGATCGACATAGGCCGGATGGTCGATCACAATCAAAGAATTGCTGGCGACATCGGCTGAAATATAGCCGGATTGGCTGATGAGCGGCTGCACGATGGTTAGCATATCGCTGACGTCGCGGTGTACGATGCGAATCTGAACGACCGCTTCCGATCCTAGCGCGGGTGTCCCAAGACCGCTAATGCCGAATACCATCCATAAAAACATGATGGGCCACAGCCATCGCGGAGCAGGCTTGTTGCGCACACCATATGGTTGTACACCCCCCAAACTGTCACGGTTGGTCAGGGGGCTTGAGTTCGGCCGATGTCTGTTTTGCTGAAGCGATAGCATAATGGCTCCCGATATCCGATGCAGGCTTTGCGCATTTGGGTTCCCGACGCCATGTTAATGCATGGCTTCAAAGACGCAACGCCAATATCATCGAGCAGGTCGATACACGCATCGACGCCTTCCCACTGCGTAGCATGTGAGGCTGCTGGCGTACAAGGGGCGACGATCATGGCATCAAATAAGGGGGAGACGATTACTGCAAAGCCTCACCGATACGATCCATGGCCAGTTCAACCTTGTCGAAGTCATTAAAGGCGCTGATGCGGACATATCCCTCCCCACTGCGGCCGAATCCGGGTCCCGGAGTGCAGACCACGCCGGCTTTTTGCAGCAGCGTATCAAAGAAGGCCCAGGCATCCTGGCCCGTGTTGATCCATATATAAGGCGAGTTTTCGCCGCCGATGAAATCAAACCCCAGGGCGGCTATCCGTTCGCGGATCAATGCGGCGTTTTTAAGATAGTAATCGACCAAAGCCACGGTTTGTGTCTGCCCTTCAGGGGTGTAGACGGCCGCCGCAGCTTTCTGGACGGGGTAGGAAACCCCATTGAATTTGGTGGTATGCCGTCGGTTCCAGAGTGTGTTCAGGTTGTATTTTGTCCCTTCGCTATCATAGGCGCAGCAGACTTTGGGCACAACAGTGTAAGCACAGCGAGTCCCGGTAAACCCGGCGGTTTTGGAAAAACTGCGGAATTCGATGGCGACTTCTTTCGCCCCTTCGATTTCATATATTGAGTGCGGCAGGGACGCGTCGCGGATAAAGGACTCATAAGCGGCGTCAAAAAGAATGAGCGCCTTATTGTCCCTGGCGAAATCCACCCACTGAGCCAGGGCTTCACGGCTGATTGTCGCCCCGGTCGGGTTGTTGGGAAAGCAAAGGTAGATAAGGTCAACCGGTTCTGCGGGGAAGGCCGGTAAAAAGCCATTGTCCGCTGTGCTGGGCATATAGACAACCCCACCGTAGCGACCGTCTTTGTAAATACCGGTGCGTCCTGCCATGACATTGGTATCAAGATACACCGGATAGACAGGATCTGGTATGGCAACTTTGATGTCGATTGCAAAAAGTTCCTGGATATTGGCGGTATCGCACTTAGAACCGTCGCTGATAAAAATTTCACCGGGGTCGATGTCGGCATTGCGGGACTGAAAATCATGCCTTGCGATTTTTTCACGCAGGAAGGGATACCCCTGTTCCGGTCCGTAGCCTTTAAAAGAAGCCCCTTTCGCCTGTTCGTCAACGCCTTCATGAAATGCCTGGATACAGGCATCCGGCAGGGGGCGCGTTACATCACCGATACCAAGCTTGATGACATCAATATCTGGGTTGGCATCCTGAAAAGCGGACACGCGTTTCGCGATTTCGCTGAACAAATAAGATGACTGCAGTTTGCGATAGTTTTCGTTGATTCGGATCATCCTGAATACCCTTTCATATCACAAATCGGTGTAGCTGACCAAAAAGCAGCGTTTCCGGTTCTATTTCTCATGATTCGGACGGATTATATATCACGGCCGGTTAAAAATTCTCAAGAATCAATATAAAGTTTTGCATTATTTCGAACCATAGATTTCTAAACGAACATCATTCATTAAAATTACCGCCGGTCCGGTGTTAAGCATCTTCGTTGGTTGAATTTGCAATTGGGGAATTATGCTAAGAATATCTAAAGATAATTAAAACAGAAGTATATAGCCAAAAATTTTAAGATAGGTTGTCTTGTTGTCCGAATTATTCAGGAGGTATTCCGATTAGGGCGACACCCATGTTACCTTTAATCAATGGGTTGGCAAGCCAATGGTGACAATGAAAGCAGTATGTACGAAAAACAGGAACTGGCATCGCAAAAATTGTGAAACACGGTGTCGATGGAATGCTAAAGGTGTGTCAAGGCAATTTTAAACAGCCGTTCGATTCCAAGAACTTGACCTTGCGTGTCAGCACAAGTTTTTTGAATATGTTGGTTTTTTGTGACGCGTGCGGATTAGGCACCGCCATTTTTCTTAACAGAATGCGCCGATGACCAGAAAACCGCAACCAGGTGCCGAATTCCTTTCATAATAGTATTCATTGATTTTCCTGCGGTCGATTTTGATTTGTATTTGGGAATGGTTTTTCAATATCAGTGCGTGATTTTGTCGATATATATAATTAAATATAATTATCTATATATATTATGAAATATTTTTTAAATATATCTAATTTGAGAGGAGGGGGAGATAATTCTACAAATAATGTTGGAATATCTTTTTGGGTTAACCACGGGGGGGCATAATGTATTTCTGCGAGGGCGCACCAAAAAAAGAGGGGGGGGGCTTTATGATAAAAGAAGGGGTGTCGAATCTTTTCGTCATCAATTAATAGGAAAACAGGGGATGGGGAAGAGGGGGATGGGTAAGGGGGGGGCGTTGAGTCTGCACGGGGCATGGGTAAAGAAAAATCAATCGCGATGAATATTTAAAACAGTAAAATAGTACGTTAAAACAGTTAGATGATGAAGATTTCTTGTCAAAATCTCCAAAATATGATGATCGATTTCATCCAGCCTTGATGCGCCACGTGTATCTCCCCCCTGCGTATGAAGTGGCTTAACGGTAAAGAATGGATCACCCTATCTCAGGGGGGGATTACAACCCTCAGCGGTAGAACTTGACCGGGTAGAAGGAGTAAGCGTGGAAAGGAAATCGAAACACCGATGGGTCTAAAAAAAAATGGCAATGGGAAAAAGGGGGGTGGGGCAGATTCGTGCCAACGAATAGGAAGGCGGGTGAGGTTGTGCCTGCCGAGCTGGTTGAATGATCGTTAAGAGGGGTATTTAGGATAAAAAACAGGACAAATTGTATCCTTAAAAACAAATATGCCCGCTTTTTTAAGGATAGAAATGAGGAAATCAAACAAAAATAGAAATGTACAATGATTCTTTTTAATGAAATGGGATCGAAACCCAAAAACTGGTCGGTTTCTTTTAAATTTGTTCAAAGGAATTTTATTCTGTGGCATACTTTTTTGACAAGGTAAGAAGGTGGAGGGTTTCAGTGAGATTCCAATTATTTTCAGCCGACCATTGACTTTGAAGGAAGATAAATTTAGCATAAATACAATTGCGCAAGAAAATCAGCAGGGAACGCGAAAAAGGACGATAGGGAAGATATATGGAACCGGGACAGATTTATGCGGCGCTTAAGAATAAAATAATCTATCTGGAGCTGGCTCCTGAAAGCGTATTGAACCTGAGCGATCTGGCAAAAGAATTCAGTGTCAGCCGGACGCCTATCAAGGAAGTCCTCATTTCGCTGCAGGCCGAAGAGTGGATCATGCGGCAAGGGCCCCATTTTATTATTACCCCGCTGAGCCTTGAGCGCATCCGGGAAATCACTGAAATCCGATTGGTCATGGAAGTTCAGGCCAACATTTGGGCGATGGAGCGGATAACTCCGCCCGAGATGGACCAGCTTTTGGCTCTTGAAACCGAGATTGGTAGGTTTGATGAAACCAGCCCCAATCTGAGTATCGTAAATTTTGATTTCACTATTCACCACTTTATCTTTAAAGTTGCCAAAAACAGCCACCTTGCAAAGATACTGGAACGCATACTGGGTCACTATCTAAGGTTCTGGCTCGCGATTCCCCGTCAGATTGACCACACGGAATTCTTTTCGGAAGCGCTGGAACTGATTGACGCCATTCGCCACAAGAACGATCCCCGGGTAAGGGATTGCACCACCCGCCACATCCGAAACTCGGTCGCTCAGATCATGGGAACCCGATAATATTCCATCTCGCCCTTCAAATTTTTATTAAGCCATTCGCGCGGTCCTGAAACTGATTTTTACATTCTGTTGCGTCTAATCGACTGAATATCCTTGACGTGTATTTAAACTGTATTTAAGATGTATTATTTATAAATAAATACAGATTTAAATATCTGTTCTGCCACGAGTTTGGCGGCGCGGGAGGAAATGGATGAAAGACCTTATCTATCTTGACAATGGCGCGACATCATTTCCTAAACCGGAAGCCGTTTATGCGTTCATGGATGATTTTTACCGGAATCACGGCGTCAGTCCAGGCCGATCCGGGTATGATCTATCGATTGAAACCGGAAATATCGTAGAAAATACGCGTAAAGCTCTGACGGACTACTTTAACGGTTCGGATCACAATCGCCTGGTTTTTTCAGCTAACTCAACCGATGCGCTCAATCTTGCCATCTGTGGCCTGCTGGAACCAGGGGACCATGTCATCACCACGACGTTAGAGCACAATGCTGTTTTGCGGCCCTTGTATCACATGTCGTTGTACAATGGGGTCGAGGTGGACTATGTCCCCTTTGATCAAAATGGATTTGTCCACCCATCAGAAATTAAGCTAAAAATACAAGAAAATACAAAGCTTGTGGTGGTCAATCATGGTTCCAATGTCATCGGAACGGTCCAGCCGATCAAGGCAATCGGTAAACTATGCCGGGAAAGAGGGATCACCTTTCTTGTCGACGCTTCCCAAACGGCCGGGAAATTGCCCATAGATATCGAGGATATGAATATCGATGTGATTGCGTTTACCGGTCATAAGTCCCTAATGGGTCCCACGGGCACGGGTGGGCTGTATGTCGGTAGGGATGTTTTGATCAGGCACAGCAGAGCCGGCGGTACCGGCGTCAGGTCGGCCGAAAGGCATCATCTGGAGCAATACCCCTACCGGCTGGAGTGTGGGACGCTGAATATTGTGGGGATTGCGGGTCTCTATGCCGGGATCCGGTGGCTGATGGACCAGGGAATTGATCGCATTCACCGTAAAGAAATGGCCTTGACGGAACAACTCAGGGACGGTCTGAACAAGATTGATAATGTGATCTGCTACTGTGCGGAAGATCTTACCGATCATATCGGGGTCCTGAGTTTTAATATCCAGGGATTTGAGGCGGCCAACGTCGGTACCATCCTGGACGGGGATTACAACATTGCCTGCCGAACCGGCTTGCAATGTGCTCCGCTGGTGCATCAACAAATCGGAACCGATCTGCTCCAGGGTACGGTGCGTTTGGGGCTTGGGACCCTTTAACACCGAGGCCCAGGTGGACTATGCGATTAAGGCGATATCGGAGATCGCCGAATATTACGCCAAACCAAGTTGATTCAAAAGGACGGCAGAAAGACGCGCATGCCGCTTTTATGCAGACAGGCCCGTCTCAGGGCCCGGCCGGTAAATTATTTGGGGAGAAGCGGAAGAACTGTTCGGGAATATGGCGTATCGCTCGTCATGTTTGTTGTTTGATCGCCAAGCGGATCGACGCGATGGGATGAATGGCTCCCCTGCACAGATTCGAATTTCACATAGTTTAAAAAATTGGGAGTACGTTAGCCAGATTAAGATTGAAGTCCTGCCTATATGGCAGATTAAAGATTGAATCATTGCCCGAATTGCAGGATAGGTCTTGTAAATGATTCGATCGACTTCCTCGGGGTTAACTATCATTATTGCCGTTCAATGGATAACGCCCATCTTCCACTTCGCCGTCGAGCAGGTCCTGAATGCTGGTGGCGTCATAAACCTCAAAAATGGCATCTTTGACTTGCCGCCACATGGGGAAAAATGCGCATTTCCCCTGAAAGGGACAGTCGGCTTCTGGTATAGGCGCCATGCATTCTACCGGCTTGAGGTCGCGCGTGAGAAATCGCATGAGATCGCCCACCAGAAATCTGTCGGGGCGCGGGACCAGTTCATACCCCCCGTTGAATCCCCTTTTGGATTTGACGAAGCCGCCCTTCTTGAGTTCCCCCAGGATAATTTCCAAGAATCGTTCGGGGATGGCTTGAGCATGGGCAATATGAGCTATTTTAATCGGTCCGCGCTCATAACGTTTGCCCAATTCGAAGATAGCGCGCAACGCATACTGATGTTTCTTGGTTATCAGCATAGGATTCCTGTTCGTTCGATAGGTTCTCGATTCAATCGATAATAATCAAACATCTTTATTTGCTCTCCCTATCGTCAGGCTCAGGGGCGGGCGCCTGACAGGATTTGACGGATAGTCGGCGGTAGAGGCGTTGGGGAAGTTTGGGGTAATACTCCCGGCACAACAGCGAATGGAATCCTTCTAATGCATCAAGCCGGCCTTTACTCCGGTAGCGTTCCTGTGACGATGAAACCGCTTTCTTCAACGCGGTGTGCAATGAAGATATACGTGTGTCAAGATACTGATCAAGATCTAACAGATAGTTGTGAGACATGACCACCTCCGGTGCAAATGGCGTGATTGCCATCCGGGCTCAATAATAGCGTTGCGTCGTCAAATTAAAGCGATCGGATATGTAACGTCGCAAAGCATAAAACTCTTCGATTTGTCCGGCGTGATAGGCCGCCTGAAGGGCATCGCCGCAGGATTCAGATTGCCGCCTCTGCGTCTCCGCACGGTCTAGTTCACGGGTAATGTATCGATGACATGCTACAAGATAATCATTGGGCATAACTTTAATCTCTCCGGATGAGGCTTACTTACCCAGTATGCGTGCCCGCAGACGCTGTATTTCAGAACGGATATCTTCAATGGAGTCTTCCCCTTCGCAGGAAGCGCAGATGTAGCTAGAGGCCTGCGCCGGTTGATCACCGCAAACCACGCAAAGTCCTTGGGACAAACGTTCCTGCTCCTCGACTTTCCAACGCCGTCCAGTGATGGTCGGAGGCTTGCCGCTTTTGCGCCGGGCTTTCATGATATCCAGCAGATTCATTATTTGTTCTCCTCGGACTCCAACCGCTCTTCATCATTCCACGGGTTGCAAAGATCTTGCGACTGACTGCTGGCCGTAGCCGTAATCGTTGCATCGTCAACAGGCGGTTGGGGGAGACGGTTGCGCGGCAGCCGAATTCGAAAAACCGTTCCTTGACCCGGTTCGGATTCATACTCGATAAAGCCGCCGTGTTCTTGGATAATCTTTTTGGTCATGAGCAGCCCCAGGCCAGAGCCGCCCAACCCCTTGGTGGTGAAAAAGTTGGTGAACACCTTCTTCTTGACCTCGTAGTCCATACCACAGCCGTTGTCGGCGACTTCGTAGATAATAACACCGTCTTCTTCGAATACCCGCACGTCTACCTTCAGGCGGGTGTTGTTATCGCTCACAATGCACGCATCAATCGCGTTTCCGACCAGATTGGTCAGGCATTCATGCATGCTCTCGTAGTCGATGGGGGCGGGTTCGATATCGCGGACTTGTTCGTGGCGGAGATTAATGCCGTGGTTCTGGGCACTCGACGCGTACATATGGACAACTTCTCTCGAGATATCGCCCGGGGTGCTCAGGGCGGCATTGATCTCTCGGCCGCGCGAAAACCCGAGAAAGGCTTTGACGAATAGCCCGATGCGATCGATGTTCCGCGTCAGCATATCAATCCCTTTTTCAATCCGGCCGAGATTATTTTTGCCGAAGCCGGTATTGAGCATATACATCCCGCCTTCGAGGGCCGTGATTAAATTTTTGATCCCGTGGGCCAGCCCGGCCACCGTCTGCCCCACTGCTGCGAGCCGTTCGGCCTCGAGTTTTTCGTTTTGTAAATTTTTGATTTCACTTAAATCCTGTATCGAGAGGGCCATGCCCAGCGACTTATCTTCCATCATCAGTTTGCTACCAACCAGGCGGACCGGGCGGTTTTGACCGTTGGTGGTCTTGATGGTCGTATCCGGCAGGTAGAGATGGCGGGAGGAGAAATCGGCCAGGTCCGAAACCCCCTTCGGCAGCAGGCCCATGATATCGTCCGTAGCGATCTTCTGGTTCGCATCAAACCCGAACAACTTGCGGGCGGCCGAGTTGAATACGGAAATGTTGGCCTGGTCATCGACGGCGATAATACCATCCATAGATGCAGCGATAAGCGTCTTCAGAAAAGTATGGGCGAAGTTAAGGCCGCTCTCAAGTCGGATGGTCTCCGTGACATCCACGGCCATTTCCATGACCATGTCGAAACTGCCGTCGTGAAGCCGCAGCGGCACCGTTATGACATGGAGATGAACGGTGCGGCCGTCCTTGGTCTTCCATATATGATGTCCCGTATGCAGCTGGCCGTCTTCAAAGGTTTGGCGGGCGGTGCACTCCATGCAGCGGCTATCCAGGCCCTTGAGCCCTTGGTAGCAGTAACCGCCCTCAAGATCACCGAGCATTTCCTTGATCCGCGCATTGGTCTTGACGATATTGAAGTTTCGATCAATCAGCAGAATGTTACAGGGGACCTGATCGAAAAGAAGCTGGTATTCGCGCCGGATCTGATCGGTTTCTGTAATGTCGGTACACATCTCGAGCAGGTAGGGGATTTTCCCGTTGCTGTCCATGATGGGTATGGTGTGCTTGATATAGCGGGTGAACATACCGTTCTTGTTGTACCCGACTTCTTCGTTTACACGGGGGACTCCATCCTGAAAGGTTTCGGCGCCCTTGCACTGGGGGCAAATTTCTTGGCGGTTCTTGTAGACCCGGTAGCACTTCCGACCCGACCACCGCCCGAACATCTGCTCGAAGGCCCGGTTAGCCTGTACCAAATTGAAATCCCGGTCGATAACTGCGATCCCCATTGGAACGGCGTCAAATAGCTTCTCTTTGATCCACAGGTTCAGATTTTCAAGCGATAGACTCAATGGCCCCTCCTTTGGTCTCGAGAATTTTTTCTACGACATCGATCAACTGTTTGATCTCAATTGGTTTTTCGATAAAGCCGTCCGGTGGTTTTAGATTCATGTCGTTCATCAGGGTTTTGAACTCGTCGCTGAAAAAGCCGGATGCTTTTTCGATTCCGCTGATCAGTGCCACGGGGATATATTCGAATCCGGCGGTCGACCGCAGATCCCGGTAAATTGAGATACCGGATCGCCGCGGCATCATAATGTCGAGCAATATCAGGTCCGGTTGCTGGCGTTGAAGGGATTCAATGACGTTTTCTTCTTCTTCCGGAGTGCATGTTTGGAATCCGCTGTCCTCCAATACAGCCGTCAAATAGGTCCGGATATCTTCTTCGTCGTCAATGATCATGATGGTTTTCAGCATCGAAAAATCTCCACAGAATAGTCGCATTATCTGTTGGGGTTGTGTCTATTTTCACCTCAGACCCAGCATTACGACATGCCACAGTCTATATGATTGGACGATCGATTTCAGGGGGAATTTGCGCCTCCGGATCGGGATACTCGGGTAAATCGTTAAAACCCGCAATAATTAGGGGTATTTTTCTCTTGACAATAGGGCCATCAACAATTTAATGTCCTTCTAAATTAGTATAGATTAAACAAGTATGGTTTACAACCCCCATTTGCGGGTTGGCAAAACCGTTTGTCTGGCAGAAAGGCGTAATATCCTGGATCAGTCCCAAAAGACCTTGTATCTCCGTTTTCTGGCGTGATTCCAAAAGCAACAATAATAAGCTTCAGTCAGATTCATTTTTACCCACTGAAAGGAGACGTTTGATGAAAAAAATTGTCATTTTAGGTTCCGGCGCTGGCGGCACCATCGTTGCCAATAAACTTCGAAAGGCGCTGAGCCCGGGCGAATGGCAGATCTCCATTATCGACAATGATGCCATGCATCATTATCAGCCCGGCTGGCTCTTCATACCTTTCGGTATCTACACCGCTGAGGATTGTATGAAACCCAAGCACAACTTCATCCCCAAGGGTGTCAATTTCATCCTGGACGAGGTCGTGGGTGTCGATTCGGATAACAGGACCGTCGCGTGCAAAAACGGCAACTACAGTTATGACTGGCTGGTTATCGCCACCGGATGCCGGATCGCCCCGAACGAGGTCGAAGGGCTCGAGGAATGGAAGCCGGATCCCAAACAGAATGTTCATACCTTTTTTACCCTCGAAAGCGCCGTGGCACTCCGTAAGAAAATGAAATATTTCAAGGGCGGTAAAGTGGTTTTCAATATCGCTGAAATGCCCCACAAATGCCCGGTCGTGCCCATTGAATTCATTTTCATGGCCGACTGGTATTTCAAAGAATTGGGGGTTCGCGACAAAACGGAGATCGAGTTCGTTACGCCCAACACCGGCATTTTCACCAAGCCCATCGCTTCCAAGGTGCTGGGGGTGGCCGCCGAGCAGAAGGGTATCAAGGTCACCACCGACTTCCACCTGGCCGAGGTTGATGCTGAAAAAGGTGTGATGGCATCCGCCAGTGGCGGTCAAACGAATTTCGACCTTTTGGTTTCCACCATGCCCAACCTGGGCGCCGAATTCGTGGACGAATCCGGACTGGGTGATGGTATGGGCTATGTGTTGACGGACAACCACACCTTACGGGCGGAAAAATGGGACCGCATCTATGTGGTCGGCGACGCCACTAACGTGCCCACTTCGAAAGCCGGTTCCGTGGCACACTACGAGGCCGAAATCGTTGTCGACAACATCCTCCTGGAAATCGATGGGCAGGAACCCAAACCGGCTTTCGACGGCCACTCCACCTGCTTTATCGTATCCGGCTACGACAAAGCCTATCTTTTCGACTTCAACTACAAGACAGAACCGCTGCCCGGGAAATACCCCTTCCCCGGATTGGGACCCTTCGATCTGGTGGGCGAAAGCTATGTCAACTACTGGGGCAAGATGATGTTCAAGTGGGTATACTGGAACCTTCTGCTGCCCGGCGAAGAACTCCCCCTGGAACCCCAGATGACCATGGCAGGAAAATCCTGGCCTGCGATTGAAGCCGATTAGGAGGGCAATCATGACCAACGAAGAACTCATTCTCCAAAGGCTGGATAGAATCGAGGAAAAAATCGATCCAATCCTGAAATCCCGGGCGATGATTGACGAACTCAAGGCTGATGTAATCCCCTTGAGCAATAGCGCCGTCCAGTTGGTGATGGAGGGATTGCAGGAAATCGAATCGGGTTTCACACTGGAAGATCTTTCCCATCTGGCCAAAATGACCGCACGCAGCATCCAAAACTTTACCTGGGCGCTCAAGATGATGGACAATGCCATCGAATTCGCCACCGACATCGAACCGCTGCTCAAATCGGCCGTTCCGCAGGTCATCGAACATTTGGATACGCTCGAGCAGCGGGGTGTCTTTCGCATCATCAAAGCCATGATGGATGTCCGCGCCAAAGTAGCCGATGCTTATTCCCCCGAGGATGTGGACAGCATCGGAGATGGCGCCGTCGCCTTGCTGGGGCTCTTGAAGAAGTTCTCCGATCCTAAAGCCGTGGCTCTGCTGGAAAAACTGGCATCTCTGCCGGGAAAAGTCGACCTGTCGAATGCCCAGAAAGCAGGCCCCATACGTCTCGCCGCCGCTACATTCAACGGTGAATTCAGAGAGGGGATGGGCGTTATGCTGGAGTTTGCCAAGGCCATGGCAACTCTGAAACCCAACGGACAGTCCGCTGAAACCAACGCATAAGGAGAGTTACATGGCACATGCATCGGAAAAACGAATTCTGGTGGTCGATGACGAACCCGATGTCCGCAACTTTCTAGCCGCATGCATTGAAGACGCCGGCTTCGTCGTGGAAACCGCAAAAGATGGTGTTGAAGCTCTCGAAAAAGTGGAAGCTAACCCGCCGGACCTCATGACCCTCGATATGGTCATGCCCCGGAAATCGGGGATTGCGGTCATACGCACCTTGAGAGAACAGGAGCGTTTCGCCAAGCTGCCCGTAATCGTAATCACCGCTCATGCCCATGACGAATTCGGCAGCGAAGACATCAAGGGCTTCAATGCCTTCGCATCCGGCCTTCGCCCGCGCTACACCATGGAAAAACCTGTCACGCCGGGAAAACTCGTCAAGGCGATTGCCGATATCCTCCAAGTGGAAACCGAGGATATCGAAACGAGCGACAAGAATCCCGAATATGATTCAGTCGTGGATTTGGTTCGGCAGAGCGATCCGGACACCTTGTCCCGCATAAAAGCCCTCCTCAATCGCTGATTGTCATTTGCGACGCATGCATGACCGCTGCTGGCTTTTAAGAAAGGCCGGCAGCGGTGTTTTGCCTCGGCATTGATAAACGGCTTTCAAGGTCGCAATGCGATGTCCTGCTGCTCGCCCGTAGCCTGTTAAACAGTATGGTTGCGGCGCTTCTTGCCCTACGCCCAGCGACATGGGGCTATTTATGAACACCCTTTTATATTGTGGTGGAAAGGGGCGTTAAGTTGTTTTCACCCGCTTAGGTTTGGCTTTTTTGGCAGGGCGTGGGGATGGGGGTTCACAGAGCAGATCTGCAATCGTGATGCCGTCCAGTCGTTCATAAAGCGCCTCGGTCGCTTCCTTCCAAGCTAAGCGCACGCGGCAGTCATCGGCCATATCGCAGAGATCCGGCGAACTGATACACTTGACCAGCTCATGTTGCTCCTCGAAAAGCCGGACGATGGCACCGAGTGATATGGCCGCCGGTTCGCGGGCAAGGATGTGCCCCCCTTTAGCACCTCGCACGCTTGAGATCAAACCGGCTTTTTTCAGGGTCCGAATCAGTTGTTCCAGATATTTAACGGGAATGTCCTGCTGCCTGGAAATCGCACTCACCTGAACCGGAATCCGGTCAGAATGACGGGCCAGTTCCAGGAGGATACGTGTACCGTATCGACTTCGCGTGGATAATTTCATACATCTTCCAGGTTGAACCCATTTCAAAGCGTGCGGACGACAGGAAATGCAATAGGAATAAACAGATATTGCTTGGCTTGATTTTGCCTGATTAGTGTAACCGCATTAAGTTGTCATTTACAAGCGATATTATTACAACCAGCCGGAGGGGCTTAGGGGCCACCGGCCCGAACCGAAGTGCGTTTATTATCTGGCCGGTCTCACGGCCGGCTGGCCGCAAGACCGTATCCCTTCTTTCGGTGACCCTTTTGCCAGGTTGGGGACATCTCCCATTCTATTGCTTTTCCAGTTTGGTATAGCAGGTGTAGTCACCGCCCGGTTTGCTTTTTGGGAAGCCGGTATAGCCTGCGACGCCGGGTCGCCCGCCAACGCTTTCGGGATAGCCGGTATAAAAGGCACGTTCTTCACCGCTGATCCACAGGTCGATTTGGCGGTCCGAGGGGACATCGCTGTCAATCACGCAGGCAAATTTGTTGCGGCCGTTGAATTTGCCGGGGGGGTCGCCAGCTGAAGTAAATTCAATGTGCCAGAAATCGAAATCCTCTGCGCCCGGACCGGTCTCGTAAGTCCGTTGCAAGGGACCCCATTTTTCCCCAGCGGCAATGCTGGCCTTGTTATAGGAGCCTTCCGGGACCTCGGATTTGGACGTATTGAATTTCAAGGTAACGTTTTTAATCTCACCACCCCACAGATTGTGAAAATATACATCGATCTGATGACGTGTTGCCATTTTATCCTCCTTTATGTGTCGCCACCCATAAGCACGCTTAACGCCGACCTCGCGAATACCATCCAAACGGCGATGTAAACTCCACTTTGTTCATGGGTGTGTTAACTTTGGTTTGCCGGCGAAGGCACCAATTCGACTGCAACGCATCGCGCTTTGCCGTACATGAAAGGATAGGGATTAAATCGGCTTCGTAAAGTGGTTGGCTGCTCCAGAGGGGTTACGGGATTTGACCCATTTAAACCGACACAGCGGGCTGGGTCCGATCTTTCGCTGTCCTCTTGTCTTTATCCGCTTTAAAATTAGGTGGTAGATTCGATTACGGGCGTGACGCTCCATCGCGTCGATTCAGGAGGAGGCCTGAGGGGATGTTAACGCTTTGAAATGATTGATTTAGGGCTGAAGAATGCAATTCCTGACATTCTATGCCACACACACAATTGCGCCAATAGAGGCCGCGTCGGCCGGTCAACGCCCTTTTTTCACGATCGGTTTTCCATCCAGGCCATCCAGAATTTCCATCAAACGCCGTTTGCGGTGGTGCTGTTCCCTCAGCGCATCCAGGTAGTTTCCCCACGCGGGTAGCTTTTTTACACGCCCCATGACCCTGGCGGCTTTGCGCAGGTACTTGGCCGCTTTCTGATAGGCGCTAGGTTTCGCTTGTGCAATCAGGCTTTCTGCGATGCTTTTCCAGATGTCCACCGCCCGCTCCGGTGCGTAGGTTTGAATGGCGGTGGCGATTGCATCCTCATCAACTTCAAGACCCCCAAAACGGGTTTTAGGCCGTTGATCATACCATTTCAGCACTTGGTCGGGCTTTTTCTCAAGTATCGCGATGGTGATCAGATGGGCAACCAGGGGAAATTGGTTCGGCCCATTCCCATCCGGCAAGGCGAGACCGGACGCTGGAAGGGGCCAACTCTTCTGCTTCCAGGGCAGCTCACCTTTTTCCAGGTAGTGCAATAGAGATGCGTGCACCGTGGGCCAAGCCTTAATTTTGCCGGAAGCTTTCTTACAGTCCATGAAGGCCTCTTCCGAAGGATGCCGCACGAATTCTTCGATCTGTATCGCGGCCACGGCCGGCCAGTTTTTCTGGCGTGTGCGCACTTCCAGGAACTTCGTGCGCAGGTTAGCGGCGATGCCGGGCCATTTCTCCTTTGTAGCGGCAATCCCTTCCTGAATCCAGAGCTCGGCGTCTTTGTAGCGTCGTGCCGCAATCAACCGTTTGACCAAGCGGTCATAACTGCCTGTCCGTCGGGCCTCGGTTTCGCACAGGGGGATGGTCGCGTCATCGCGGCCGGCTTGCTCCAGGGCGTGGATGGCCCAGTCGCTGATCCGGTCGCGTTCGTAGTTGCGGTGGAAATTATGGAAGTCCTTGGGACTTTTATGTTCTTTCAAACGTGCCAGCAGTTGATCGGCAAGCGTGCCCCAAGCCGATTCAGGGTGTCGTCGGTGGAGGTATGCCGCAAAGTCTTCGCAGATTTCGTACTCATCCGCGAGCACGGCATCCAGTGCCCAGTTGAGCTTCTCATGAGCGTTAAGAGACGATCGGTCCAGGGCTCCCACGATAACGGGCATGCAGGCAGCAATTTCCATCGCCGTTTCACCCTCGTCATTGCTTTCCCCTACCTGGCGGGTACCGGTCGTCACCAGTTCCCGGCCCAGGCTCAGGACTGTATCGGCATGTCCCGCCTTGAGCAAGGTTTCAAGTTTTTGGCGAATCCCGGAATAGTCCGGCGTGTAACCCTCATGCTGCCAGTAGTTCTGCCAGCCGGGTTCATCACCGATGTCCCGGATCTCCCGCTTTAAACGCGCTACCAGTGTTTGGGTATTTCCAGCGAGCAACTGCCGGCGGTCGGATAAATCCCTTGCCATTTCCGGGTACTGGCCGGCCAGCTCATGAATCAGGTCGATGAGCTGGGCTTTGGTTTTGTCCTTTAGATACCGGGCGATATCCTGTTGGATATCCTCGGGTACGGCATTTTCATCAGTATCCGATACATCATCCCGATCTTCATCTTCCAACAGTTTTAAACGGTCGTCATCCGGTTTTGCCCTGGTGATGCGCCGGTTGTTCTCCAGCCTCTCGAGGTATTCAAGCACCACCGCTACCCCGTGCTTGCAAGCCCATTCATAGGGACATGTGCAGATTGAAACCGGCAGGCCGTCATCACCCATCGCTACGCTTGTGGCATAACGCTCCGTACCGTTCACCCAGGCCATCAGGCCACCGTCGTCCGTTTCAGCCAGGTCGAAAACACGCTCCTGGCGCTGGTAGTTTCTACCCCGGGTGACGATTTTACTGCCGGCCCATTCTTCCAGGTCGTTCCAGGTCAAAGCGGTCCATTTATTTGTAGGGCGTTTCTTTATCGTCATTGGTGGGCTCTTGGGTGATGTTTTTTGAAATAGATCAGGCCATCAGCAACGGTGCTGTCATCGGCGATATGTTCTAGGACGTCGCGGTCGAAGAAGAATGGATCTACCTGACTTGGTGTCACAAGACGGGGCATCAGTGCTCATTTTGATACGTTACTTCTTTCTCAGTGGACATACCCATCCTCATCGTCGTCGTCGCATTCATCCTCCGAAAGGGCCGCAGCCATTGCCAAGGCTTCATGGGCGGCTTCGACGATGTCCTCGTCGTCGGAGTCGGTCAGGTCTATCAGAATCAGGCCCGCCTCCTGTGGGCGAATGCTGGCCGCAGCGTCGATGGCAGCCAGCAGGAGCGGTTTGTCGGTCACGGGCACGCTGACGAGTCTTGATACGTGTGGCCAGGCCGCATCCAGCTCCCAATTGCCGGCCGCACAAATGGCCTGGTAATGGATATCCTGGATTGTTGCTTTCAAGCGACTCGAGGATCTGATGGTCGAATCCGCGGACCCAGCGCATCGAAAAGACCGCTGTTAGCTTCCAATCCTCATCATCACTGGAGTAGGCTGCCCGGATAGCCTCTTGATGCCAGTCCTGTGGAGCGCGTACCGATGCCTCCAGTATCCGCCGACGCACCTTTTTGGGCACAGCATCGTCCAGGTAGAGCCGGCGGGGCGATGCTGGATGTTGCGAAACGTGTCCTCGGAGATGGGAATATCATCGGGGTCGTGAAACCCGTCCGTGTCAGCGTGATCGAGTATCGGTCCGAGGGATATTGCGGCCGTGCCGCGCAGCTCCTCCGATTCACCGTCGTCAACAAGGACGGATAGCAAGGCCTCAACGAGCTCGTCGTTGATGACGGTGAAGTCGCCTGCCAGCTCCGCAGCCAGGATGCGGTCGGAAGCATCGGCTTGGCTGTCGGCGAGAATCTCAAGAAACAATTTGCCGGCGCTTCGCGGCCAGTCCCACGGAGGCGTCTCCTTCAATGTCTTTAGGTCCATTTTCCCCTCACGATTTTGTTCGTTTGCGCGCCATGTACTTTCATGATGGGTAGAAAAGTCTGTCGGTTTTGTTTGGGTAACTGCTTTTACGGTTGTTTTAACCGTCAATCCCTTACCGATGATCCAAACCGAGCAATGCTCTGGCCCGCCGCGTGCCTTTGCGATTGGCCTCCGCTGTAAAGGGATCTTGCCCCCGATCCATTTCGGCGTCTTTCAGCAGCGCTTCCACCGCTTCACGTCCGTCGGCGGTTTTTACGGCCTTTCGCGGCGTTTTTCCGCCCAGGGCCGGGATCTTTTGATCCACCCAGCTTTCCCAGTGCTTGCCGATCATCTCCGTCACCTGTGCCTGAACTTCAGGGCGCTGCATCAAGGCGTCATGCTCTTGCGAGGTGTGCCCTTCAGCACCGTCCGCCCCATGTCTGTCCATCATCGCAGCGAGATCCTGAATCTCGTCCAGTTTGAATCGCGCATCGTCACCCAAGCCGGACATCGATCTCATGGCGCAATGCCTTCGCCCGCTCGGCGGAGTTGACTTCCGCGGTCAGTCGATGGCCTTCGATTACGATACGGCCCAAGATAGTATTGGGCATGCCGGGACTGGCCTTATGCCCCGTGCGGTCCCATGGGATTTCAACGCGCACGATCCGGCCGGCGTTATCCCGTGTTGCATCCGCGTCCAGTTCTTCGGGTTCCATGGTGACACACAGACCGCGGAGTTTGTCAAAAGCCTCGTCGGCCGAGGACACGTCATAGATCAACCGGTGGAATTCCATCGGATGACCGTCGGTATTGCAGAGTTGCGGTTTGGAATGCAAGGAATGATCGATGGCGAAATACAGCTCCCGGATTTCCAAGGTCCAGTCATTCAAGGTCTCATCGTTAACGGCCGGTCGGCCGCGGCGCAGTCGTTTGCGCAATTGGATTATTTCCGGTTTGCGGCCGGGCGGAATTCGATTCGTGCTCAGTCCAATGAACATGCCCACGCCGTCCACGGAAACGGCGCGGCCGAAAAGCAAATCGCCGGATTGAACGTATTCGGATCCGGTGCGTTCCTGGACCTGGATACGAGATTCTTTAAGAACATCCTGCAGGGTCATCCCTTTACCCTTGTCAACGCTGCACTACTTCCAAAAAGCTGTAAGGTTGGCGGTTGATGCTTTCGATCAGGCGTTTTTCCAGTGCATCGAGTCGGCTGCGCGTGCGCTTCGGCATACAGTTCGGCCACCGTTCGGCCCTCCGGCCCGGCCAGCGCCCCTTCGTCGTCAGCGGGGTCGTACGCCCAGTTGAATACAAACCAGGGCCAGAACAAATAGCCGGCCCGGTCCAGCCTGTCTTCGCTGACCTCGTCCTCCGAATCGGGCCAGAGCAGAAATTCATGCATCGCCACATCGATGGCTTCATCTCCGAATGTCCGGGTGGCATAGGCCATCAGGCGCTCCATCAGGCGATTATGGGCTTCGGACAATCGCCGATAGTACAATGCTTGCGAAGGTGGTGCCGCTTTGTCCACACAGCATTTTTTGTATTTTTTTCCGCTCCCGCAGGGGCAGGGATCGTTGCGTCCGATTTTCATGGTTCCACTTCTCCTACTTCAATCCTTCCTCATCGACCCGCCGAAAGGACCATCTTGAGATATCGCGTTACCGGAGTAATATGAAAGCCATTGCTACCTCAATTGGCTTCCGCTATCAGGGTTTTCAATTTTGGCGCATCCGAGATTCTAATGGGTACCCCCAACATGTTGTGTGCACAATGCCTTGAAGCTTAAACTCGGTTTAACCGGTGGCTTTGGAAAAAGATCCAACCCACCACAATGGATGATGTTGGAGGAGAGTCTATCAGCTACCTGTGACAGATACGGTCACAACACACCTGATTTTTTGTTATAGGACCGAAGAAAAATGTAAAATCATTTTGCCCGCACCAGTTTAGGATTTCCGCTCTAAGATCATAAAATTCGCCTTGACGGGCTGTCACATCAACACCAGGTGAAACTCCAGTGTTTAAAAACGCTTCAAGGCTTTCGAAGGCCTGCCTATTCTTTTCAATAAACAAAGCATGGAAGCTGACACTTTTTCCCATTCGCCTCAAACCGTCGCAGCACTTGCGCATGATATCGATTGAAATGCCGATGGACGTGTCCTGAAGATTCTCATCCTGCTCGTTCCATGGTCCTGAAAAGCAATCCACATAACGAATAACGTTTTGGTGTTGCCCTATAATCATGAACAGACGTTCCAAATAGGTTCGTAGCAATTGGTGTTTGACATAGGTCTGTTCGCGATTTCGATAGCTATCCGGAACGATCATTCGTATCCCTCAGCAATGCACCTCGTGATAATGGCGATTTGAAGGCAAACAAGGCGGCATCTATTTGATGTGGATTCAAATCGACCTGTGCCCCGGCGAAAGCCACCGTGACTTTTTCAACGCTGTCCGGTGGGAATCGGCGTGTCAGCTCATAGGCGAAATATTTGGCCTGACAGTCGGTTAGGTTCAAAAGTTCAGTTTCCCCTGTTTGATCATTTTTGAACAGAAGGCGTCCAACTGCGCCCGGGCCAGCTTGGACGGTTTGACATGGCTGTTCTCCCACCGGTTGACGGTGGCAAAACTCACCCCCAGTTCACGGGCCAGGCCCTCCTGACTCAGCGACAATTGCCTGCGTACTTCCTTAACCAAAGCGGGAAGGTCCTGACTGTCCGTCTGCATCATCTTTCCTTTGCGGGTTCATAAAATAACATCGTTGGATAAGCTACTATTTGTTATAACATGTGTGATATACGCCGCAACCCAAAACAGCGTATCCATTCCTCTCTTTCTTGATGGCAGTTTCAGTCATTGGACGCAAGCATTTTGACAAATAGAGGTTTAAATAGCAATTTAATTGCTATTATTTCGCTTAATTGTTAAATCGACCAAAAAGATCTGAGTTCAATATATTTGACTTATTAGATAGATAAGACTAATTATATTGATACGATATCGGACAAACGTCAAATTGGATCAATCAATGAAAATGGATGAATTTCTGCAACAGCATGCCGTGTTTACCGTGGAAGAGCTGGACCGCTTCCTGTCCGCAAGGGGGGCGGGCAATCCGAACACCCGCCGGTCGCTGTTGACCTATTACCGTAAAAGGGGGCGTATCATACCGATCCGGCGAGGCCTGTATGCAACGGTGCCTGTGGGCGGCGATCCGATATCGAGCCCGGTGGATCCCTATCTGGTGGCGGCCAAGCTGACGCCGGACGCGGTGCTCGCCTATCACACTGCGCCTTGGCGTTTCACGGCAAGGCGTACTCGGTCCACATGCGGCTGCACTATGTGTCGGCAAGCAAATCCATGCCGCTGACCTTCCAGGGTCATGAATTCATACGCGCTCCCGTGCCGTCGGCCCTGCAGGCCAAGAGTGAGGAGATATTCGGCGTTATCCGGCGCAACCGGTCCGGTGTGGACCTGCGGGTCACCAGCCTTGAGAGAACCCTGGTGGATGTACTGGACCGGCCGGACCTGACCGGCAGTTGGGAGGAGATATGGCGCTCCCTGGAATCGGTTGAATTCTTCGACCTGGATCAGGTCATCGCCTATGTCCTTTTACTGGAAAATGCTACCACGGCCGCCAAGGTGGGCTTTTTTTTGGCGCAGCATAAAGAGGTATTGATGGTTGAGGATGCCCACCTGGAACCGTTGCGAAGGCTGCGCCCACGCCACCCCCACTATTTTGTGCGCGGCAAACGCAATGATTGCCGGTGGGTCGGGGAGTGGAACCTGATGATCCCGGAGGAGATATTGAACAGATCCTGGGAGGAGGTGCTGTGATTTTCTCACCGTCGGAAGTATTGCCCATCGCCGCATCCACGGGATTCAGGGCGGAGATGATCGAAAAGGTGCTCCACCTGCTCAATCTTCTGGACCAGTTGAACCGCCACCCGATGCTGAAAGGCAAATGGGTATTGAAGGGCGGTACGGCGTTGAACCTGTTCGTCTTCGATCTTCCCCGTTTATCGGTGGACATCGACCTCAACTATGTCGGGGCGCTGGAGCGAGAGGCCATGCTGGCCGACCGGCCCAAGGTCGAACAAGCGGCTCAGGCGGTATTTTCCCGGGAAGGGTTCACCACCAAACGGGTGCCGGACCGAACATGCCGGCGGGAAGTGGCGCTTGAGCTACCAGAGCTACAACGGGCAAACCGGCAATCTCGAAGTGGATCTGAATTTCATGTTCAGACAGCCGCTATGGGATATTCAGACCGCCGATTCCCATGCGCTCGGCGATTTCCAGGCCAGGAATATCGCATCTCCCCGACGTGCATGAGCTGGCGGCCGGCAAACTCGCTGCGCTGCTGGCACGCGGTCAGGCAAGGGATTTGTTCGACTGTCACCGAATTTTCACGATGAAGGGGATCGACCGCGATCGCCTCCGCTCGCTTTCGTTGTCTATGGCGGGATGAACCGCAAGGACTGGAGAACGGTTTCAATTGCAGATGTAAACTTTGATCCCGATGAATTGGCGAGGCTGCTCATTCCCACGCTGAACAGGCGATTCATGGAAAAGCAAGGCCCACCTGCCGAATATGGGAAACGGCTTGTAAAGGAATGCCAAGAAAAGCTGGAAGCGGTTCTGCCCTTGAATGATCCGGAACGTGAATTTCTGGATTTGCTGTTGGAAAAGGGGGAAATCGATGCATCGGTCCTCACGCCTGACAAAGCGCTTCAGCAACGCATCCACAGCCAGCCGCTTCTCAAATGGAAGGCCCTTAACGTAAAACGCCACAAGGGACTGGGCTGAAGGGTTTCTCCGATCTCATGACAAAGGCCTTCTCCATGGATACAGACTGATGGCAGATGTGCAAATGCTTCACGCATCCTCAAATCAAGCATTACCCTGGTGCAACCGACCTGTTAAATAAGGAATTCTGAAAAACGGAGAATCGGAGAATTCCGCGTTTGTTTCGGGGTCCGAAGGCCAATTTCAGGTTAAATATTCACCGCTGGACATGAAACGGGCGGTTTGGCGGAGAGTGGAGAATGCGTCCGGGGATGTGGGATAAAACGTAACTTTATGAAATTATTGCTCTAATAACAACGAAGCCCCGCATCATCGATGCGGGGCTGTATTCGTTAAGCAACCGGTTAGGAAAAGGGTTGCATTCGTTGTTGGCTCCCCAGCACGGACTCGAACCGCGGACTCGGTGGTTAACAGCCACCTGCTCTGCCGACTGAGCTACTGGGGATCAAATTGAAAGAATATTGAACTACCCAAAGCGCCAGATCTTGTCAAGCAAAAATTAATGCCCCAAGCTCCCTATGTCGCGATCAACTCACGAAGGCGAAGGTGTAACTCGTCCAACTGGGCCTTGCTGGCTTCCGAGGGCGCGTTGGTCAGCAGGCAGGCCGCCCGTTGTGTTTTGGGAAAGGCAATGACGTCGCGGATGGACTCGCTCCGGCACAACATGCTGAGGATGCGGTCAAAGCCGAAGGCGATACCGCCGTGGGGCGGTGCACCGGATTCTAAGGCGGATAAAAGAAATCCAAATTTGCCTTCGTATTCGTCCTCGGAAAGGCCGAGCGCCTTGAAAACGGTTCTCTGAACTTCCGGTTGATGAATACGGATACTGCCGCCGCCGATTTCCGTGCCGTTCAATACCAGGTCGTAGGCCCGGGAGCGAACCTTTTCCGGTTCACGGACCAGGTCGGCCAGGTCTTCATCCAGAGGGGCGGTAAACGGGTGGTGCAGCGCCTCATAACGTTTTTCGTTTTCATCATATTCCATCATCGGGAAGTGCGTGACCCAGACAAACCGGAATTCGTCCGGATCGATGAGGGCGAGCTTCTGCCCGAGATGGTTGCGCAGGTGTCCCAAAGATTCGTTGACGATTTTGGGCTGGTCCGCCACAAAAAAGACAATGTCGCCGGGGGCCATATCCAGCCGTTCGGTCAAGGCGGCTTTCTCTTCATCGGAGAAGAATTTGGCAATCGGTGACTGCCAGGCATCTTCCTTGACCTTGATCCAGGCCATACCTTTGGCGCGGTAAACCGCTACGTATTCTGTCAGGTCGTCAATTTCTTTGCGGGAAAAAGTACCGCAGCCTTTGGCGTTCAGGGCTTTGACAATACCCCCATTCTTGACGACATTGGCAAATACTTTGAAATCGGATTGGGCGACGATGTCGGATAGCTCCTTGAGCTCGAGACCAAAACGCATATCCGGTTTGTCCAGACCGAAACGTTGAATCGCTTCGGTATAGTCAAGGCGTTCGAAAGGAGGCCTGAGTTCTTCTCCAAGCGTGTCTTTGAACAGCGAAGCAATCAAGCCTTCGCTGACCGCCATGACATCTTCTTCGCCCACGAAGGACATTTCCATATCCACCTGGGTGAATTCCGGCTGACGATCGGCGCGCAGATCTTCATCACGAAAGCACTTGACGATCTGGTAGTAGCGGTCGAATCCGGCGATCATGAGCAACTGCTTGAAGATCTGCGGTGACTGCGGCAGCGCATAAAAGTTCCCGGGATTGACGCGGCTGGGAACCAGATAGTCGCGGGCGCCTTCCGGTGTGCTGCGGGTGAGCATCGGCGTTTCGATATCCAGAAATCCATTGTCATTCAGAAAGGATCGAATGCTGGCGGCCGCCTTGTGACGCAAAATGATGTTCTTCTGCAGCGTCGTGCGTCGCAAATCCAGATGTCGGTTTTTCAACCGGATGGTCTCGGATGCATCCACCTGGTCTTCAATCATGAAGGCCGGTGTCTGGGCGGCGTTTAAAATTCTGAGTTCGGTGACCAGAATTTCGATTTCACCGGTAAAAAGCTGCGGGTTGGTCATGCCTTCCGGGCGATGGTCGACGTTGCCCCGCACGGCGATAACGAATTCGTTGCGCAGCGCCTGGGCTTTGTCATGAACTTCCGGGTTGACGGTCGGGTTGAATACGACTTGTGTCAAACCTTCGCGGTCACGGAGGTCGACAAAAATAACCCCACCGTGATCACGCCGCCGCTGAACCCACCCCATCAGAACGACTTCCTGGCCGATGGCGGCCGCGGTGAGTTCCTGGCAGTGGTGGCTGCGTCTCAATGTGCCGAGTATATCCCCTGTCAATGCTATGGCTCCTTGTTACCCGACGATGTCGGATGATCGGTGTCTGTGGTCGGAAACAGCCGCTCAGTCGCGGGCCTTCTGAAAGCGTTCGATGAGGCGCTCGGCCAGATCAGGCATGGGTAGGTCAACCTGCTCCTTGTTGGCCATGTTGCGCAAGGTCGCGGTGTTCTGCTGCATTTCCTGTTCCCCTATTATTAATACATGGGACGCCCCAAGCTTGTTGGCGCGTTTCATTTGGCTCTTGAGACTTTTATCACTGTATTCCATCTCCGCCGCGATACCGTTGGTGTTCAGTTGACAGAGCCACTGAAAGGCTTGCGTGCGCGCTTCTTCGCCGAGCGCGGCAATAAACAGGACGGGTTGCGGAAGCGCCGCCTGGCGGATCGTCGCGACAATTTCGGCCAGGCGGTCCAATCCAATCGCAAAGCCGGTGGCCGGAATATCGGGCCCCCCCAGGGCCTGGGCCAGACCGTCATAGCGTCCCCCGCCGGCAATGGCATTCTGGGCGCCCAGCGCGCCGGTCTGGATTTCAAACGTGGTACGGATGTAGTAGTCCAGTCCCCGCACGAGTCGATCGTCAATGGTGTAGGGCACACCTTGGCCATCGAGCGCCTGGCGCACGGTCGCAAAGTGGGTCTGGCATTCCTGGCACAGATAGTCCGCCAGGGCCGGAGCGTTCGTTGTCGCCTCGCGGCAACCCGGGACCTTGCAGTCGAGAACGCGCAGCGGATTGGTCTCACGCCGGCGCAGGCAGTCGCTGCAGAGGTTGCTGGCGGTTCCATCCAGGAAGCGCTTCAGCGCCTCTCGAAACGCCGGTCGGCAGGCCGGGCACCCCAGTGAGTTGATGTGCGGTGTCGCATCTGTCACGCCGAGGGCGTTCATGAGGTGCACGAGAACCAGGATCAGCTGAGCGTCGGCATAGGGTGACGCCACGCCGAAGATTTCCGCATTGATCTGGCTGAACTGCCGGTAGCGCCCTTTTTGCGGCCGTTCGCGGCGAAACATGGGACCGATGGTGTAGAATTTGTGGACCGGTTCCTGGGAATAGAGCTTGTGCTGCAGGTAAGCCCGTACGATGCCGGCCGTGGCCTCGGGCCGCATGGTCAACAGATCGCCACTGCGGTCTTGAAAAGTATACATTTCCTTTTCAACAATATCGGTGCTTTCACCGATGCTGCGGGCGAAAAGTTCGGTTTTTTCCAGCAAGGGCAGACGGATTTCGCGAAATCCAAAAGCGGTAAAAACAATTCTGGCCTCTTGCTCAATGGATTGCCAGAGCTCGGATTCGCCCGGGAGGATATCTTTGAACCCTTTGATGGACTGCAATGGTGTCATGGTCTTCGCCGTATCGGTTCCACGCCGTGTGTGCCGCCGGCGTTCTTTGACAACACGATTTCGCCGGTTCAGGGTCGGTAATTTCGGCATCAATTAAAACATCATTGTTTATATTACCCGGGGAGGCTTAGTCAACCGCATTGTTTTGGCGAGATTGCCGGCAGGTATGGCGCATGGCAGGGTCGCCGGGTCATCCGGTATTTTGGTTGGACTTTTGGGTCGGAATCATTTAAAAATCAAAGTTTAGCGGATACTTACAACCAATTGATCTTCAGCGGCCGTGTTGGCCGCATCTGGCTGAATGGAGGCGCGACCATGCAGAAACTCTTGTTGTCGGTGCTCATTGGATGCTTTTGTATGACCCCGTTGACCGCTTTCGGCGCTATGACCATCAAGCTCGGGGTGGTGACCAAACCCGGATCGGCCCAGAATATTGCCGCCGAGAAGTTTAAAGATTTGATCGAGCAGAAAACGTCCGGCGAGATCGGGGTCAAAATTTACCATTCGGCATCGTTGGGCAACGAAACCGAACTGTTGCAGCAGATTCAGCTCAACACGATTCAGATGGGCGTCATCACGGATGCGCCCTTTGACACCATCAACCCCATCACGCGTGTCATCAGTTACCCCTTTTTGTTCAAGGACAACGCCCAGGCCGATGAAATTCTGGACGGCCCTCTCGGGCAGGAAATTCTTACGGCTTTGGAAGCCCAGGGTTTTAAGGGGTTGTGCTTTTCTGAAAACGGCTTTCGCAACCTGACCAACAACCGGCGGCTTGTCCGGACGCCCGCAGATATTCAAGGGCTCAAGATCCGTGTGATGGCCTCGCCTCTGCAAAAGATCATATGGCAGACCCTGGGAGCCAATCCCACGCCCATGCCCTGGCCGATTTACACCGAGTTAGAACAAGGGGTGATCGATGGACAGGAAAATCCGTTGTGGGTTATGCAGGAGTACAAGTTCTACGAGATTCAGAAGTATATGACGCTAACGCGCCATGTTTACTCTTCCCATATTGACGTGGCCTCTCTCATATGGTGGCAGACCCTGCCAGCCGAGACCCAGACCATGATCCGTGAAGCCATGTGTGAAGCGGCGCGTTTTCAGCGCCGGGACAACCGTGAAAAAGATGCTGCGCGCCTCGCCTTTCTCAAGGAAAAGGGCATGCAGGTCGAAGACACGCCTAATTTGGGAGACTTTCGCGCTAAACTCGCCCAACTTCAGTCAAACGACATCTACAGTGATGCCAAGGTGAATGATCTCCTGCTTCGAATTATAGCGGCGACCCGCTGATCGATCGGGGAATGGACCGCCATGACCACGCAAGACCGCCGCATACACCAAATTGACCGGATCAGTCGTCGGATCAATGCTGTGGTCGAGCAGTCGCTGCTGGGTTTGGGGGGCCTGATGATCGGTATCGTGGCCGCCCAGGTCTTCTTCCGCTACGTGCTGAACCATTCGCTTTTCTGGTCGGAGGAACTGGCCCGCTATATCCTGGTCTGGCTGACCTTTCTCGGGGCCACGGTGGCCTATCGACGCGGTGTTCATCCGCGCATCGACCTTTTTGCGCATCGGTTGGGATTTCAAGGTGCCCGGGTCATGCGCATCGGCGCCCATCTGGTTGCCATGGCCTTTCTTGGCGTGCTCGTCGTTTACGGCGCCCAGTTCGCCTATTTTGTCCGACTGCAGATATCCCCGGCCCTCCAGATCCCCAAGTGGACAGTCATGCTGGTGCTGCCGATCAGCGGTATGATCATGCTTTTGCATGCGGCGGCGGCCATTGTGTCGGAACTCCGGGAGCGCACTTCGTGACGGCCGAGGCCCTGATCATTACCCTGCTGGTGCTTTTTGCCATGAATGCTCCCATTGCCATTGCCATTGGCGGCGCTTCGGTGGTGGGCATCCTGATTCAGGGCGATTTCCCGATGATGGTCATGGCCCAACGCATGTTCGGCGGTACGGACTCGTTTCATCTGCTGGCCGTTCCACTTTTCATGTTTGCCGGGGCGCTCATGGAAGCCGGCGGCATCAGCCGCCGCATTATCGATCTGGCCAACGCCCTGGTGGGGTGGCTGCCGGGCGGTCTGGCGGCGGTGACGATCGTTTCGGCCATGTTTTTTGCGGGGATATCAGGTTCTGCGGCAGCGGATGCCGCGGCCGTGGGCGCTATTCTGATACCGGCCATGAAGAAATCCGCTTACGATTCCGATTTTTCCGCGGCTGTGCTGGCCGCGGGCGGCTCCATCGGTGTCATTATCCCTCCCTCGATCCCGATGATTATCTTCGGTTTTCTGACCGGCGCGTCGATCGGCCAGCTGTTTGCGGCCGGGATTCTGCCGGGGCTCCTGGTGGGGCTCTCACTGATCGTGGTGGCCACGGTAATTTCGCGACGCCGCGGGTACGGCGCCACGGTGTCTTTTTCCGTCCGGCATGTGGGGCGCACATTTCGCCAGGCGCTTCTGGCGCTGGGGGCGCCGCTGATTATTTTAGGTGGCATTCTGCTGGGTATCTTTACCGCCACCGAGTCGGCCGCGATTGCGGTCGTCTATGCGCTGGTGGTCAGCATGGCGGTCTATCGGGAAATCCCGTGGCGGGCGCTCCCGAAAATCTTGATCGATGCCTCTGTTACCGCCTCGGTGGTGATGTTTATTATTGCCGCCGCATCGATTTTCAGCTGGATTGCCGCCATCGAGGAACTTCCCACGCGGCTGGCCGGCGCGCTGCTTACACTGACCACCGATCGCGTGTTTTTACTGCTGTTGATCAACCTGATCTTGCTGATTGCGGGCACCTTTGTGGAGACTACCGCCGCTTTGATCTTATTCGTTCCCATGATTGTGGCCATGCTGCCGGCCCTGGGGATCGATCTGGTGCAACTCGGGGTGATCGTCGTGACCAATTTGGCTATCGGCATGCTCACGCCGCCCATGGGCATCTGTCTGATTGTGGCCGGGACCATATCCGGCGATCGGTTGGGAGCCATCGCCTGGCGCATCGGTCCTTTTTTAATGATTTTGTTGATCGATTTGATGATTGTGACTTTCTACGCACCGCTGACCATGTGGCTGGCCCGTATGGTAGCGCATTAATGCTTGCCGGCCGGATATTGAAGAAGATCGGAATGCTATTATAGGCGTGTATAGGTCGGCCTAGTGACCTTACTAAAACAGGAGGAAGACCATGGCTGCAACTGTGACGATCCCCCGTCTGTGGGACATGAAGGAAAAACAAGAGAAGATCGTGGCGGTGACCGCGTACGATTTCGCCTTTGGACAGCTGGCGGATGCCGCGGGCATTGACATGATCCTGGTGGGGGATTCCCTCGGCATGGTGGTGCAGGGGCGGAGCAATACTTTGCCCGTTACCATGGATGAAATGATTTACCATACCGCCATGGTGGCCCGGGCCGCCCGGCGCGCGATGGTGATCGGTGATATGCCGTTCATGGCCTACCAGGCGGAAACGGCCGAAGCGATCCGCAATGCCGGGCGTTTCATCAAGGAGGGCGGGGCCGCAGCGGTGAAGCTGGAAGGCGGCGTATCCGTCAGTCCCATGATCCAGGCCATTTCAGCGGCCGGTATTCCTGTCCAGGCCCACATCGGGCTGACGCCCCAGTCGGTGCACCAGATGGGGGGCTATCGTGTGCAGCGTGATGAAGAGCGGCTTGTTGAAGATGCTATCAAGGTGGAGCAGGCCGGCGCCTTTTCGGTTGTCCTGGAGGGAATTCCCACCGATATCGCAACGAAGATTACACAGCGGTTGAAGATTCCGACCATTGGTATCGGCGCCGGCCCGGCCTGTGACGGACAGATTCTGGTCCTGCACGACCTGTTGGGGTTGAGCCAGCGTCATGTTCCGAAGTTCGTCAAGCAATACCGGCAGTTGGCGGTGGAAGTGCGCAACGGTCTGGGCGAATATGCCGAGGATGTGCGATCGGCGCGCTTTCCGGCGCAGGAGCACTGCTACGACTAAGAAGCGATCGCAAAAAAGTCTTTTCGCCCGATATCGGCGTTGCGTCCTCGTCTCAAGTCCTCGACATACTTGTGTATGCCTGCGGGTTGATCCTCGGCCTCGCCTTGATCTCGAGCGAATATCCAATTTTTGAGATGGCTTCTGGTGTCCGACCAGAAAAGGTCTTTTTGGTCCTGATCGGCGTTCTCCGCGGGTTTCCGGCTGCGGCGTACATGCGTACGCCTCACCGAAAACCCTTGTGCGGCCTTGATCAGAACCAAAAATCCTCATTTCTGAACCGGACACATATATTTTTGAATGTCATGGACAGATCTACACTTAGTACTCCCTAAAGACCGGAGGGCTCTGTATGAAGCCGCGAACCTTTGCCATTATTGGTTGCGGAAAGGTCGGGGTTACCCTGGCCTGGCATCTGGCGCATATCGGATACGTGCCGGCCGGATTTGCCAGTCGTCGATCGGCCTCGGCCCACGCCGCTGCTGAAAACGCCGGTGGCGGGCGGGTCTGCCGGGATCCGTGGGATGCTGCCGCAGATGCGGATGTTGTATTTATTACCACCCCCGATGCGGCCATCGCGTCCGTCGCGGAGCATCTGGCCGCGCGGGAGGGGGTGAAGCGCGGGGCGGTGGTGCTGCACTGCAGTGGCGCCCTGTCGTCGACCATCCTTGCCGCCGTGCGCCGCTGTGGTGCCCATGCCGGGTCCCTGCATCCCTTGCAGAGCTTTGCGGCCCCGACGTTTCCGGATAATCCTTTTCGCGGCATCATCATGGCGGGAGAAGGTGACGACGCGGCGCTGGTGCTTGCCAAGGAAATGGCGTCCGGGCTCCAGGCGGAGTTTTTACCGATCGAAACGGAGAACAAAACCCTTTACCATGCCGCCGCGGTCGTGGCCTCCAATTATCTGGTGACACTTCTTGCCGCTTCGACACGCTTGCTTGAGGGCAGCGGCATTGCGCCCGAGGCAACCCTCAAGGTGTTGCTGCCGCTCGTCCGGGGTACATTGAACAATATTGAGAAACGGGGTGTTGTCGAAGCCCTGACCGGACCGATCGCCCGGGGTGACAGGGGTACGGTTGAATCGCATTGCCGTAAGATCCGGGAAACCCTGCCGGATCTGCTGCCCTTCTACCAGTTGCTCGGTAGCTACACGCTGCCGCTGGCGGAAGCGGGTGGCGATGTAGATGCCCTGCAACTCCGCGACTTGGCCTCTCTCTTGGAACTACCTTAGCTGCCGATCCACGGTCATTGCCAATACAGCCCCCTTTTTCCTATCGGAATGATCGAACCCGGCAGATCATGGGTGCCTAAGGGTCGAAAAGCGTTCTTTGGCGCCGGATTTCTGCGCCGCGGCACAGCATCCGCAGGCCTTTTCAACCGCGTGCTAAATGGCATGCAGGTCCAGCGGCAGGGTCTGCATCTCCTGGTTGGCTTTGCGCAGCATTTCCTGGGAAGAGATAACGGCGGTCGTTGTTTGGCCTTCAAGACGGCCAAGGTAACGCGTCGCCGCGGCACGTACGGTGGTGCGATTCAGTGCGAGCAGACGCTCTTTGAACTGTTGGCGCTGATCATCTTCAAGACCGACCAGTTTGCGGTAGAAGGCCTTGCGGGCGGCCGGTCCGGGTGGATCCGGCCTGTCGATCTCCGAGCAAACCTGGAGAATGGCTTCCTGGATATCCTTTTCCGTATAGTCGCCGGATGTAATAAAGTCTCCGACGCCGGCGTAGACGCCAATCGTTCGTTGGATGTGGGGGTCGCGATAAGATCCGAACGAGAAAAGGCCGTCTTCATGATTATAGATGGCAAATCCGCCATACGCACCACCCTTTTCCCGAATTTCGCGATGCAGATAAAGAGAGCGCAGAAGTTTGGCGATAACCGCCAGCGCCGGAGCGTCTTCATGAGGGTAGCGGACGCATTCCAGGGATTGCGCCACAAACGATACCGCGGTTCCTGTGTGCCAGCCCTCCCACACCGTTGGACGGTCGGGCCGCACAAAGGGGGGTTGTTGAGCCATGGCAGGATTGCCGGGAAGCCGATTGAGCAGATCGAGGGCCTGCGGTTCAGCGGATTCCAAACCAGCGCCATCGGCGATGAGGGCGATCGTCATGTTTTCCCGGTGAAAAATGCCATGGGCGATTTGTGCCAGCTGATCGCCGGTTCGGTCAAGCGCGGCGGCATTTGATTCAATTTCGCGGGTCAACGCCTTGATGGTTTTTAACTGGTGAACCCCGTGCCATATTTCGTTCAGATGGGCGGAAGGTGTCATAAAGCGGTTGGCCAGGGAAATCGCCAACCGGTGTCCGTTTTGAACCACGGCGCTTTCATGCAGGGCTTGGAATTCGACCAGAATTCGTTTTAATTGGTCCATATCGGAGAAGCGAATTTGGTGCAGCATTTCATCTATAATAGCGAAGAGCTGGTCCTGGTTCCGATTGAGGCATTTCCCGCCCATGGTGATCATGGGCAGCAAAGGGCCGTCTACGTCAAAGCGTGTCCGCGCCTGGACAGAAAGACCAAAGCCGCCGGTATAGCGATCGAGGTAGCGGGCCATTTCGACATAATCTTTGGCGGCGGTTCCCATGCGGGTGGCGGCATAGCAGAAAAACGGTAACAGCGGCAAATGCTCAGGTGCGATCGATTCAACTCCCATCGCCGAAGAGAAATAGAAAATGCCGCCCGTCGACTGAGTATAAAGATGGAGGCGGTTTTCCAGAACGGCGGTCGCTTCCACCCGGCTCACCATGGGGGGGATATCTTCGATGGCGAGGGTTGGCAGGACGGAGATATCTTCTTCGGTTTCCTGGAGGCGGCTCAGGGATTTTGCATCTTCGCCGATGTGATTGATTTCATCCGGGGAAAGGGCATTTTTAACCGCGATGAGCTTGTCCTCTTCGGCGCGTTGGGTCTTGGCCGCCAGATCTTGGTCAGGGATGAGTTTGAAAAGGACACGATGAGGGTTGTCCAGAAAGTGCCGGCGGAGACGGTCTTCAAAAAACCGCGGGGCGGCCATCTGACGGCGCAGTTCGATGATGTCCTCTTCAAAACGAAGCAGGCGGTGGGGTTCGCCACCGTGAATCCAGGTGCTGGTCATCGCGACGAGCAATTTAAGGCCATATGGATAGGGGGTGTTCGTGATTTCCTTGCGGTGGAATTCCACCTGGTGAATCGCGCTTTCAATCAATTCCGGATCGATACCGTCTTCGGACATTCGGGTCAGGGTCGAGATAATGATGTCACTGATTTTTTTCTCATCCGATGCGGCAACATCTTTCAACCCACAGAAAAAGAGCGTATCCCGGTTGTCGGCATCGAAACCGGAGGAATCCGCCAGGGTGGACCCCAATCCGGACTCCAGCAGCGCTTTGCGCAGGGGGGATGCGGGATTCCCCAGCAGAATCTGTTCGATCAGCGTCAGCACCAGTACTTCAAAAATATCCTGGATATCCGATGTCAGCCAGGCGATTCCGATCTGGCATTTTCGGGCAGGATCTTCGCCAGGCGCCAGGGGGTAGTAATAGACGGCTTCGCGCGGTTCCTGCCAGCGCGGCTGGGAGGGAACTTCCGTCCCCGGGTCGGTGTGGTCGACCCCGTCCAGAATTTTACGGCCGATAAAGTCCAGATGATCCTCCAGAGGGAGATTGCCATAGGAGTAGAAAAAGGCATTGCTGGGGTGGTAGTGCCGTTTGTGAAAAGCGCGCAGGTCCGCAACCGTCAGATCCGGAATAACCTGCGGGTCGCCGCCGGAATTGAAGCGATAAGTCGTGTCCGGGTATAGCGCATGCAAGAGCGAACGGCCCAGCACCTGATTGGGTGAAGACATGGCGCCCTTCATTTCGTTGTACACCACGCCTTTGTATACCAGTCGTCGGTCACTGTCGGTATCACCTTCAAATTCAATGCGATGCCCTTCCTGCTTGAAACTGAGCGCCTCCAGCCGGGGGTAGAAAACGGCATCCAGGTAGACGTCCAATAGATTATAGAAATCCTTGCGGTTTTGCGTGGCAAATGGGTAGAGCGTCCAGTCGGAGGCCGTAAAGGCATTCATGAAGGTGCTCAAACTTCGCTTGAGCATGGAAAAGAACGGATCCCGGACCGGGTATTTCCGGGAGCCGCACAAAACGGTGTGTTCCAGAATGTGGGCCACACCGGTCGAATCGGCGGGAACGGTTTTGAGGGCCACGCCAAAAGTATTTTCGCGGTCGGGGCACTGAATGTGGAGATAGCGGGCGCCGGTATTGATGTGTGCCAGGGAATAAAAAACGCCATCCAGATGGGGCAGCGGCATGGCCTCCGTTATTTTAAAGCCGTGGCAGGTGTTTCCCACGGTCAACAAAGGGGAAGTCGGGTCGGTCTTCGGTAATGTCATGGGCAGCCTTGTCGTATAGGGGAAAAGGTTTTGATTGATGGCATGTTGTCTGGGAATGGCCATATCCATGGCGTCCGGATGGGCCTGATCGGCGGTATGGATCCTTTACGACAGCTGGGCAATCCCATACCCGTGCCAAGACACAGGACCTATCGGCAGCACATCAGGATGCGATATAAATGCCGCGGCTTTTGCGTTTGATTTTTTCCATTTTGTTCAGGCGGAATATCACGTTGCGGATTTTCTTGTCGTCATAGCCGGTTTTGACCTGGATGTCCTTGAAGGAGGACCCATTGTCGAAACGTTTGATGACGTCGAAGACCACATCAAGGGCCGTCGTCGGGGCGCTTTTGTCGGCGCCTTTAATTTTGGGGGCGTTGCGCCCCGGCGGCGGGGCGGATTTGAGAAGCCGCTCGATCTGGTCGAGACGGGCCTGAAGTTTGTCGAAATCATTTTTGGTCGGAATATTATAATTCTGAATAAAGAATTTTACCATGGCGTCAAAACTGACAGATTTTCCCTTTTTTCGCGTCATGCGTTCCTCCTTTACCGCGTATACGAAGCTTACCGTGCGTCTTGCCGGTCGCACCCTGGTTTGCTTGTCATGCGGCACTGTCGTCCTCAGGCTGGCCGCTTCACGTGTGCCGTCGTAGCTTTTCTGTTGACCATAATGGGAGACGGGATAACAGATGGCGGCGCTCCCTAGACTACTAGCGAAATCTACTTATGAAATATCTAAAGTCAAGCGTGAGGGAGACCGTATTATAAGTAAAATTAGAATTGCTTGGTTTTTGCCTCCTATTCCAGCCCGGTGACACGATGACGATCGGGTGCTGCCGACGGATACCATCGCCCGCTAGGGGGTGTGCGTAAAATATTGTTCGGATTTTTTACGAAACCGTCAAGGCTTGCCAAGACGCTGTCTTTCCGATAGTCAGATCGGACGATCTCGATCCTCAACGTCGCAAGCGGTTAAGTGCCGGACGACGTATTCAAAGAGGGCGGGTATACCTCAACAACCGTGAAGGACCCCACCATTTCATGACATCGCCGCGAATTTTGCTCAAGGCCTGGGATATCAGGCCCAAGAAACATCTTGGCCAGAACTTTCTGCTGAGCCAGGCCCTGGCGGAGAGCATCGTGGATTGCGCGGCGCTCCAAGAGAACGACCATGTTCTCGAAATCGGCTGTGGATTAGGGGCGATTACCATTCCGGCGGCAAAAAAAGTGGCGCGGCTGATCGCGGTGGAGAAAGATCAACAGATGCTCGACCTCCTCCGTTCGGAATTAGCCGCCCAGCGTCTATCCAATGTTCAGATGGTCCATCAGGACATCCTCACTTTGAATTTCATGGACTATTTCGGTCCGGCAACGCCGCCGGCCGTCGTGATCGGAAATCTGCCGTATAACATATCCTCCCAGATCATTGTCCATTTGGTCGCCGCGCGCGTCAACATCCACCGCGCACTTCTCATGCTGCAGAAAGAAATGGCCCAGCGGCTGATTGCACCTCCGGGCAATCGCGACTACGGCCGATTGTCCGTCATGCTGCAGTATTGTGCCGATGTAAAAGTGGTTGCAGAAGCGCCTGCCAATTTGTTTTATCCCCGTCCCAAGGTTGATTCGCAGGTCATCAAGGTGACGTTCAAGGAATGTATCCCTTATCCTGCCGAGGATGAGACCATGCTTTCGCGCGTGGTTAAAGCCGGTTTCTCCCAACGTCGCAAAACGCTTCGCAACGCCCTGGCCGGGAACATTCTCAACGCCGACCATGCCCGCGTCGAAGCATGGCTTGGACGTGCGGATATCGATCCTCGGCGCCGGGCTGAAACCCTTGCGGTGGAAGAATTCGTGCGCCTGGCCAACCTGATATCCGGGGATGCGGAATAACGGGCGGCGACATTTGACATGCCCGGGCAATTTCAATAGAAAAGGACAGCAAAGTCCGGGCAGGAGCGCGCCGGGCAAGTTGAGAACGCCTGAACAGGCGGGGCGATTAAGGCGCCCGTATTGGCAAACCTGATCGGATTTAGCTGCCGTTGACGATGACCATCCCGGTGATGGCGGCGATGGTCATACCTTTCAATACTTACATATCGGTTTAACTCGCAGAGGGTTATATGGACAAAATGACAGACGCCAAGATTCGATCATGGCTTGAGAAAAACAATCCGACTGTTCTGGAGGCGTATCGTCAGTATCAGGCTGAATTACTTTCCGATTTTTCATTGCCCGAGGACACTGCGGCGTCCGGGCCCGAATCCTTGAGGACATGGCTGGAAAACCGTCATGCGGATATTCTGGCGCAGATCCCTCTGTGGTAGCTGGCTACGCGCATCGTGTCGTGGCGAACCGGACTTGTTTCCTTCCCGACGTCAGGGAAGGTAGCGGCAGTTCAACCGTCGGGTAAGGGCGATCCATATGAACAGAGAAGATGCCATCAAGACTTTTGAGGCCCACGTTTCTTCCGGGAAAGTCGCCTTTTTCAGGCAGTTCGGCATGGATTTCGTCATGGGCGAACGCAACGGCCCCTTTCTTCATGATCTGGACGGCGCGAAAAAACTTTTCAACCTGCACTCCAACGGCGGCGTTTTCAATCTGGGACATCGCCACCCCGCCCTGGTCGACGTTCTGAAGGCGAGCCTGGATCGCCTCGATATCGGCAACCATCACCTCATCAGCGTCGAGCGGGCCCAGCTTGCCCGCAATCTGGCGGCCCTCATGCCAGGTGATCTGGATTATGCTGTTTTTGCCTCAGGCGGTGGTGAGGCCGTGGACCTGGCCATCAAGGTGGCCCGGGCCCATACCGGTCGCGCCATGATTATTTCCGCCCGGGGCGGTTATCACGGTCATACCGGGCTTGCCCTGGCAACGGGCGACCAAAAATACCGCCAGCCATTCGGCCCCCAACCCGCCGGTTTCTGCCAGGTGCCTTTTAACGACCTTGCCGCGCTGGAAGATGCCCTGGATGAGACTACGGCGGCGGTCATCCTGGAGACGGTGCCGGCCACCTTGGGGATCGCTCTGGCCGCAGGCACCTATTTTTCAGAAGTCCGCCAAATGTGCGACCGGGTCGGTGCGCTCCTGATTCTGGACGAGGTCCAGACCGGTCTTGGGCGTACCGGCCGGCTCTGGGGGTTCGAGCATTTCGGCGTCCAGCCGGATATGGTCGTCATCGGCAAGGGGCTTTCCGGCGGGCTCTACCCCATCTGTGCCACGATGCTTCGGCGCCCGCTGGAGGCGGTGTTCCATGCCGATCCTTTCATCCATATTTCGACATTCGGAGGGGCGGAACTCGGTTGCCCCGTCGCCCGGAAAGTGCTGGAAATATCATCCCAACCCGATTTTCTGGAGCATGTGCAAACGCTGGCCCTTCGGTTCCGGGAAGGATTTGAAACGCTACAGAAACAGCACCGCGGTTTTTTCCTTGGGGCGCGTCAACTGGGGCTGATGATGGGTCTTGAATTGAAGGACGATCTGTGCGGCCCGATCTTGTCCAAAACCGCCTATGATCATGGCCTGCTGATGGTCTATGCCAACAATGCACCCGCGGTGTGCCAATGTCTGCCGCCGTTGACGATGGCGCTTGATAGCGTCCCATGGGTGCTGGAACGCCTGGATCAGGCACTCGCTGCGGCCGCTGAATTCCGTGAGGCTTTAGGCTGAGATCGAATCGTCGATTGGGCGATTCGATTCAAAACGTGCGACGATGAAATCGAGGCATTATGGACCGGTTGGAACATCCCCTGCCCGTCGACCTGGAATTTCTGGAACGCTTTGAAGCGGGTCTGGATCCCCAGCATCCCGAAACCTCCCGAATCCCGGCCCGCATCCTGGGATATGGTGAAATATCGAGCATCTTTGCCATCGAAGGCATGGAGAATGCGGCTTTCAAGCGCATGCCGATTTTCAGCACAGTCCCGGAAGCCGAGACATACGCGGAGAACTTTCACAGCTACAGCCGACACCTTGTAGATGCCGGGCTGAACCTGCCGGGGCAGGCCACGGCCGTGGTACCGTCGGCCGACGGGGTTGTGGTCCTCTATATTGCCCAGCGGCAACTGCCGGACCGACAGTTCGGCCACCGTCTGATCCATACGGGAGACCGTGAGGCCGTCTTGTCGTTGATCCGGGAGATCGTGGCGCAGATCGACGGCGTCTGGGCTTTCAACGCGACCCGCAAGCCGCAACTGGAACTGGCGCTGGACGGGCAGCTGTCCAACTGGGCCTGCACGCCGGACAGCTCACCAGGCAGGCTTTTCTATATCGATACGAGCACGCCTCTGTTCCGCATCGACGGCCGCGAACAGTTGGATCCCGAAAAGCTGCTGAAAAGCGCGCCGGGTGCTTTACGCTGGATTCTCAGACGGTTCTTTCTGGATGATGTGATGAACCGCTATTATTCCCACCGCGACGTGGTGATCGACCTGATCGCCAATCTATACAAAGAGCAGCGGCCCGATCTGATCGCCCCCGTGACCGCGACGATCAACGCGTGTTCGGCGGTGCTGGAGCGGCCGATCAAACCGGAGACGGTGGATCGCTATTACCGCAGCGATCGCGTCATCTGGTCCCTGTTTCTGGCTTTTCGGCGAATGGATCGGTGGCTGTCCCGGAACCTGTTCCGGCGACGCTATGAATTCATTCTCCCCGGACCCATCAAACGGTGAAACTTTTATGTGCGACACATTCGTAGCAACGGCGCCCGCCACGGCTGACGGATCGATTATTTTCGGCAAGAACAGCGATCGGGAAGCCAATGAGGCCCAGGCGCTGGAATATCATCCGGGGAGGGAATACGCGCCCGGCACCCGTCTGCAGTGTACCTATATGGAAATACCGCAGGCACCTGTCACCCGGGCGGTTTTGCTCTGCCGCCCATTCTGGATGTGGGGGGCCGAAATCGGCGCCAACGCGTCGGGGCTGGTGATCGGCAACGAGGCGGTATGGACCCGGATGCCCCTGAACCGCAAGGGTGCCCTGACCGGCATGGATCTGGTGCGTCTGGCGCTGGAGCGGGCGGATACGGCGGAGCAGGGCGTGGATGTCATGGCCGGCCTGCTGCACGATTTCGGGCAGGGAGGGATCTGCGGATACCAAGACCGCCGGATGGCTTACCACAACAGCTTTATCCTGGCCGATCCGGGCGCGGCCTGGGTTTTGGAAACCGCGGGGCCTTTCTGGGCGGCCAAACGCATCCGGGGAACTTACGCCATCAGCAACGGGTTGACCCTCGCTGACGATTTCGATCGGGCCCATCCCGACCTGGCGCGTCTCAAGACGGGGGGCAAAGCTTTGCATTTTGCCCGCCATTTTTCGGATAGATTCTACACTTTTTTTTCGGCTTCCCGTCTCCGACGAGCGTGCGCCCAGGAACACCTGGTCGCCGCGGGCGGTCAGATCGACACCGCCCTTGCCATCCGGGTGCTGCAGGATCACGGGGAGTCCCCCTATCGGCCGGACAGCCACTGGCTGGGAAATCGCATCTGTGCCCACGCCGCGAACGGGCTGACCCGTAATGCCAGCCAGACCACCGCTTCGCTGGTGGCCCATTTACACCCGGACCGTTCGACGATCTGGGCGACGGGCACCTCCGCGCCCTGCACGTCCATTTATAAACCGATCTGGTTTGCCGGTGAGGTGTTGCCGGACATCGGTCCGCCGCCGCAAGGCCATTTCGATCCGGCCTCGTTGTGGTGGTTCCACGAGCAGTTCCACCGTGGCCTGTTGTCGGATTTCGAACAGGGCCATGCGGTTTGCCGCGAGGAACAGCAGCGCTTGCAGGAACAGTTGATCCAAGGCGCCGATGCCATCCTGGAACGATCGACCGGAGAGGTCACGGCCGAGGCCTTTCGGCAGTCCCGCGACTGGACGGAACGCCAGATCAGCCGCGTTTTGGCAGCGGAAACACGCATCCGGAAACCCCCTCGCAGGTCCTATCGGCGCTATTGGGCGAAACTGAACCGTCAAGCCGGCATCCGGCCCTGATGACGCTTTGCCCGTTGTGTGGCTGTCATCTTTTCACAGCGATGCCGGGTGGTCCAGGCCGGGGGTATTTTTTAAATGGGAGTTGTCTATCCCCTAACGCTTTGATACTCTTCATCTTACATCGGTTGGCGGTGGTATTTTGCAGGGTTGAGGGGATTTACCCCAGCATGGATTTCGGGAATGGAAGCCTTTACCCAATTCGGTAAGTACCAGATACTGGACCGCATTGCCTTTGGCGGCATGGCTGAGCTCTACCGTGCCAGGATCCAGGGCGACCAGGGGTTCCAAAAACTGGTGGCCGTCAAGAAGATGCATGCCCACTTTTCGGTCGAACCGGAGGTGGTGGCGGCCTTTATCGAAGAGGCCAAACTGGCCGCGTTCCTGCAGCATCCCAATATCGTGCAGATCTACGATTTCGGGTGTATGGAAGACGCCTATTTTATCGTCATGGAGTACTTGCAAGGGAAGGATCTGCGCACCCTGACGACGGCGCTGGAGCAGCGACAGCGTCCGCTCGGACTTGAAAACAGTCTTGCCATTGCGGCTTCGATATGTTCCGGCCTGGAATATGCCCACCGTCTCACCGATATGGCCGGTCGGCCGCTGCACATCGTGCACCGCGACATCAGCCCCCAGAATATTTTCGTGACTTATGCCGGTCAGGTCAAAATCCTCGATTTCGGTATGGCCATCGTTACCGATCGGGACGGTACCACCCAAGCCGGGGTGCTCAAAGGGAAGGTGGCCTACATGTCACCCGAGCAGGCCCAGGGGAAGGTCATCGATCACCGTTCCGATATTTTTGCGGTCGGTGTGATCCTGTACGAACTGCTCACGGGCCAACGCCTCTACAAAGGCAATAACATGGAAATCCTGCGACGGGCGCAAACCGGCGAGTTTCTCCGACCGGAAGAATGCCTGCCGGATTTGATCCCCGAACTCCGCCATGTTTTTCAGGGCCTTCTGGCGGTCCGCCCAGAAGACCGTTTTCCGGACTGTGCGGCAGCGCTGGCGGCCATTGAGGAATGTCTGGGTGACCTGTCCTCGCGATCGATTGAACGGCACCTGGCGGACCTCGTCAGCGATTTATTTGTCGTCGAGAAAATGGCCGAGGAAGCTGCCCTGCAGGATCTTTTAACCGACGATACCACGTCTGACACGTCCGGGACGTCTGTCGATCGTCCGGGTCACGACCCGGCGGCGCTGGCGGACACGGCCCCTCGAAAGACCGGTCGGCGATGGCTGCGACTGGGCCTCCTCGGTCTTCTGGTGGTGGCGGCCCTTCTGATGTGGGTGCGGTGGCATATTCCCGGAAAGGGGCGAATTCAATCACTCGAAGCATTTCAAGCGCGAAACTATACGGAAAAAACCACTTCGGCCGACGCGGAACGAAGCCCGGCCTTACAGGAATCCGGGTCCCATACGCAAACCGCAATGTCGCCGCTCGAACAGCAGGCACGGTCCCTGATGGCGTCGGACCCGCAACAGGCGCGGGACCTATGGCGCCAGGTGATCGATCGTGCGCCGGACAATCTCCAGGCGCATTTTAACCTTGGACTGGTCTATCTTGAACTGGAAGACTACCCGCCGGCCATTACCGCCTTTGAACGTGTCCTTGCACTGAATTCCGAGATGATCGATGCACGCTTTAACCTGGGCTTTGCCTATGCTAAGATGGGGCGCTACGACAAAGCGACCGTGCAATACGCGCAGGTGGTCGATCAATCCCCGGCATATCTTGATGAAGTGCTTTTCAACCTGGCCATTGTCCAGGATTTCCAGGGCGATCGACAAGCTGCCGCCCGAAGTCTACACGGCGCGATTCGCTACAACCCTCACAATGTCAGGGCGATCAGTTATCTGGCGCGGATGGAAGGCAGGTTTTCTTCACCACCATGACACGATACGGTTGGAGACTATTCGGCGGCGGGATGCTGTTCGTCATGCTGGCCTGCAGCCTGACGGCCTGTACGGCCTTTAAACCGCAAGTGGAGCCCTTGGACGCCAAAAGCAAGGCGCCGCCCCGCAAGGTTGTGCTGCCCGGTGTAAATTATAGGGGGGTCCATTGTTATCTGCACGAGGTGCGCTGGCCGGAGGAGTCTCTGGCTGTGATTGCCCGCTGGTATACCGGAAGCGAGGATAACGCCCGTATCCTGGCTAAAGTTACCCCCAACCTCAGAACAAGTGATTTACGCAAGGGCGACGTTGTTTTTATCCCGCAGGAATTATCCCGCCGCACCGACCCCATGACCCGCAGCTTTGCCCGCCGTTACGGGAAGCCCCCCGTACCCGCCAAACCCATTGCACCCCAAGCCGCTCCCCCGGAGGACGGTGACTTCCCGGAAGATGGGACGCCGCCGGCGCCTTACGGCCCGCGGACGTATCCGGATTAGCGCTTGAGCACCAAAAAAAGCAGAACCTCAAAGAGGCTCTGTCCGTTTCATCTGAGCGTGTTGCTTAAAAGTCCGTCTATGTGTCAGATCAGGTCCGGTCAATTCAAGACAATCGTGTGAATCAGGGGGTTGAGAAACGCGTCGGAAAAAAATCTGGCAGGCTTAATGCCCTGAGCGTTCGATTCTCTGCTTCGAAATGAGTAAAATCAAGGGATCAGGAAAGTCTGTCGGCCCTTTTTTTGTTTCAAGTCATTCTAATGGTAATCGCCATTGGGCAGCCGCCAAGCAAACAAATAAAAACATCGATGCACGCCAAGAACCCACTATCCGAAGCCGTGAGATAGGCGACCATACGCACCCGGTCAGGGGTCTGACATCTACGGTAAGATTTGATCAGAGAGAGGGCAGATCCATAAGATCGCCTTCGCCCCAGGTCCAGAATACGGTTGGATGCGGATCGAAGCCGGGGCTTTCGTCCTGGTCGAGCCTGCGGATGATTCGGCTCAGCTTGATCCTATGCGCGGCCGCCATTTGCTTCCGGGCGGTGAATACGGAATCAGACGCGATGTCCTTCGTGTCGATGCAAGGCACTTCCCATTTCAACTGGTGTCGGGGAGGCGATCCATTCGAGGGGCAGATGGATGCATGCGTCAGGGTTGAGGCGCGCAAGGCTTTCGAATGCCCCAAATTCTGTGCCAGTTTTTTGACTTTTCCGTAGGTAACATCCGGGGGGAATTCCGCGATGACAGTCAGTTCCACCTTCATTTTTCTAATCGTGTCCTTCTGTTAAAGTGAGATCATGTGAAGCGTTGAGTGACTTATCGGTCATCGCACTTAAACGCTTGAGGGTTTTGTTGAATGGTCTGGGTACATGATAGATGTTGGTCGATTCAGAATCCTATCATCTTATCCCCGTATTACTTTTGTTTTTGTCCGAGAAGGACGGCCCAGTTTAGGATATCGTTGTCCTATCTTGCCTGTTTTCGTTGAGATCCGATTTGATAGATAAAACGGTTTTGTGGAAAGACCTGCTCTTCGAAATCAAGCAACGGCTTTTCTTGTCGACACGTTCATTTTGGCTCTGGAGAGCGTCAACATTGCACTGTTATCGGTGCACGCCGCTCATCCAACAGGGCAGATTTATGGGGTTGCGATATTTCGAAACGCGTTTTTTTTATGAAAGAATCGTTTTAATTAGAAAAATTAAATTAGAATAATGCGTGCATGAAGTCCGGATCGGACAGTCTTTAACGAAATCAACTCACTGATAATAATACGTAAACCTTCCTAACATACTCCCCTATAACAGAAATACCCAATCCATTTCCCCACCGTGCACGGCGGATGATGGTCCTCCGGTGCGTTTTGGCATTCCTTTTGCCATAGGAATGAAGGCCGTCATGCTGACAGTTTCATCCCTGGCGGACGGTAAAAAGCATTCGTTTTGATAGCGATCACTATCTCCGAATTATAGCGTTTGTGACGCATTAAAAACTTTTTATTCATGTTTGCGCAGGGATGAGGCCTGATGGCGCATTCCACAGCGGCATCTCAAGCGGTTTATGCTTTAAGACAGAGAACAGTCTTCTAAGATACGATTTTTTTAGATGGAAAGCAGTTATCTGGTTAAGCTGGCGCTGGCCTCCACATCCATCGAAGGCTGAACATATGAATGGGCTTCTGCGGTTTCAGGAAAGAAGCGATAGGGACCATACCCGATCAAGATGGACAATAGCGACTTGTTGCGCCAAACGGGTCACTTCCTTGTTGGTCGTGAGTTCCTTTTTACTGTGCAGTCCCGGCACGCTTTTCGCGGAGGAAGGCGTGGCCGATCAGGTCGTCTATGTCAAATCGGGCAGCGATTCGTTTGCCGCTACCCTCGTACCAGACCAGACGCCCGGCGCGGTTCCCCACGATCCATCTTTGGTCGAAGCAACAACCAACGACAAACCGGTTGCGTTTCAACTGGCGCCCGGCCAAGAGGGCCAAATTGACTTGAGCGGCAATCTCCCCGGTCTTGAGGACGGGCGACACCGCGGTAGCGTAAAGACGTTGACCCCGGATGGCAGCCAGAAAGACCGCAAGCAGCTTCTTTTCATCGTGGATTCAAAGTCTCCGCTTATTGAACGGGTGGCGCCCGAGGGCAATCTTTTCCCGCGCAGCGCCGGTTCGATTCGGTTCAGAATCACCGATCCTGAAAACGGATCGGGCGTTTCCGTCGATCCCGCGGAATGCGGGCTACAGGTCTCAGTCAGCGGCGCATCTTTGCAAAAAACCCTTCTCACTTTCGAAAATAACGAACTCAACCTGCTTGTTTTTATCGCCTTTCAAGGCGGGGCGGCCGAACACGACGCCAGTTTCACGGTGTCCGTAACCCTGTTGGATCGCGCCGGCAATGTCGGACGTGCGGCCGAAACCTTCAACATAAAAAGTATGGTGGCACCGGTGTTCGACATTTATAAGTGCCGCGGGACGGATACCTACATTCAAACGGTCGGCGAATTTCTGGTGGAACCATCTCATAACAGCGTTGGATTGATCGCCGGAAAAGAACGGGGGCTCGATATTTTTACACGCGGCTATTTCGGAAAGAACTTTTATTATCCGGAAAAAATTCGCGCGATCATGCGTAAGGAAGAGGGGCTCGATAAGGAGCGAGAGTCCGAATTCGTCACAATGAATCCATTTTTGCAGAAAGCTGTCGGCGATCTAATCGAAATTAAAAGTACATCAGGAAATGTCGAAATTCGTAAACTGGAAGACAATGACTTGAAAGACAGCCGGATTTCTTTCCGCGTTACCCAGAAGAACCTTGTTCCCATGGGTGACCAGATCGATGAACTGTTGGTGAAAATTCCCGCGACGGTCAGAATCGATCCGTCGCGCGCTAATTTCTGCGAGTCCAAAAGCCAGGTTAATCCGTCTAACGAAGATGACCACACCTATAATCATATTCCGGAAGAAGCGTTTGTTTATACTTTCGAGACGCTAATCATTCCCGTGTTCATGGAAGCCGCTGCTGAGCCGTTTAACTTGCGTGTGAGCCAGGAAGACGACCAACTGGCCGCCCGGGTAATCTTTTCCCCCATCGAACTCATGGATACCGGTGCCTCCTGGTTTGAGTTTGAAGGAGAAAAATTCTGGTTCGAGCGGCAGGGGGAGGCCTGTGTGTCCAAGGGGCCGGCCCGCGAAGGTATGGTTCATTACAAAATAGCGGCAGCCCACAAAATTGCCGAGTTTTCGAACCCGCAGGGGGATTCTACCACCACCAGCCGGACCATGCTGAATGAAGGCGATATTCTCGTTTGCCTGGATCCCCCGGTTATCGAAAACTTCCGGTTCAATCGGGAAGCGAACACCCTGCAGGCCCGCATCAAGGACCAAGGAACCCCGCTGGAAGATCTCGCCATCGAGCTTTGGCTTTCAGGATATCGCCTTGATGCGGATTTCAATCCCGAGACGGGTGAATTGACGGCCGCACTTCCCTTCACCCCGCTTTCGCTCCTGGTGGCAACATTGCGTGTTACGGATTTCGCTAAACAGACAACGACGGATAATTGCCAGGTCTTCGGAGAGGTTGCGCCCGAAGATGGCGGCGATAAGGAAGATCCGGCTTCGTCGACGCGCGGTCCCTATACCTACACGCCGAACACGGGTGATATCGACAGAGTGGTCGGGACCAAAGGAAACGGCAAAGCTTTGGTGGAAATCTGCGACGACGTGATGAAGTGGGGTTACTATGAAAAAGGACGTTTCGTGTCGATCGACAGCGGGCCTGGCACGATACAACTGGTCCAACTGCGGTCCCGTGACCCCGGAAATAATTTTGATCTCAGAAGAGCGCTATCTGAAAATCGGCCCCTGGATTTACAGATCATGGGGGCAAGCTATGACGCACGTGACTATGAGCCGATTCCCGAGAGTTCGGGGGGCGTTACTTCCTTGTCTGTTACAGGCAATCAATCTGCAAGTGGCAATGGCCGGGCGTTTTATTTTGCGGTGATGGTCCCTGACGGCAACCGACATGCCCCGCTGAATGATACGATTTCCGGATGCGGCCTTTTTTTCCAGTTTAAGCAAACCAAAGATTGCCGCGTGGAGGAACGGGATATATTGGCGCCGGCCATAGGCCCGGTTTTTGATTCGTCAACGGCGCTTTTGACCGCTTCAATCCACGACCATGGCATGCCGTTATCCGAGCTCAAGATCGAGCTGACGGCAAAAAACGATTCCACCAGAAATATCGCCGGTTGGGGGTATCAGAGCCACAGCGCTGGCAGCAGACCGGCTTTTAATTTTCAAAACGGCGTTCTTACCAGTCCGTTCGTTCCACCGCCCAAAGGGGAGTTTTTCATCTTCCAGATTACCGCCGAGGACAAGGCGGGTAACAGAAATTCCGTATACCTTGACGTCATAATGCCGCGGGAACCTCCTGAAGTCAGCCTCGAGGCCGAAACCCAACAAACCAACCAGGTTGTTAGCCGATACGGTGAGCAGGCTTCCGCCTACATAATGGCCGAAGCCAAAGATGATTCCCAGATCGTTGCGGAGAAAACCACCCTCTGGCTGGATGATCAGGTGCTGCGCCCCTTTACGCTTTATTCGCATACGAAAGAGGCGGGTTGGCGCAGTCTCTTCAATTACAAGGCCGGCTACGTGGCCGGTGTTGAAGAAGGATCGCACCTGGCGCGCTTCCGGGCGACGGATGCCACCGGGCTCTGGGCGGAAGCCACGGCGGCCTTTGATTTCCAGCTGGCGCCCTTCATCAGCGACTTCAAGGTGATGCCGGATGCCGTGCGTAAGATCGGCGGACCGGCCCTAACGGCCATGGTTTTGGATCAGGGGGGGGATCTGGATATCAGTGGACTGGCGCTGACCATTGACGGACAACCGGTGGACGCGACCCGCCTGTTTTATGATGCGGCCAGCGGATATTTTTCCTTCGATGGGCCTCTATATCTTTCCGAGGGGTCGCATGTGGCCGAAATCACGGCCACGGACAGCCATGGGAACCGGGTCAAAGACAGCCTACGGTTCACCCGGGCAATGGAGATCACCACTCCTTTTCAAAGCGGCGGCCAAGGACTGGTTATCGACGGTCTCACGCTGATGGAGCTCGAGGATCAAAACGGGGACGGGCGTGCCAATCCGGGGGAACTGGTGCGGTTATTCATTTCTCTTCACAATGACAGCGACGATGTTTTGGCCTGTGTCGGCCGCCTGTCTTCTGAAGATCTGGACATTGCTGTCGAAACCGCAAGTGTTGCTTATGGGAGGATGGAACCCGGCAGCACCCTGGTGCCCATGCAAGGGTTTGACCTCAGGATCGACAGCGACATTCTGGCAAAGACCATCAGTGATCCCTATGAGGCCTATTTCGACCTCACCCTTGGTTGCGATGCGGACGAAGAATGGGTCCTGCCGCTGACCGTCCCGATCTACCGGCCATCGATTCCGGTCGATACCGGGTTGGTCGTGGCGCTGGACCGGCTGCCCCCCACCACCAGTGCCGGTGCCTTCCGTCTGCAGGGAACCATAACCAGTAATGCCGCGTTTATCGACTGGATGGAGATTCGCGTCAACGGCGCCTTGCAGGGGCCGGTGGCCTTCAACCGCGAGGGCGGCCGTTTCGAGGCTGACGTAACGCTTGCCGACGGTGCCAATACCATTGAAGTAACGGGGGTGGACAGCAACGGCGCCCGCGGATCGGCTTCGGGCTATATCTTTCGCACCACGGTTTTTACGCCGCCGTCTATCGCCATTACGTCACCATCCAGCGGCGACTTTTTCGTGTGCGGTAATTTGACGGTGACAGGCACATACAACACCGGCAGCGGAACGCTGAGCAGTATTGTCGTGGATGCTCCCTGGGGGATGGGCAACTGCCCGGTCACCATCATCGACGGCACAAACTTCAGTGTGGACTGCGGGGACGTCGTATCCGGTCCTGCAGGCATCTATGATATCGAGGCAACCATTGAAACCACGGACGGGGTCCAGTCTGTCGATACCATTACCATCAGTGTGGGGAGTTGTACCTGATGGGTGGTGACTGGTGGAGAGCTCTTGCCTTGTCTAAGGGCAGAAGAATTGGCTTTTTCGTATTGCTGTGCAGCCTGCTTCTGGTTCCGGCGGGCCTGGCATGGGCGGATGGGAACCTGCGGATTCCGTTGAACGATGCCGGCATCTTCGATCCTCGCCAGGGGTCTCTTGTGGTGGGGTACGAGCTTCTGAAGGACGCCGAAGATGTGGCCATTCGTGTTCGTGACTTCCGGGGGCAGGTGGTCAACCAGTATCGATTTGTCGAGCTTCTGGCCGGAGATCAGACCTTTGACTGGGATGGTCGGGACCAGAATGAAATGGCCCTGCCGGACGGTAACTACGAACTGGTGTTCGAGGTGCGCTTCAAGGACGGCAGCCTTGGGCGCAACCTGGTCACCGTGCGTATCGTTACGATCCCACAGGCACCGGGGGCGCCAGCGCCGGAACTCTTGCCGCCGGAAAAGCACGTCTACAAGATCAGCGGCGCGGTATCCTCCTTCTGGCGCCATGACGGGGAAAACCACGAAGATACCGGTCAGCTGCGTGTGCGCACACGGTTCTCCTACACGGATGATGACAGCCGGGCGGACGGGGTGTTTGCCGCCATCGACACCTATCCCGGCGGTGATACCAATTATGACGCCAGCCAGGCTTTTGCCGAACAGCGATGGGAAAACGGGAAAATCAAAGGGGTGTTCCGGGAGGGTCTGGGGGGATTTGACGATCCCATCAAACTTTTCAGTGATTTTAAGAGCGAGCGCAAGAAATTCGGGTTTCGGGTGGACCAGGGACTTGAGGCGCTGCAGGTCACGGGGCTGGCCTACACCACCGAAGGGGATGTGGATACGGAAGGATCCGGCGCTGCGGCCCGCGTGCGTTACGGGGAGGAAGACCGCTGGCAATGGGGGGTCGGCTTTACTTACCGGGACGCTCTGCTACTTGACGGCAGCGATGACCGATACCGCAATCAGGCCATGGCCGCGGACCTGCGGGTGCCCGTATTTGAGCCACTGACCCTGGTTATGGAGTTTGTTCACACCGAAGACAGCGAAAAGAGCAGCGACAATGGCTATACGGCCATTGCCGCTTACGACCAGGGGCGCCTGCGTCTATCCGCAGGCTATATCGATCTGGGAGAAGACTTCGCCGCGGACTTTGCCGATCCTCTGCACGGGGTCACCAGCGATGCCCGAGGGGTTGAAGCCAGTGCCGACTATTCTGTGCCGAGCACCTGGCGATACTTTCGAAACCCGATGATGACCATGCGTTTTTTTGATCTCAAGCGCTACAGCGACGATGAAACGGTCCGCGAAATAGACGCGTCGCTACGGTTCGCCATCGGCGAGCGGGACACCTTTTTTCTCAACTGGTACGGGCAAGAGAATGAATACGGCACCACCAATACTTTTCTGGGAACCGCGACGCACCAGTGGAACCCGTGGTGGGCTACCAGCCTGCAGACCAATCATATCGACGCGGATGATAGCGGCACCTGGCGCTTTACCCTGGACACCACCTACCGCCGGGAAGAGCAAACCGCCCGCATGGTGCTGGAATGGATCCAGCGCACCATCGATGCTTCCGTGCTTTCGCCCTATGAGGAGACCAGCTTACGCCTGGATTGGAACAACTCGCGCTGGGGTGTGCAGTTGCACACCCGCTACAGCGAGAACGAGGACGACAACGGCTATAATTTTTTCGGGCGGGTGGAATACCGTCGCGAGATGTTGCACCGCTATCAGGTGATCACCTATGCGTCACTTGGCAATCGATCCGCCTTTGATTTTGAAAAACAGGTGGAGGTGGGCATGGAGTTGCGGTTCTAAAAGCAAAATTGATGATGAATGGATAACGGAATGGGAAAAAGAACGATTAGCCGGTCCATCGGGCTTCTTGCTTTAGTTTTATTACTCCAAGCAGCGCTTTGGGCATGCCGTGGGTTGCGCAGCGAGGTTTACCGCGAGGAGACTTTTTACCGCTACAACGAGGCCTGCAAGCTTTACAAACAAGGCGACTACGAAACCGCCCGGTCCGGCCTTGAAAACGTCATCGCACTGGATCCGGATTACGGTCCGGCGCATGCCGCGCTGGGTAACCTGGCCTTAATTGCGGAAGACTACGCCCTCGCCCTGGCGCACTATCAGAAGGCCGTGGCAGCGGACCCGGAGCTGGAGGCCGAGTTGCGGCCCCTCGTCATGGTCGCCGGTGCTCATAAGGAGCGCCGGCCTTTGCAAAAAGCCGGGGTCAGCCTGGAGCAGATGTACCCGCTGATCATGGAAGAGCGCCGGGCCGAGGCGGAGGCCCTGCTGGCGAAGGATATTCCGCTGCAACTGCTGGCCAACGACACCATGGGAATCACGCCGGGCAAGCTGGGCGACTTGCAGCGCAAAATTACTGAAATAGCTGATCCCTCAAGGGGGAGTGTCCGCTATCGTCTGTTTTTAGGTTACCTGCTGTTTTCCGGGCAAAAGGACGATGCCCTGGCAACCGCTTTGATCCGCAGCGCGGCAGGCAAGGCCACGGGCAGGGACCGGCAGGAAGCCCTGGTCGTTCTGGGGCAGCTTTATGAGCGCCAGGGGGAGGTAAATAGGGCTGTGGATGCGCATCTGGCGGCTGTGGATGCCGGTCTGTCCATGACGCATGTGGCCCACCACCTGGCCCGCATCTACCGGCTGGATATTGCCGGCATACTTCCGCCTGCAGGGGAGCCGGTAGAAGCTGCAGAACCGCCGGAGCCGATGCGCATCGAAATTTCGACCCATCTTCCCGCTGCTCCAGCACCGGATTTGGGCTCCCTGACGGCGGCGAAAGATGTTCATATTGCCGAGCGCCAGGGCTCACGCGATACGTTCTGAAGGATCGATGTATGGCGGCCCTTTGTATTTACACATCGGTCGTTTGCGCTTAACCTCGCATTCGGTTCGGGTGGTCATGAAAAAATTTTTAAAGCTTACGCCGATCTTGCATAGGTCCGACTGCTTCTGTTCATTGTGTTTTCTTCACAGGGTCATTGCCGGGGTGGATTTCAAGGAAATCAACGCTGTCGCAGTGGCGATCGAGTCGATATATCTGATCTGCCGGACCAAACACATTGCCTGTTTTCCTCGAAAAGGATGCCCACCCTATTTTCACGAACCATATGACCTCTCATTTGCTGCCCAAGTCGCAAATCCAATATAGATAAACGCTATCATTTAGGTTACGTTAAATTATTTAGAACGGTTTTTTCATGATTGTGCCTGTGAAGAGGGCTGGCAACGATAGGCCTTTGCGTGAGATATAGATGCATGATCGGTGTGGGTCAGATTTTGTCTGGGGCACATTTAAAAAGGTAAGAGGAAAACAACATGGGATTAAGCAAGGAAAAGCTCAAACACGTCGACGATATCCTTCATGCACATGGGTACGCCGACTACAAGTGGATCGACCCCAAGTGGATCATCGTGGCCCAGTGGGTGCGCATGAAGTGCATGTTCGGCTGCGGTGAATACGGCCGTGGGGGCGCCTGCCCCCCCAATACGCCGTCGGTGGCCGAGTGCAAGCAATTTTTCAGCGAATACGCCAATGCCGTTATCCTGCACTTCGAAGGCCAGATGGCCAAACCTGAAGATCGGCATGCCTGGTCGGCCAAGATCAACGCAAAGCTGGTCAAACTGGAGCGTGATGTGTTCCTGGCTGGTTTTGAGCGTGCTTTTCTGCTCTTTATGGATTCGTGCTGTTTCTGCAAGGAATGCTCCGGCAAGCGAGACACCTGCGAGCAGCCCCACATGGCTCGCCCGGCTCCGGAGGCCATGGCTGTGGATGTCTATTCAACGGTGCGCCAGTTTGGATTCGAAATCAATGTTCGTACCGACTACGATCAAAAAATGGATCGTTACGCATTCCTGATGGTGCACTAGCGCTAATCGAATGGTGTGGCAGACGCGGAGCACGCGTATAACGCCAAGCCCGCAAAGAAAAGCGGATGGGTAGAACGTTCGGTCGGAAAGTACGAAAAGAGGACCAGATTTGTACCGGTCTTATTTGGCCCTCGCGCAATGCAAAGCCTTTTATCGATGTTGATCAATGGCGACGCACGCCTCACATTTTCTTCGCCATAGTGACAAAACGCGTCAATCCGACTGACATATTCTGTCAAGCGTACAAATAATGTTTTTCTTCATTCAATTCTATCTCCCTGTAATATTATTGAAAAACCAGAATTGGGAAAAGTGGTATGAAGTTTGCTGTGCTCATTGGTCAAAAGGCAATCGAGGGGTCGAAAATAATTCTATACGGCCTGACCATCTTGACTACTTTTGATATTCTCGATCCCTTGATTGCCGACTAACGTTTCATTCTCCACCTCCCTTCGTCCGGGGGCAAGACATTGGGTCTTGCCCCCTACCACAATAAAAACAGAGACTCTCTGATCAGTATGCAGGCGGGCACAATCGGCAGGGAAGCCATTGTGACACAATCTTAGTGAAAGGCGGGGCAGTGATGCCCCGCCTTTTTATTTTCGAGTGTATCGCCGGGATTTTTCCGCACACGCAACCATTCCCACATCGATATTAAATCTAAGTCATTTCGCAATCTGCTTACCGGCAGAAAATTTATCCGAATACATCAGAATTGCGCCGGTCCTAACCGTCTGCAATGAAAATAGCAGGTGACACCGGAACCATCGGTGCACAAGCCAAAACGATTCTTGTGATTCGCCGGAGAACATCAGCACGCGGCAAGCTAAATCTGAGCGTTGCCACGGCGCTGTAAAATAATGTTCGATTTTAAAAAAAATTGGGTTGCAAAATGCCATTTAGGTACGATATTTATAATATGAGATATATCCCAAAAAAAGTAGGGAGGTACGATCATGAAAATCACCGTGAGCGCAAGGGGCAAAACTTTGGACAGCGACATGGATCCTCGTTTCGGTCGAAGCGCCGGTTTTGTCCTGTTCGATACGGACACGGGCAATTGCGACTACCTGGACAATTCGGCGCAGAGTGATCCCGCGCAAGGCACCGGTATCAAAACCGCCCAAATGATTGTTGATGCTGGGACGGGTGCGCTTATTACCGGACAGATGGGTCCCAGGGCAGCAAGCGTTCTAAGCCGATCCGGTATCAAAATGTATACATGCAGCAGCGGCACCGTCAAGGACGCCATCCAGGCGTTGGAACGCAACGCACTGGAAGCGCTCAGCAGCGAAGCGATCCAGCCGGGTCCTGGAAAGATGGGGGGGCGTGGAATGGGTGGTGGCGGTCGTTGCCGCGGCTTTTCGCAGGGGGGCAGAGGGCAAGGTGGTGGATGATAAACAAACGCACCCGAAGGGGCTGGTGTTCTTAAGGATGCGGATGGAAAGCCTTGTTTTACAGCGATAGTCACCTCCACGACATTTTCTCCGGCTGTGGCCAAACGGCTCAAAATAGCGGATAAAAATATGTTGGCATGGTACGATAACCTGTTTGAAACTTCGTGATGTATAGCGCTTGTTCAAGTGTCTATGTCCCTCATCCTTGACACGGGCTTTGGCATGCCTAAAATCGGTGTAGTGGTTTTCGGCAGTCCGCCAGGGCTGTCCGGGAATCATGGGGTAGACTTTGTGTTATTCTACCTTTCCTCCACTGGGCGAGGCCATTCGGTCTCGCCCTTTGCGCGCCAAGGCCGTGCCATATGGCAAGGCGGTACGCGCCCCTCCACAAGCCCGCTAAGAAAGGCGGCTAAACCATCAAAGTTATTACGTGACCCTCTATTTCACGTAAAGGCGTAAAGAGGGTTTTTTTCACCTCCGACGAGTGCTCGCGATTCTAATTTCTGGAGCGAATCACGGATTGGAATAGTTTTTCACAACATTTATTGGCGCCTTAGCGTGAGACAAGGGCGGTGATCCGGTTTTATTGGGCTACTGGTCGTTGCCCCCTGGTTTTTTTCTGGAATCGACAGATTCATAAAAGAAAACGCGCCGTTTGTAGGCTCTTTGTTTATGTTGCTTTCCAATCCTGATTGATCTACTGTCAAATGGCATTCAAAGGAGCATCTTTCCGAATTTGCGTGGCCTATCACGCGCATGCCCTGTTCTGGGCGACCATTTAAATTCGGCGGCAGTTGGTGCGACTGCGTCCTTATCCCTCTCACTTCAGATGGTGCCGCATGTCTCAACAGAATCCGTGCACACGGTGTGGTGCCTGCTGTGCCTTTTATCGGGTCTCTTTCGATTGCTGCGAGACGGATGACATCTCGGGCGGCGGGGTTCCATTCCATTTGACCGTTAGAGTCGATGGCACACGCGCGGCCATGAGCGGCACCGAAAAAAAGCCGATCCGCTGCCAGGCCCTGACCGGTCAAATCGGCCACTTGACGCACTGTGCGATTTATAGCCGTCGGCCGACAACCTGCCGGGCGTTCATATCCCCGTGGGATCATGGCGTCGTCAATTCTAATTGTGACCGCGCCAGAGCCTCGTATGGATTGATGCCCATATCCAATTTTTGATTGCCCAAACCGTCGCAAGGCATCTGGGTATCCGCGAAAATAGTGTCGAGAGCAGACAATTCCTGTCCTTAAGGTTGAGATCCGTTTATTCCCCCATATATTAAGAGTTGCCTTTTTAACTTGCAGGGCCTTTGCCTATGGAAAAGACGTCACCTATTACCCAATTTCATTTGCCGCGGTTCGTTGTCCCGACCCTGTCCCTTCTGGCGGTGATGGTGCTGGTCGGCTACATGCTGCTGCCCCTGGCCGCAGAACGCGTGTTTTTGCCGCTTATTTCACAGGCCGTTGGCATCCGGGACTATGACCTGCCCGTCAGGCGTGTGGGAATTTTGGGGATGGATCTGGGGCCCCTTCGCATCGGGCCGGAGGTGGCACCCGGTATTTCCATCGTTTCGCTTTCGGCGACCTTCAGCCCCGGCGGCCTTCTGCAGCGCCGGGTTTCCCTCGTGACGCTCGAGGGCGTCCGCGTCCGGGTTCAGGAGCGCCAGGACGGCCGTTTGGAAATTCCCGGATTGCCCTTTAAACCGGCGGAAGCTGAAGGCGCGCCGGCAGCGCCGCCGAAGCAGCTTCCCGTCGCCATCACCAAAATCGATATCAAGCAGGGGGAGATCGCTCTTCAACGGGGGGGCCGGCTCCTGCGAATTCCTTTCGAGGCTACCGTTACGCCGGAATCGGACATGACCGCTTTCGAAGGGAGGGTAAAGCTGGCGGTAGCCGACCAGCTGATCAAGGCGCGTGCCCGGATCGACCTGGCCGAGAACAGGCTTTCGGCGGATTGGGACGGGCAAGGGATCCGTCTGGGAGTTATGGCAAATCTGGCGGGACTGGGGGAAGGACTGGCCCTGTCGGGAACCGGGCAATTCAGCGGTCGGGTGCAAGGACAGGTGTTTCCCTTTCAGGCCGAAGCGGTGGAAATGACTTTTCGCCACACCCCGTGTCAACTGAATTGGGATGGTATGCGTCTTGAGCTTTCAGGAGCGACACTTACCGAGGATATGCGGATGACCATCATGCGCCATGACGGCGAAGATTGGGAAATAGAAACCACTCCCATCCGTGTGGCCTTGCCCGGCGCCGAAGGCGTTTTCAGGTTGACCGGACAGCTGGGAGGGAACAGCGAGAGAGGGATGGCGTGGCAGGGTCATCTGGCGTCCACGATCTCGGTGGACCCGGAAAGAACAGGACTGCCGCTAGTGAGGCTTCCTTTGGAGCTTCAGACGGCAGCAACGGTTTCGGCGGATGGCCGGTGGCGGGCGAGCGTAACCCATTCAGATGTAGATCAGCCGGATAAAGCGATGGTTTTCGATCTGCGCCAGGCATCGGCCCGGCTGGCTGTGACGGAGTTCCAGGCCACTGCGGAAGGCCATGGGGAATCTTTTGACGCGGATATCCGTTGGCGGCTGCCGGCGCTTGCCGTTGCGGACGACGACCTAAGGTTGACCCTGGAGGCGGCCGACGGGGCAGGGCGCTACCATCGACAGGCCGACGTCGTGGACGGTGCCGTTGCCATTACACTGGGACCGCTGACGGTCCGTACGGGCGATCTCACCGCACGCCTGCAACGGGTCCATCTCGCGGGCGAGGGCGTTCTCAGCCCCGATACGCCGTTCCGGCTGGCGGGCGAACTTTCCACTACCGGTGGGGCCGCCGAAATCAAAAACACGCATGTCAAAGTGGCCGGGTTTCGTGCGCGTCTGCCCCTGGTCTGGCCGCCGCTGAAAAAGGGTCACCAGGGCGATTTTTCCCTGGCATCCGCCACATGGCAGGGCAAGGTCCTGGGTTCCGTTGCCGGTCGACTCCAGCAAACACGGGAAGGGGTTGACATCCAGATCGACCATGACAGCCGATTGGTTCCCGGTGTGAAGGTCACGGCAAGCGGAATGGCGGGTTTAGCTCAGGATACCGGGGTCCCTTTTGCGCGGCTCAGCTGGAAAGCCGACCGTCCGGCGGAAGCCCCCCCGTTGATGTTGTCGGACCTGATGCCTGAACCGCCGGAAATCCCCATCATTTTCAGCGGGCGCCTGTTTGCCCAAGGGGAAATGAACTATGGCGGCCAATTCAGCGGCTCCCTGACAGCCGGTGTGGAGGAGGGACGCATCCAGGTGGACGAAGAGGGGTTGGTCATCGAGGGCCTTCAGACAGCCCTTCATATCATCGATCTGGGGCAAATCCGAAGTGCACCGCGGCAGACGCTCACTTTCGACGCTGTCTCCTTCGGATCGATCCGGGCCGAGGATGGAAAGCTGGCCTACCAGATCGAACCCGGCAGCGTTGTTTTTCTGGAAGGCGGCCGTTTACAGTGGTGCGGCGGGACGGTCATCGCCCCGGCCACCCGGTTTGTTCCCGGGGTGAAAAAATACGACATGGCGGTATACTGCGACCGCCTCAAACTGGATCAGCTGCTCGAACAGCTCGGTATGGCGCGGGTCGAGGGAGGCGGAGCCATCAGCGGGCTTATCCCGGTCGTGCTGGCGGAGGGTCTTCTGACGTTCAACAATGCGTTTCTCTACTCTACCCCCGGTGAGCGGAGCGTGATACGGGTCCAGGGATCGGAAGTGTTGACCGCCGGGATCCCGCCCGGGACGCCCCAGTACAACCAGGTGGAGCTTGCGCGCTACGCACTGAAAGATTACGATTACGAGTGGGCCAAGATAACGATGAATACGGTGGCGGAAGACCTGCTGGTGCAGCTTCAGTTCGACGGCAAGCCGGCCGAACCGCTACCGTTTGTATACGCTCCCGAAGCCGGCGGTTTCGTCAAAACGGCGCCGGGCAAACCGGGATCGGTGTTTCAGGGCATTCGACTGGACGTCAACGTGACACTGCCGCTCAATCGGATGCTTCGCTACCGGGAACTTTTCAAGCGGCTTCAATAACCACGGAGGTGCAACATGCACAACTGGCAACCCCTTATGGCCGCGCTGGCGCTGCTGCTGGCTCTGTCGGCCTGCACCAGCCACAAGGTGGAAGTGGCGCCGGTTGAGATCAAACCCATTCACATCACGATCGATGTGAATGTAAAGATCGACCGGGAACTGGACAACTATCTGGATGACATTTTCGAAGCCGGCGACGACATCCGGCAAAAGCAGGGAAACAGCCCGTAGCAACGGCTGCGGACCCATGGAGGATTCGTCATGAATCGAAAACAGCGTACACTTTTGATTTTCGGAGGCTTCGCTCTAGCCCTGACCCTGTTTTTTTCCGCAACGGCTTCCGCCAGCCAGCTTCAGGATCGAATGAAGGCCCGGCTGCCGGAAATCGTGGCCCTCAAATCCAAGGGGGTGATCGGGGAAAACCACCAGGGCTATCTGGAATTCGTAAGCAAGAGCCGGGAAGGGGCCGACATTGTCGAAGCGGAGAATGCCGATCGCAGCGCCCTCTACACCGCCATTGGCAAAAAAACCGGGGCGAGCGCGGAGCAGGTCGGTTCCCGGGCGGCCTTGAAGTGGAAGGAAAACCTTGCCGCCGGCGAATATTTTAAAAACCCGGACGGCAACTGGATACAAAAATAGCGTCCCCCGGATTGATATTACGGTCTGCAGCCCCCGTCGGAACCCCGCGGAGACGCAGAGGCCCCTTCACGGTTTGCAACCCGGCCGCTGTTCCCCCGGGGAGAGGCGTTCGCCAGGAAGGCAGCGCCGACCCCATGCCTGCGGCAGTCGGGTTGCGCCCCATCGTGGTTGCCCGCTGGACCCGGGCCGTTATCGGGATACGGATCTGCTCGAGGAGAAGTCGCACATAGAGCCCTTAAGTCTTTCCGTTCGAGGCTGAGGGATTAGTCCAATACGTTGTATTAAAACTTCATCTCACCGCCGGACACCTTCAAGAGGCCAATTATGAGTGCTCTGATGCCCCCCTGGAAAATTCTCAGTGACCTGATCGCTGCGGAAAACAGCGATGAATTGACGCGCTTTATTGAAACGTTAAGCCCGCCCGAGACGGCCCGAACCATCTCCCGCTTGACCGAAGAAGAACAGCATGGCCTCTTCAGTCTGCTCAGCCCCGGGGATGCCGCCGACGTGATCGAGGACATCCCGGAAATCCAGGCCGCCGATATGGTGGAGGATATGCCTTCGGAGCAGGCGGCGGCCATTATGGAAGAACTGGCCAGCGATCATCTTGCGGATGTGCTGGGTGAAATGGATGCGGATGCCAGCAGGGCCATCCTGGCGAAAATGGACCGGGAGGAAGCCGCAGAGGCCCGGATGTTGATGAAGTACCCCACGGACTGTGCCGGCGGCATCATGATTTCCGAGTTCCTGGCCTACCGCATCGACGATACGATCCAAAACGTTCTCGATGACCTGCAGGCCAATCGAAGGGCCTACGTCGACTACCATGTGCAATATTTCTATGTTGTCGATCGGGAAGATAAACTGGCCGGCGTTTTGCGCATTCACGATCTGCTGTTTCCTGACCGGGATACGCGACTCACCCAGGTCATGCGGACTTCGCCCCTTTGTGTATCGGACAAGACGTCCCTCCGGGCGTTGCGGGAATTCTTCGATGAGCATCACCTCTTCGGCGTGCCGGTCGTGGACGACGGGCAGCGGTTGGTGGGGGTGGTGCTGCCGGATGATGTCGAGGAGGCGGTCGGCAAGCAGAAAACCAAAACATTCCTGCGGTTGAGCGGTATCATAGGTGGGGAGGAGTTTCGTACCATGCCGCTGCTCATCCGCTCCGGGCGCCGGCTGTCATGGTTGAGCATGAATATCGGTCTCAATATCGTTGCCGCCAGTGTCATTGCCCTTTATCAGGACACCCTTGCCGCCGCCATTACCCTGGCGGTTTTTCTGCCCATGGTCAGCGACATGAGCGGTTGTTCCGGCAACCAGGCCGTGGCGGTATCCATGCGGGAACTCTCCCTGGGGCTCGTCCGTCCGGGTGAACTCCTATGGGTGCTGGCCAAGGAGGCCAAGGTCGGCATCATCAACGGACTGGTGCTCGGTTTGCTGCTGGGAGGGGTCGCCTATCTTTGGAAGGGTAGCCCGTGGCTCGGGTTTGTGGTCGGCGGCGCCCTGGCGGCCAACACCCTGGTTTCCGTCATGCTCGGCGGTGTGCTGCCCCTCGTGCTCAAACGCTTGAAACTGGATCCGGCACTCGTTTCTAGCCCGCTGCTGACAACGGTCACCGACATGTGCGGATTCTTTTTTGTATTGAGCTTCGCCGCGTCGGTTTTACCGAAACTCGGAGGGATTTAATACATTGTTTTATCGCGAAGCCTTGGGTTCAATACCTCGTCGCTTGCGACGCTAAGAATGATTGGATCCTTTGCAGGTACCCCGTCCGCTTGCGACGGGGAGATTCAACCCCCTCGGCCGGATAATAACTTCCCGCTTGATCGCGCTCTTCCATTCATTCCTTTTTTACCTAGTTATTGGGTAAACTATCTCTCAATCTAACGGCCTATCAATGTCTGCTTCGCATTTTAAAATCTAAAAATAGTATAGATAACAGTATGTTGAAAAACTATGTGCCGACGGCCGACGTTGGCCCGTTTCTTGATATTGATAGAGAATGAATCTAACGAAGGCTTGGCAACGCAAAACTTTGTTCAGGCCTGAAAATGACGGTGATGATCTGAAACATTGGAATCGCGAGGGATGTTGAAAAGAGGATTCGGTTTTCTGGTAATGGGGCAAATGCTGCTGATGACCTGCGTGCTCGCCGGCGCATTGGCCGATGAATGGCAGATGGAGACGTCGCGCAAGCTCGAGCAACGGCTGCAGTCCCCTCTGGTGAGTGAGAGCCGAAGCTGCCCTGCCACGCGGTTTGATTTAGACACCGCCGTGGTCCGGTTTTACCAACATCGTGTGTATGCACTGGCCTGGGTAGACCGCTACGGTCTCTTGCCGGAAGGCGCTATGGCTTTGGCGGCCGTTAAAAGAGCTGACAGTATGGGATTGCTTCATGCCGATTACCACAACCCGTTGCTGGACGACCTGCTGGGCGGGATGATGACGCGGCCCGTGATCATCGGGGCGGCGTTCAATGGAAAACAAATCGAGCTCGATCTCGTCGTGACGGAAATGGTTTTGCGCTACGCCTGGCACCGCACGATGGGGCGCATCGATCCAAGTATGAACAATTATGGCGCCCCGTCGGGAAAAGAACCCGCTCGGGATCTGGCGGTGGCACTGGCGGAATCGCTGGAAAGCGGCCGGCTGGATCACTTTTTAGCGCAATTGGGACCGCAGCATACGGCTTACCGGGCGCTGCAACAAAGCCTGCCGCGATACCAGAGGATCAAATCGGCCGGGGGCTGGCCGGCCATCGATGACGGCCCGCCGCTGGAGCGTGACGAATGCGGCCTGCGGGTGGCGCAGCTACGGAACCGTCTGGCTGTTTCCGGTGATGTCCATCGATCATCCGAACTAGAGGGCGGTTGCTTCGATGATCGCCTTGCGGCGGCTGTGGCGAGGTTTCAGCGCCGTCATGGATTGAACGCGGATGGCGTCGTGGGGGCCCGCACGCTGGCCGCCCTGAATGTCCCGGTAGAAGAGCGCATCCGCCAGATCCAGTTGAATCTGGAACGCTGGCGCTGGATGCCCGACGACCTCGGATCGCGCTATGTGCTGGCCAACATTCCCGGTTTTCAAATGCAGATGGTGGAGGCGGGACATGTGGTTAAAACCATGCGCACCATTGTAGGGCAGAAAGACCGACCGACGCCGGTGCTCTCCAGCATGATCACGTATCTCGAGATCAATCCCTATTGGTATGTGCCCTCCAAAATCGCCCGCGAAGATTTACTTCCCAAAATCCGTGGGAATCCGAATTTCCTGGTTCATCAGAACTTCCGCGTTTTTGACAGCTGGGACGCGGATGCCCGGGAAATCGATCCCTTCACCATCGATTGGGCATCCTTGAGCGAAGACCATTTCCCTTTTCGACTGCGTCAGGAACCTGCGGACCGCAACGCCCTGGGGCGCGTAAAGTTTATGTTCCCCAATGAACAAAGTGTCTATATCCACGATACGCCTTCCAAAGGGCTTTTTCAAAAAACGTCCCGGCCTTTTTCTTCCGGCTGCGTTCGCTTGGAAGAGCCGCTGGCCCTAGTGAGCCTTCTTTTGAGCGGACAGGACTGGGATCAGGCGCGGTTGTTGGAAGCGGTGGCATCCAATCAGCGGCAAGTCGTCATTCTCGATGAGCCCGTACCCGTTTACCTGGTCTACTTGACCGCCTGGGTGGAAGAAGACGGAGAGGCCCACTTTAGGGAAGATATTTATGGCCACGACCAAGAGCTCTTCAGCGCCCTGGCTGAAAGCACCGCTGCGCGGGCGGCTTGCAACAATGAGTTGCAGCGCCCAATTTATTTAGGGGGATTACAGGAACGGACAGGCACGCCTTAACAGAACGACAGAGACGTCCTTGTTCGATTCCGGCTATCTGCGGCTTTTCTTCTTTTTTTTCCTTTTTTTCTTCTCCCAGGCTTCCTGCGCTTGTATAAGATCTTCTGCCTTTACTTCCCCCGAGGGACGGTCAATGGTGTTGGCGCGGTCCTTTTTGCTGATTTTTATTTCTTCGATCTTTTTATGAACGAGTTCTTGAATAGCCTCAAGCCGCGCCTTCTCCTCGCTGCTGCAAAATGATATGGCCACGCCTTTGTTGAACCCGCGTCCGGTTCGGCCTATCCGGTGAACATAGTTTTCAGGCTCAACGGGCATATCGTAGTTGATCACGTAGTGAACATCAGGGATGTCGATCCCCCTGGCACTCACATCCGTGGCAATCAGGATATTGCTTTCTCCGTTTTTGAACCCCTGCATCACATGGGAGCGATGGGCCTGATCCTTTTCGCCATGGATGGCAAAAACGTTTATTCCCGCCCGTTCCATGGCTTTGGCCACTCTTTCGGCGCGGACCCGTGTCCTGACAAACACAATAATCCGGCTGTCCGGGTTCTCATTGATAAATCGTTCCAGGAACACCCTTTTGTCATCCATTTCGACAAAGATCACAAAGTGGGAGATATTTTTTGAAACGGGATCTTCCGGAGATATCTGGATACGAATCGCGGTGCTTTTAACCTGGGAATAGGCAAGCTTTTTGATTTCTTTGTCGATGGTCGCTGAGAAAAAAAGGGTCTGGTGTTTTCCGGGGAGCATTTTTTTTACAGACTGGATATCCTTTATAAACCCCTTATCCAGCATCCGGTCGGCTTCATCCAGCACAAGGGTGTGAATGCCCTTGATCTTGATATATCCTTGGCTGATCAGATCAAACATGCGTCCCGGGGTGGCGATCAGGATATCAATACCCGCCTGCAATTTTTTAATCTGGGCATCCTGCTCGACCCCGCCATAGACAACATAGCTCGTGACCTTGGTATGCCGGGATAATTGGTTAAATACATCATTGATCTGCATGGCCAGTTCCCTTGTGGGAACCATCACGAGACCCTTTATGCCCTCCGTACGCTTGCTGCTTTTATAGCTGTGAATTTTGTCAATCAGGGGGATGGCAAACGCAAGGGTTTTACCTGTACCGGTCTGGGCGATGGCAAGCACATCCTCACCCTTCAAGATCGACGGGATCGATTTGAACTGAATATCCGTGGGTTTCTTAAACCCCAGTTCGGCAAGATTTTTCTTAATATCTTCCGAAATATGGTATTTATCGAATTTCATGACACCTCGCTGCTTTAAAAAAAACCGTGTTCCCGATTATATATCTTTTACCGATTCAATAAACAAACAGTCTTTATGGATAAGCAGGCGATCAACCGTGACAAGCGGCCTCACCATCATCCTCGCCTATTGCCTGATGGACAAGCATTCTTATCTTCATCTACTGTATACTTGATGCGAAGTGGTTTCAAATCTTCGGATCGCGCACCGTGGGGCAGGGCGCTTCAAGCGTCATGTGAAACATACGAAAAAAATCATGTCCAATGATATCTTAATATGTTCTCATGAATTAGAATGCATCTCTTCTTGTTGTCGGGCGAGGCATGTCGCTCTGCGGCTAACGTCGCCACCGGACGTCAAGGGGATGCGGAAAGGATTAGCCCATGCCTCTTCTATCTAAGACCAAAACGGGATGGATACGGCGGCAGCTGATGCCCCTGTTGGTATTAGCGATGGGTGCCGCGTATGTTGCGGGCTCGTCCGAGGTGTCGATGGCGCAAGCCGGACAGGACCAAACGAGAGCAATGGCGCTGCCAGCAGGCCTTAGAGATGAGTCAGACCCGGAACGTTTCTCACCGGACACCCTGTTTGAAATCATTAACGGCGACGCGGATGGTTATCTCAAAGCCGGGTTTGTTGCGCTTGACTATCGGCAGTTGATATTGAACGAAGATTCCCGGCAATCGATTGAATTTTTTGTCTATCGAATGGAGGGGCACCGCAGCGCGTTTGCCGTTTTCAGTGTCCGGCGCAGCCGGGAAGCGATGCCGGACGCCCTGACGCGCTTTGCCTACCGCTATCGAAGGGGACTTTTTTTTGTTCACGGGCCCTATTATGTCGAAATTCTGGCGGCGGAAGAGACTGCCCTGCTGGAACAGACCATGCAACGCTTAGGGGCGGCTTTCATCGACGCACATGCCGTCCGGGCGGAGCGGATTCCCGAACTGGATCGCTTTCCCCCGGAAGACCTGATCCCCGGCAGTGTGGTCCTGTACCCTGCCGGAGGCTTCGGTTTCGAAGCCTTCGATGATCTGTTTACGGCCCGTTATCAGTTGAAAGGTGGCGAAGCGACCGCTTTTTTCCGTCCCTGCGGCTCCCCGGCGGAGGCCGCCCGGTTGTCTGCCGGCTATCAGGCGTTTCTGCAGGAATACGAGGGCGTTGAGATTCCCGTGAATGACTTCCTGCACAACAGCCGGATGATGCGTGTGGCGGACAGCTACACACTTATTTTTATTAGCGGCCGGACCGTCGCCGGTGTCCAGGATGCAGCCACGCCGGAGCAGGCCACGATGCTGGCCCGCCGGCTGAGCGTGATCCCTGGCATCCGGCCGAAACTGACTGTATTTCGTTCCGATATCGATTTGAAAGTGAGCGGGAGGAACCCCATGAATACAAAAAAGAATCATCAGGCCAGCCGGCGGCAATTCCTGAAAAAAGCCTGCGGTGCCGGTGTCGGTGTGGCCGCCGGCGCTTCAGGCCTGACCCGGGCGTGGGCCAAAGCAGGTACGGCCGGTGACGCCGACCCGTCCGAGATGCCGTTGCGCCCGTTCGGCAACTCCGGCCTCAAGGTGCCCATTCTTGGCCTTGGGGGGTCCTTGAACCTGCTGAACCAGCAGCTTCTGCTGGGGCAGGCCCTGAAAATGGGGGTCAGCTACTGGGACACGGCCGACAATTACAGCGGCGGCCGCAGCGAGGAAGGGATCGGTGAGTATTTTTCGAAGCATCCGGAGGATCGCAAGCGTGTTTTTCTCGTCACTAAAACCGGATCCACCTCACCCGAAGGGATGGCGAGAAGTTTACAGGGCTCCTTCAAGCGCCTGAATACGGATTACGTGGATATGTACCTGCTGCATGGGCTATCCAGCGTGGACGACGATGTCGGGGACGCCACCCGGGCGTGGGTCGAGAAGGCCAAAGCCGACGGCCGGATCCGCCTGTTTGGCTTCAGTACGCATCGGAACATGGCCGGTTGTCTGGCACAGGCCGCACGGCTGGGCTGGATCGACGGCATCATGCTGACCTACAACTACCGGTTGATGGCGGATGACGACCTGCAGCAGGCGGTGGACGACTGTGTCCGGGCCGGTATCGGGCTGATCGCCATGAAAACCCAGGGCCGGGCGCTTTCTTTCGGAGGCGGCGGGCGGGGCGGCGACCTGGTGCAGCACTTTTTGGATCGGGGCCTGACCACACACCAGGCGCGGCTCAAAGCCGTGTGGGAAAATCCTCAGATCAGCGGCATCTGTTCCCATATGGACAATATGGCCATCCTCAAAGAGAACGTGGCGGCCGCCCGGGATCGAACGGTAATCGGCGACCGGGACCGTCGCCTGCTGGAACGCCACGCCCACCGGACCGCCTCGGCCTACTGCGCCGGCTGCGGTGACATCTGCGAATCTTGTCTGGACGATCCCGTGCCGGTGGCCGACGTGATGCGCTGCCTCATGTATGCGCACAGCTACAACGACTACCAGATGGCCCGGGACGCCTTTGCCCGCCTGCCGTCGGATATCCGGTCGCGTCTGTTGCAGACGGATTTTTCGGCGGCCGAAAAGCGGTGCCCCCAGCGGATCGCCATCGGCAAGTGCATGCGTCGGGCGGCCGATGGTCTGGGGTAGAGACCGGTTTAACAACCTTTGCCAAACAATGTCGATACGCTTACCGAAATGGATGTTTCCGAGGTTGCCACGCGCCTGTACCGGTTTTCATGCTTCCGGCCCCGTGACGTTTTCTTCTGAATAAACACCACCCACTTATTTTAACTTCCGGGGTGGTTATCGCAAAAAGATACCCGCAGTCGCCCCAAAACCAGAAGAAAGGTCGGCTACCGGTTACAAGTGGAGATCTTTCCCGCAGGTTCGTATAGAATTGCGGACATCAACCGGTTTTTTCCGGTACGCAGACAAAGACATTACGTTCGTCCCGCTCGAAGCGGCAGTTGGCTTCCAGGATCGCTTTCAGCTTTTTGCGCGCCCGGTGCAGCCGCACTTTCACGTTCCCGGCATCGATCTCCAGAACCTCACCAATCTCCTTATGGGTAAAGCCCAAAACGTCATAAAGCCAGAGCACGGTACGATAGGCATCCGGCAGCAACTGGATGTGCTTCTGGACACAGCTGCACATCTGCTGCTGCTCAAGCCATTTTTCAGGCCGGTGCGGGTCGGCGATGCCGATCTCGCCTTCCAGGGGGATGAGGATGCCCGGCCGACCGCATGGCTCCGCGGTAGTGATCCTGACAGGTATTGTAGGCGATGCGAAACAGCCAGGGCTTTGATTTTGCCGAGGTCTCTGAGTGTAGCCATACGCCGGCGCGCCTGAAGAAAGGTGTCCTGGGTCAGGTCGTCGGCATGCCAGGTATCCCTGACCCGGGCACTGATAAAGCCATGGATGCGGTCGTAATACTTGTCGTATAGCGCCGCAAAATCTTTGTCTGACATCGTCGCCATTTCAGCAGCATCCTCCACCCGACGGGCAGCCGCAGGGCTCATAGGCTTCGGTCGGTTCGCCGGCGACATCGGCCACCGCTTTTTTGATGAACATCGCTGCCCCGCCTTTCACCTTGTCCGCGATCCCGCTGATCTGGCGGACATCCTCATCGGTCAGGCCGACTTCCTTTGATCGGGCATACAGATGATCGAAACAGGGAATACAGTTTACGCCGAGCGCCGCGCCCAATGCAACCATCACTTCCGTCTTCGAATCCATGTGGTGACCTCCTTTTTTGGGTTTTGTGTTGATCCTGAGACGGGGAAGGGGACCAAATGGTTACACGCGCTTTCCAATAACGGAATAAAAAGGGTATTTTGCAATTTTAAGATACGTGCGGTATAAATTGCTCTTGGGCCCTGATTATCAACGATAGCAATAATTCGATCGACGATAACCCATGCACCTGTTTCCCATTCTTCACGTTTTCGGCACCCTGCTCATGGTCACGGGCATCTCCATGGTTTTGCCGCTGGTTTGCGCATTGATCTACGGCGAGGGCGATTTCTTTGCGCTTTTGGTTTCGGCCGTGTTGATTTTGGTGCTGGGGGTGCCGTTGTGGTGGTATTTCAGGAAGCATCACAACCTGGGCATGAAAGACGGTATTTTTATCGCCGCTTTCGGCTGGGTCGTCGTTTCGGCACTGAGCGCCTTACCCTTCATGATCCACGGATCCATCCCGTCCTTCACCGATGCTTTCTTCGAGATGATGTCCGGGTACACCACCAGCGGCGCTACGATCCTGACGGACATCGAGATCGTGCCCCACGGGCTGTTGTTCTGGCGCAGCGAGACACATCTGCTGGGAGGCATGGGCTTTTTGACCCTGACGGTCATCTTCCTGCCTCACGGCATGGGCGGGCTGCGCCTCTTCCGGGCGGAATCCTCGCCGGGACAGGTCATCACCAAAGAAAAATTCCATTCCCGCAACCGGGACACCATGGTTCGCCTGTGGATCATCTACCTGGTATTGAACCTGGCGGAAACCCTTTTGCTCTGTTTCGGGGGTATGTCCCTCTTCGATTCCCTGTGCCACGCCTTTGGCACCGTAAGCACATCCGGATACTCGCCATGGAATGCCAGTATCGGGCATTACAACAATGCCTATTTTGACTGGGTCATCATTCTTTTTATGTTCTTGGGCGGCATGACGTTCGTGCTTTTCTACCAGATGATTCTGGGCGACTGGCGGGCACTGCTGATCAACACGGAGTTTCGCTGGTACGTAGGGTTTATGCTTTTTTTCTGCGGCATGGTTTCCTGGATATTATGGAAGGAGAACACCTACGGCCTTGTGGATGCCATCCGCTACGGGACCTTTCAGGTGACAAGCCTGTTGACCACCACCGGCTTTACCACCGCCGATTACGAACAATGGCCCCAGGCCGCCCAGATGTTCCTGTATGCGGTATGCTTTGTCGGGGCCTGCGCCGGGTCCACCACCAGCGGCATCAAGATCGTCCATTATGTGGTCCTGTTCAAGTTCATGTCGGCCACCATCAAAAAAATCTTCTTCCAGCCCATGTCCGTCATATCCGTTCGCCTCAACCAGCGCCCGATTGACGATTCCATCATCCACCTGTCCATTAGCTATTTTATTGTGAATATCCTCATGGTGCTGGCGGGAGGGTGTGTGATGGTGCTGACCGACGATATGGATTATGTGACGGCCATGAGTTCGGTCATCGCGGCCCTGATGAACATCGGGCCGGGTTTCGGGGCGGTGGGCCCGTCGGAAAACTATGCCTTCATTTCCGATGCGGGCAAATGGTTTCTCTCCTACAATATGCTTGTGGGGCGGTTGGAGATGTTCTCGGCGCTGGTGATTTTCTACCCGTCTTTCTGGAAACGATGAACCTAACCTGGCGGGATTCACGGCACAAGGCTGAAAGGGGTGCCGAGGGATGCCTGGAATCGACACTGGATGTAAGGCTTGAATGTCATTGAGGGGTGGATTCTATCCCAAAAAGAGTTCGTGAACATCTTTGAGGTGTAGGGATTTGCAGATCACGATCACGCGTTCGTTGGGAAGGATTCGGGTGTCGCCCACGGCGATTCGCCACCGTTCATCCCGGTAGACACTGCCCACGAGGATTTTCCCGCGAAAAGACGGATCTATTTTGGAAAGCGGGATGCGGGTGATCGGTGAATCGGGCGCCGCCAGGATTTCAACCACTTCCGCATCGAACCCGTGCAGGTGGGCCACCGACAGCAGTTCCCCCCGCCGTATGAACTTCAGGATTTCGTTGGCCGCCAGCACTTTCTTGTTCAGGGCGATATCCGAACCGCTAGTGGCGGCCAGCACCAAATATTCTTCTTTATTGACCAGCGAAATCGTCTTGTGCTCCGTGCGGTGTGTGTTTCCGGCGCTGGTGGTCATCAAATGTTTGGCCAGCATGCAGCTCATGATGTTGGTTTCGTTTTCGCCGGTGGCCGTAATGAAGGTGTCCATGTCCGTCAACCCGGCCAGATCAAGGGCTTCGGCATCCGAACCATCCCCGTGAAGCACCTCGGCATGAATCAACTGATGGCTCAGCTCGGCTGCCCGGGCTTCGTCCTTTTCGATGAGTTTGACCTTAACCCTTTTACCCAGCAGTTCGGCCACGCGGCTACCCACCAGACCACCGCCCAGGATCATGACCCGATGCCGGCGTTGCCGTTTGACCCCGGTCAAGGCCATTACTTTGGGAAGGTTCTGTCTGGATGCCATGATCAGCACCTGGTCCTGGGGAAGGATTTCATCGTTTCCACCGGGCAGCGTGGTGGTTATCCCCCTGGCAAGGGCCACGATGCGAAAGGGGAATGTGCTGTGGGTCATGGAAAGGGTTTTCAGTTTCTGGTGGGCCAGGGGCGAGTCATCGTGGACGCGGGTGGCCATGACCTGTGTTTGGCCATCGGCAATATCGATGATCTCATTGCCGGCCGTCCGTTTGACCAGTCGAACGATCTCCTGGGCCGCCAGCTCTTCGGGATGGATGACCAAATCAATTTTCAGATCATCGACGCTGAGCACGGAATCTTTGTCGCCAAGATCGGTGGACCGAACACGGGCGATCTTCCGTGGAATACCGAAGCGGTCGGCAATCATCGCCGCCAGCATGTTGACGGCGTCATTGTCGGTGACCGCGATCAGCACGTCGATGTTTTCCGCACGGGCTTCGCGCCAACAATCCATGCTCATGGCCGACCCTTGAATCAGCCGGGCGTCCAGATGATTGTCGGTATAGCGGATCAAATTGCTGTCCGGCTCGATGGCGGTGACCGCATAGCCTTCATGCACCAAGCGTTTGGCCAGGTAAGCGCCAACGCCGCCAAGACCCAAGATCAGGATGTTTTCCATTACCGTTTTTTTCTTGCCCAGCATGAAGGTAATTCCTTGTGTTGACTATAAAAATCGTTGTCGGCCAAATTTTATATAAAGGACTTCAGATTGTCAACGCGCGGGATCTGAACGGCATTGGGAGGGATGATTGGCGGCTATCCCGGTGATGCCCGTTTAAATTCAGAAATAGAGGTATCCCAACCAAGGAGAGGCATCCAAAGTCTGCGAAGTTTGCCATATGGAACCCATGCCAAATGATATGAGACTTGAATGTATGCGGCAAGCCCCCTATAGTTGACGCTTTGGAAGGGTCATGGCATATCGGTTAAAGGCGGCCTTCCCGCAACTCAAATTAGACAGGATATAGGGTACGGCGCAGCAAGATCATGTCATTGATCGCGAACCATCAACAGCACTAATGGGGAAAGGAGTGATCATGAAACGAATAACCATGGGTATTGTCGTAATGTTTATTCTTATATCAGCCGCCAGCGCCTTCGCTGAAGGAAGACTGGTCGTCTATTGTTCCAACGAACCGTTTGCCTGCCAGGCTGTGGCCGATGCCTTCGCCGCGAAATACGATGTGAATGTGCAGATGACGCGGTCGGGTTCGGGCTCCACCTACGCCAAAATCCTGGCCGAAAAAGACAACCCCAAGGGTGACGTCTGGTATGCCGGCACCCTGGATCCCCATTCCCAGGCCGGTGTCAATGGCCTGCTGGAACCTTACGAATCGCCCATGCTGGTGGAAATCGGTGAGGAATTCAGGAATCCGGCCACCAGCAAACAGCATCACAGCGCCGGCGTTTACGCGGGCGTACTCGGTTACTCGGTGAACACAGATGTCCTCAAAGAGAAGAACCTTCCCATGCCCCGTTCCTGGGAAGATCTGACCAAACCGGAGTACAAGGGCACGATCCAGGTCGCCAGCCCACAGAGCTCCGGCACGGCCTACACCGTTCTGGCGACGATGGTGCAGCTCAAGGGGGAGGAGGACGCATTCGAATATCTTGCCAAACTGCACCAGAACGTGAATCAATACACCAAATCCGGTTCCGCCCCCGGCAAGGCCGCCGCACGCGGTGAAACCATGATCGGCATCGGTTTCCTGCACGATCACGCGCTTCAGAAGGCCGAGGGATTCCCGCTGGAACTGGTGGTCCCCTCAGAGGGCACCGGATATGAAATCGGCGGTCTCAGCATCATCAAGGGCGCTCGCAACATGGAGAATGCCAAAAAATTCGTTGACTTCATGCTGAGCGCGGAAGGCCAGGAAGTGCCCCAGCGCGTGAAAATGTTCCAGGTACCGACCAATGTGAACGCCAATGTCCCCAAAGAGGCTATCCGCCTGGACCAGGTCAAACTCATTGACTATGACTTCGTCACATACGGCTCCGAGGAAATGCGTGCGCACTTGATCGATCGCTGGGTCGTGGAAATCAAACCGGTTGAACGATAGCCGATTACGTCCGCAAAGCATCATACGATGAATAGAAAAAACAACCATGCACCGGGAGAGATCGGCCCGTGGGTCGTTCTCTCCTGGCTGTCGATTGCCTTTGTGGCCTACTGGCTCCTGCCGTGGACAGCCCTTGAATATGGCATCATGGACTTCACCTGGGATGAGTGGGTGGACGCCTTGGGGTGGAAGTATAGTAAATTCACCTTGGTATTACCGGTGTTACTCATGCTCCTGGTTCCTTTTGCGTGGATTCGGCTTTCAGGAAAGAGCGTTGGGGGGCTCTTCACGGTCGCGGCCGGGCTGGCCATCGCGACCGTTTTCCTCAGCTTTATTACCACCAAGACCTCCATGGGACTGGGGACCGGCGTCGTCATCATGTGTTTGGCGGCGTTATTTGCCATCGGCATTTCCGAGCTGGGATTCCAGCGGGGCGATACCTTCATCGCCGGCGCTGTCATTTTCGTGGTCTTCATAGTGGGTGTCTTTATCTTTTTCCCGGTCTGGGAAATTTTCCGCAATGTGTTTTTTGACAAGGCCAATACCTTTATTCCTCTCCAGTTTTTCCGTATCATTACATCTTTTGGCGTGGGACGGGTCATAGGAAATACCTTGCTGCTGGGCTTTTCGGTGGGCTTTGCCACTACCGTGTTCGGCCTCATCTTCGCGCTCTATTCGGTGCGGGCCACCACGCGCTTGAGATATCTGATACGGGTGTTTTACATCCTGCCGATCATTACCCCGCCTTTCGTGGTGGGCATGTCCCTGATTCTGATTTTCGGGCGGGCCGGCATGCTTAACGACGGACTGATGTACTTGCTCGGCCCGTCCGGTGTATTGACACCCGAAGGCACCCCCGGCATTTTCGAGCGCTCCGGGTATATCTATGGTTTTTTGGGTATTTTTCTGGCCCAGACCCTTTCCCTGACGCCGATCAGCTACATGGTCATCAGCGGCATGCTGTCCTCCATCAACCCGGCCATGGAAGAGGCCTCGCTGACCATGCGCGCCAACCGTTGGGGAACGCTGTGGAAGGTGACGCTGCCCCTCATCCGACCGGGTATTGCCAATGCCTTCCTGCTGGGGATGATCTCTTCGGCGGCGGACTTCGGCAATCCGCTGGTACTCGGTGGAGAGTATGATGTGCTTTCCACAGAGATTTATTTTTCCATCGCCGGGGCGCAGCTCGATTTTGCCAAGGCGGCTGCCCTGGGCCTGATCCTCTTGTTCCTGTCCCTCTCGATATTCTTCATTCAGAAAAAATGGATCGGCAAAAAATCATACGTCACGGTCACCGGCGTCGAAACCGCCGGCAATGTCACGCCGCTGCCCCCCAGCCTGCAGCGTGGCATGACGATTTTCATCGCCTTGTGGTTTGTGCTGATTGGGATCCTGTACCTCAGTATATTTCTGGGCGGATTTGTGAAGCAATGGGGCGCGGATTACACGTTGACCCTGTCGCACCATCTCGAGTTGTGGTCCAAAGGGCTGTCGTCCGGTGCCTGGCCATCCTTTCTGCACTCGCTTTCTTATTCTATGCTGGCCGCACCCCTGACAACACTCGTGGGTGTTCTGATTGCTTACATCCTCACCCGCAAACAGTTTTATGGACGCGGCATCATTGATTTTGGCACCGTGCTGATTTTTGCCATTCCCGGAACGGTCATCGGCGTGGCTTACATTCTGGCGTTCAACACAGCCCCCATCGAGTTGACGGGCACCGCGATCATTCTGATCATCACCATGGCCATAAGATCCATGCCGGTGGGCATCCGGGGCGGCATGTCCGCCCTGAGTCAGATTTCTACGAACCTGGAAGAGGCCTCGTTGCTGCAACGCGCCGGCAGCTTGCGAACCATCCGGTCCGTCCTGTTGCCCCTGTTGAAATCGACGATCGTCTCTTCCATGGCTTACAGCTTTATCCGTGCCATGACCACCGTTTCAGCGGTTATCTTTCTGGCAACGGCAGGAACGGATGTGGCGACGACTTATATCCTTTCACGTGTCGAGAGCGGCGATACGGGTGTTGCCGTGGCCTACGGCTCTGTTCTTATCTTCACCATGCTGATTTTTACGTTGCTGGTTCAACTGTTCACGGGACGTTCCCGGACTGACAAACAGGTGAAAACCATATGAGGCGCCCATGAGTGATTCATCCATCAAGATCGTCCTGAAGAATGTCTCCAAACACTTTGGCAAGGTCCGCGCCCTGGACGCCGTTGATATCGAATTTGCACCGGGCACGCTGACGACACTCCTCGGGCCATCGGGTTGCGGCAAGACAACCCTGCTTCGGCTTGTTTCCGGACTCGAGCCGGTCTCCTCCGGTGAGATCTGGTTCGGTGAGGACAACGTCACCGATCTGTCGGCCACGCGTCGCGACATCGGCATGGTGTTTCAGTCCTACGCGTTGTTTCCGCACATGACCGTGGAACAGAATGTCGGCTATGGCCTGGGGGTTCTGAAGACGGCCCCGGATGAGATCCGTGCGCGGGTGCGCGAAGTGCTCGACATGGTGGCCATGGACGGCTACCAGGGCCGCTATCCGGACGAACTCTCCGGCGGCCAGCAGCAGCGCGTGGCGGTGGCCCGCGCCATGGTGCTGCGCCCCAAGGTGCTGCTGTTCGACGAACCGTTGAGCAACATCGACAGCAAGCTGCGCCGCAGCATGCGCGATGATATCCGTCGGCTCCAGCAGATGTCCGGTATTACGTCCATATACGTCACGCACGATCAGGCTGAAGCCCTGGCGGTCTCTGACGAAATCATCATCATGCGCCAGGGGACCATCGAACAGCAGGGACCGCCCCAGTCGCTCTACCATTGCCCGGAGACCACCTTTGTGGCCAATTTTATCGGTGAGTCGAATGTGGTCGATGCTGAGTTGAAGGGGGAAGGGCAAGGCCGTCAGATCGTTTTTGGCGATGCGGTGATCAACGTGGCCGACGGCAAGAAAATTAAGCATAAAAACGGCCCGGTAAAACTGTCGCTTCGACCGGAAGTTCTTGAAATTAAACCCGGGGCAGAAACTTCACCCCAGGCTCTGGCGGGTGTTATCATCCAGAGTGCTTACATGGGGCCGGTCATCGAATACACCATCGAGACCGCCGTGGGGATCTTGTTTACCCGCGCGCCGGCTTATGTCGGTCAATTCCAAACAAAGGAAAAAGTCTGCCTGCGCATCCGTCCGGAGGAGATTATCATTATTCCGGATAATGGGCCTGATGATTGATTGCCGCCGTCAACAACTTATCAACGAGAGGTTTGTCTGGGGCATTGGGGTGGATTGGGGGATGCCGCGGGCGCTCTTTTTTCACCGCGCCACGATGCGATCGAATCGAGGTATCCGGCGCGATGAAGCCTCTGCGATGGTCACAGCATCAGCTGGAGATAATGATATAGCCGCCCGATTTTTCATCCGGTTCGAGTTTCAGCAGACCCCGGGAGGCCGCCTCCTCAAGGAGTCGGTTGAATGACCGGAAACCGTAGTAGGATTCGTTGAAGCCCGGCCGGCGGCGCTTGAGGGTCTGCTTGACCATGGATCCCCATATTTTATCTTCCGAACCTCTTTCCTCGGCCAGCGCTTCTAGCGTTTCCATGACCAGCTCAAGGGCTTCCTGGGTGCGTGTCTCAGCTTCCTTGTCCTTCTGGGGTGTTTTAGATCCTTTCGCCGGGGCTTTGCGGGGCGCTTTGGCCGGCTTTTTTTTGCGGCCCACCAGATTGTCGTAGTAGATAAATTCATCGCAATTGGCGATTAAAAGATCCGAGCTTGAATTTTTTACCCCCACGCCAATCACGTTTTTATTGTTTTCGCGCAACTTGCTGACCAGTGGCGAGAAATCCGAATCGCCGGATACAATCACAAACGTATCCACATGCGACTTGGTGTAGCACAGATCCAGCGCATCAACGACCATGCGGATATCGGCGGAATTTTTACCGGACTGGCGCACGTGCGGAATCTCGATGAGTTCGAAAGCGGCCTCGTGCATGGCGGCTTTGAATTGTTTATACCGTTCCCAGTCGCAATAGGCCTTTTTGACAACGATACTGCCTTTCAGCAATAATTTTTCCAGCACCTTGTTGATGTCAAACTGCGCGCAACGCGCATCCTGAACACCGAGTGCCACGTTTTCAAAATCACAGAATACGGCCATGTTGTGGGTTTCCACGGATTTGCTCATCTTCTCCCTTCCAGATGCACGCGAAAAAACGGCATGGGACTGGTGGCGCGCCTTATTTTAAAAAGGTTTGTTAAGGAGAACCGGCTCAATGGGTCACAGCGGCCAGGTACAGCGGTACTATTTTTGTAAACAGCTGCGCGATCGTCGTGGCGATATCAGGGCCGCAGGCCACGACGTCGTCTTTGGCCATGCTGGCGGCCAGTGCCAAATCCAAAGGCTTTGGTTCCGGGGTATCATTGATATACCCGTTCAGGGTTGCTTGGTCGGGCTGTGGCGTGCTTGCATCGATGCGCCAGCCGTCCTCGGACGCGATCAGCGTGGCCGAGGAGGGACTCGCGAGGTTGCTGACGGCTAAATTATTCTCAATGGCGATCGTTCGGAGTGTTTGCTCGTTTTCCGGCTGGGCCAGCCATTCGTAAAACCTACTCCAGTCGCTTGGGGCACCGTCTTTTGACTCGGGGCGTGCCACCCTAAATCCATAGTGAAGAGCCTGCTGATCAACTCTGACAAAAAATTTGGCCTGGTAATCGGCTTCTCCCTGGTTGTGGTGCTTGGTGTCCTGCACATGCATTTCAGGTTTGTTGCCGAAGGCCCAGGAATTCAACTTCAACCGGGTGGTGACGATTTTTTGTGCAACCGCCGCACCGAGTTGGTTACGGGAGCGCCAGGTCGTACCGGAAGCACTTTTTTTGAAATCCGTCGGGGCCAAACCGGTAAACACGGTTTTTTTGGCAGACTTACGGGACGGCTTGCGGGCGGCTTCCGCGGCCGCCAGGCGTTGTTGTTCTTCCCACTGCCGGCGTTCCGCAATACGGTGCTGCAAGGCGATTCCGGTGCGGATCTCCTCGCCGTTTTCCCAGCGGATAACCATTTCATCGCGATGGATGGAAACCACCGTAAAGACACCCTTCTCATTTTCGTATTGTTCATCGACCTTAAATTCAATTGTTTCCGGTTGGTCCATGGCTCCTCCTGTTTGGGTTACATTATCCAATGGGTCCTGCAACAATACGAAAAGTCGGATACCTGAAATGATAAACCGACGGATATGATTGATAGGCCGCAGTCATCAGGGATGAAAACCGACCTTGAAATTCGACCTACTGCCGGTTGCCGATAGGGTTTGGCAGGCGGAGTTTCCGTCGACAGGGCCGGTCAAGCATTGCATCGATGCAGGACACTCAAAATGTTATTTGTTTACTATAAGCATTATTTGCCGTTTTTGCCCGTTTTTTTTTCAGCCGGCGGAGGGCTGAATCTGGTGCTATGCGGTGTGCGTCAACAATGGATCCTTATATATCTATGGATGGGGATGTACCGGCGGGCTTTTTCGGGCCGGGAATGGGGGACACAATGCCGATCCAAAGGCTTGTTACCACTTGAATTTTGAGTGAATAGTCGCACGAAGCATGGATCGCTGCCCCATTGCGTCGGTTCATCCATTTCTTTTATCCTATACCCTGTGCACCCATATAGCAAATCAAGTTCGAATCTGTTTTCTCAATGCATTTTCCGTTCAAATCAGGTTGGTGGTTTTCATCCGCAGCGTGATACAGGGTTGCGGCATGCCATTTTAGGTCAGAAACCACCATCAGATAGCGTCGTAGACGCAGCTTTAATATATTTCCAAATGGGGTTAAAAAGGTGCCGAAGGATCAGCTGTCTCTTACTAGAGAAAAACGAACTGATCATCCCTCTATTAGGTGGAAAGACCAGCCACCCGATGGCGGGGCTGGCTTTGATGGTTTTAGGATGGTTGAACGCTGCCCTTAAATGACAGGTACCTGAGAAATGGTGGTTCGGCAGATAGATAATAAATCACCATCAATACGGCACCCCCCATAATCACAATCAATGGCGGCGTGGTTGGATGAGTCCTCGCTCCGGACATTTCACTGCTTCCCCCAAAACGCATCGATGCCTGCCGCCTGCTGCACAGGCCACCTTATGCATGGCCGCCGCCACGGCCAGATTATGATCATAAACTGGTTTCTTCATTACTTCCTGAAGTGGCCCATTTTGTCATTGCTTGGCGTAGCAGCATCAAGGTCGCTAATAAAACTGAAAATCCATTATAAATAAACTTGACACACTATATATTGTAGCATATCAGCTTTATAATACAAAATATGGACCAGTGAAAATGGTTTTGTGAACTGAAGGGCTGTGTGATGTTTCTAATCTTTTAAACATTAAAGGAGGGGCCATGGCGGCAGCGAAGAAACCAGCAGCGAAGAAACCAGCAGCGAAGAAACCAGCAGCGAAGAAACCAGCAGCGAAGAAACCAGCAGCGAAGAAACCAGCAGCGAAGAAACCAGCTGCGAAGAAACCAGCTGCGAAGAAACCAGCCGCGAAGAAACCAGCTGCAAAGAAAACGGTTGCGAAGAAACCAGCCGCGAAGAAAAAGGTAGCGGGGGAAAAGTAGCCCTTTTTTATAGCCCTTTAGTATGGAACGGGGAGGCGGCAATCGTTTTTTTGTAAAGCCTTCCCGTTTTCTTGTTTTCGCAATGCAAAACAGTCTTCGGGTTCGTAGACGGAATCTTAGTGACCGGACAGGCACCAAATGGCTATCCTACAACAACGCAGCCTGCCGATTCATGTGGTTTTTTTGCCACTGCGCATAACAAAGGCTAATCCGCCGAGACATCAATGGTAATCTGGAGATAAACCGGAAAGGTCATGTCTCGATGCCAGCGTGCCACTCCATGAGATTTTTCAATCGCTGTCCCTAATTTATTTCTACAATTCTCAAAGGCTTTTTCTGATACCCGCCCAAAAAGACAAATGGCATTAGAATCACAGGAATTTCCTGCGTAACACGATATGCTTGGGATTGGCCAGACACAACGCGGCAAAAATGGTCCGCGCCAGCCCGAGGCCGGACCTCTCGATTGTGAACAGTGAGGCGATACCATCCTGTACCTGGAACACATTTAGGGCAATGTGATCCGGGGACAGACCGATGGCAAGGCCAACAGATCCAAGAGCCAACCGATGGGGCGCATCCAGGGCTTATCGCCGAAGACGACGCGGGCCGGTGAACTGATCAGGGATAGCGCCATCTTTATCGCTGACGGCATGGCTCGGTGCACTGAGCGGGGGGAGGTCGAATCCCCCTTTTGTCGCGACAGTCAGTTTATTTTGAAAAGGGGTATGGATGACGGGCAGAGGTCGTTCATTTGGGCCAGGTCTTTTTCCGCACAGTAGCCCTTGGTAGCGTAGCCGGCCGCCATACCTTCGGCCGTGATGACCTGGATGTGCGTGTGGTAGAACCAGTTGCCGTTTTCGTGGAAGTCGCCAATCTCGGCAAATGCTTCGCCGGCCGCAAAGGTTTGCCCGTCGCTCGGGAGATTGCTTTTACTGAGGTGGCCATAAATGCTGTAAAAGGTTTCAAACAAACGGTTTTCATGTCTCAGGAGAACGTATCCGCCATAGTTACCTTCACCGGCCTCATAGCCGGCGGTTTCCACGACGGCGTCCAGCGGCGCCTGCAGCGCTGTGCCTAAAGGCACGATGACATCGAGCCCCAGGTGGAGAAAGCGCTGTTCGGCCACCATCTGCGGGCAGTCGCCCAACAGGGTGTCGCGGCGTTCGAGATAGGGGGCGACGCCCCAGCGGTGGCCCCCTTTGGCCATCTCGATTTCAAGCGCCGCCTGGAGGCCGGTCTGGTCACGGGCCGCGCGACCTTCGAGCAGGGGACTCGTCAACGACAAATCCGCCACATAGGGGTCTCCCTCCAGGCCATTGAAAACCGGGCAGTGTCGAATTCTATCGCTGTAAAGTAAAAAAGGGTAATACATGTGGTTTTTCTTTCAGGAAAGCGCAAATGGTGTTGTCTTTTTAAGGCCTGTCACCGGTACAACCGGTTTCCCGTCTTCGGCGACGACCACGTTCGCAGGCCAGGTGAATGCCGGATTCATGCCCTTGTAGTATGCAAGGTCGTAAGGGGCAAGCGTTACCGAAAGGTCTTCGCCTTCCCCCGTGACAGCCGACGTCAAGCCGAAATCGACTTCGCCGATGTCCGTACCGATGACATAGCGGGGTATTTCGCGGCCGCTCCCCTCGCGGCGTACGCGGGTGGCGATGTCCACCACGTCGTAGAGGTCGACCGGGTGTTGTGCATTCCATGATGTCTGCAGAT
>CAWKLN010000027.1:0-93575 GCA_963850465.1 uncultured delta proteobacterium
GCGGGCCGTTGCGGGTAGACCGTCATCCACCTCATCGGCCCTAACCGGCATGGCGGTCACAAGGAGCGCAAGTAAAATGACCCCTATGAATGTGTTTCTCATGGCAGAATCTCCTTTCGTTGATTGTCGTTGTCCCTTAAACGAATCTGCCGGCCAAAGGTTACGGATTATTTGAATAGATACAGTTGGTCCCGCCGAAGTCATCCTGCTCGATCATCCTGCATTCCGGTCTCAGCACCTTCCCGTCCACCAGGTAGAAATAGCTGAAGTTCCCGTTTTCCTTGATCGACACCACCCATTTGCCGCCGCCTGCGCGACGTGCCGGACGGGGCCTGAATCCATCCAGGGATGTCACCAATGCCACCGCATGCGCATTCGGACAGTGCAGGTAAAAATGAGTATGCCCGTTGTCTTGACGGATGTAGTGGGAACCACACCCGATTGCCAGCAGGAAAGACATCGGCGCCAGGACGGCAATCGTTTTTATGTTCACGCCCTTACTTCCAACACTGAGTTTTCACTGCCGAAATCATCTTTCTCGCGGATCCAGACCGTGGGATCCGCCACCCGCCGACGATCGTCCAGAATGAAGCTGTAACGATGCTCTCCCGGCTGCAGTTCAAGGAAAATCTCCCAATACCCCTCCCGTCCGGCTTTTTCCATGGGCAATGCCTGCCAATTGCTGAAGGTGCCAAGGATGGCGACCGTCTCGACATCGGGCAGGTATACCACAAACCGATGGGCGACTTTCCGGTCGAGCGGCTGGATGGGCGCCGTCGGCCAGACAAAAAAGAAGCACCAGGGCCGCAGCGGCGAGGGCGCTTGCCGCAACAGCAAAAGGTCGCCGAATCCAAAACGTCGTTTTGGGCTTCTGCGGGAAAAAGACCTCCGGCACCCGGTCCCAGGCCGGGGCTCGAAGCTGTTTTTCCTGCTTCAACAGTTCGACGGTATCGTCCTTGTAGTGCTTGCTTTCGTGGACTGTTTCGACGAAGACGATCTTGTCGTCCAGGTTGAGCACATCATCGATATACATGCTGATGAGTTCTTCCATCGTGGTGTTCCTTCTTCATGAGGTTTTTAAGTTTCACCCGCGCCCGGTGGATCCTGACTTTGACATTGGCTTCTGTGATGCCAATCATCTCGCCGATTTCGCGATAGTTGAGATCACCACTCACCACCAGGGAGAGCACATCACGTTCATTGGGAGACAGTTTTAACAGGGCGCGTTGCATGCGCTGGTAGTTCTGCTTGACCACCAGGCGTTTTTCTTGATCAGAATCAGGATCGGGCGTTTCTTCATCAATCAGGGCCATGCGCCCTTTCTGGCGAAACGCATCCAAAGCGGCATTGCGCCCGATAGCATACAGCAGACGGGGCTCCGATGGTCGATGACCATAGCGTTCCAGATAGCGGGTAAAGCTTTCCTGCATGATTTCCCCGGCCAAGTCGCAGTCTCCCGTAAACCGGACCAGGTAAGCGAAAAAACTTTCCCTGTATTGCTGATAGAAACGTCTAAATTGTTCCATTCTGCTTATTCAACGGTGATATCGTCAGATGGTTACAGGATGAGATCGTCAATGCCTGAAAATAGGGGCCGGGGTAAGTGATACGAAGTGGACGTGGTATGTCTCGGCGATTTTAACCGGCAGTTCAATTTGTCGAAGTAATGGCCTGTCCCCGATGTCTTTTTCGTTGTCGCAGCGATACACAGTCAGTGGGTTGCTGATTTAACCTGAATTATGCGGCCGATTATTCCTAAAAGCGCTTCTGTATCCCAATTTTCAGTTTTGCGATACGCCTTCTCGGATTTAAATAGCGACTGCGACGCGCATCCTTTCAATATCGGAATGCCACACGCCCCACCGTTTCCTAAATCTCGGTTTAGATGATTTTTGATAATTCCTCTTTTGTCGAAATTGCCTATAAGTGGTTTCAAAACCCCATCTAACGCCCAATGGCGGCGTTGGCCGCCTTCGCGGCATTCCTCGTCGTGTTTTATCAACAAAGGTGAGTCACCCTATCTTCAAAATGCTCACATATCATTGAATATGCTCCGCTTTTTCATCAAGCTGCGCCTTGCTCTTGAACGCGATCTGAGGTTTTGAAACCACTTATAATATTTTAGGCCTATGGGTATGTGATAAAAAAGCGGCCTGATTTATCGTTAGCAGGTAATTCTAAACTAGTCGGCAGGCTTTTGGGAAGGGAGGTTTAAAGATGAGGACGCCCTGTCCAATCTATCCTTTCAGTATTCATGTGAAAAAGTTGAAAAGACCAGCATCTGACAGTTGGCCTTTTTGTTGCCAAAGTTGAGATTGGATCGATCTATCACTATAAAATAAAACCACCCAATTCCGTTGATTACTCCAACTTGTGCGTAAATTGCGATGGCCCTAAAAGCATTAAGACCAATCCCGCTATTCGGTCGTATGCTCGTTCAGGGCACCGCGACCCGCTGTGCCGCCCGGCGCCCGATAATATACACCGCCAGCCCGATCAGCACCATCGCGGCACACAACACCTGCCCCATCGTGAACGACCCGAGGACATACATCAAATGCGGATCCGGCTCACGGAAGAACTCGATGCCGAAGCGCACCGTGCCGTAACCGATCAGATACAGTCCCAGCAAGCCCCCTCGGCAGCGCGGATGATTGCGCACCGACCACAGCAGTATGAAAAGAAAAATCCCCTCGAAGAACGCCTCGTACAACTGGGAGGGATGGCGCAATTGGTGGATGGGGTCCAATGGGAAAAGCATTCCCCAGGGCACTTCGGTGACACGACCGTACAGCTCCCCGTTGATAAAATTACCGATACGCCCGAAGGTATATCCCAGCGGTGCGGCCGGCGCGACAAAATCCATCATCGTGACGAAGGGAAGTTTGTGCCGGCGGCTGAAGAAGTATCCGGCCGCGGCCACCCCGATGACCCCGCCATGGTAGGACATGCCGGAGATGCCGGTAAAACGGAATCCATCGGAAAAATCGAAGGGCAGGATAATTTTAAGGGGATGGGCGGCAAAATAGCTGAAATCGTAAAAAAGAACATATCCCAACCGGCCGCCCAGAATCGTCCCGGCGATGCACCAGACCATCAGGTCCTGGATGCGTTCCGGCGTAAACCAGCTAAAATTATCTTTCCGTGCCCGGTAAACGAGAAGCCCGTAGGTCAGTGCAAAGGCAACAATATACATCAAGCCGTAGTAACGAAGTTGAAAAGATCCGATCTCGAAGAGATTCGGATCGATGCTGCGGGGCAAATGCTGCCACCAATCCCAGAATGCGTGTGTCATCCGTTCGTCCTGTCCGAAATTTAAAAAGCCTTCCGCTGAGTGCGGGCGGCAGGGAAGCCGTCATCACTCGTCAATGACGTCGATGTGGTCGATGTCAATCCAGATCAGCGTTGGAAACGGCAGAGATCGGTTGTCTCCCCGCCGCGGGTACACCCGCCGCCGGGTTGGGAACACCAGCCCGCCAAACTCCCGATGATCGTCACTGTAGTGGGCCGCCCGGGCATAGGGACCGATCACGCGGGCCGTGTAATCATGACGGCGAATGTAACCGCGGTCGTCGATGTAGAAAATCTGCTCGGGAGAATGCGTGGGCCAACCCGCGGGAAAACGAACCTTCAACGACTGCCAGATTTCGCCTGCTTCCCGCCAGGGCGCGCCCTCCACCAGTTGAATGCCTTCCGCATGCCACAAAAACGGTGTGCAGAGGTAATTCCACATGGCATAGCCGCCGAAATAAAGGACGTCCAGACGATCCCACAAGATGTGCCGCCGCCAACTCGGGAAATAGTCCCGCGGGTGGGTCCGCTCGTGGACCACCGTCCCCTGATCTGTTTCGATCCAGACCCGTTCCGGTGTAAATACACCGTGGTGCCCCTTGAAAGGCGTAAACCTTACCCGGGGTGTGCGGGTATCTACCACGGCCCGGTAACGGCGGTAGGCCTTGCGCTGAAAGCGGGCCGCCAGCGCCGCACCACCACAACGCACGTCGACATGCAATGCCTTCGCGTGGCCCCAGCGTTTGTTCCCGCCATGGGCCGCAATCACACGTTGCAAGCAATCTTTCAGCAGACACGGATAATCCCCTCCGAGAGAAATCCTGCCCACGCGCTGCGTCGCCTCAAAAGGCAAAACCCGGCATCAAAGCGGTTTCGACATGGACGGGCTTCACGATCTGCTTCTGGTCGTACATGATCTTCTCTGTCTGGATCCAGGCCTCTTTGTCGATGATCCCGATGGCCATCCCGGATTCGGGTTTAACCAGACGCCGGGTAATCTCCAGTTGCTCGGCCAGCTGTTTCCGCGGCGTATCCTTGTCGAATTCCTGCAGCATCTGAACGACAATATCGCTCTTGGCGGGGTCGAGCGCGGCCTCCCAGCCCTTCAACAACGCCTGGATGAATTGCCGCACCGTTTCCGGGCGCTCCAGGGCCATCTGGCGCGAGGTGACCACGGAATTGGCCACAAACCGGATTCCGTGATCGGACGGAATGAAAAACTGCACCGGTTCGCCGCCATCCGTCATTTTCTGGCCGATAAAGATGCCCTGGGTGTTCCGATACACCGGCCAGATATCCACTTTTTTCTGGTAAAACGGGGTATAGTCGTAGCGTACGCTGAACAGTTGGACATCCTGTTCCGTCAATCCGGCCATGGCCAGCATGGTGCGCATAATGGTTTCATCATTGCCGCCATAGGTGATGCCGATGGTGCGTCCCCGCAAATCCTCGAGACGCGCAATCGGCGGGTCGGCCTGGCGATAGATCCACTGCAGCGGATTGATCTGGAACAGTTGTGCGATGACCACCACCGGCGATCCCTTGGCCATGGCGCGAATCACCTGGTCCGCGGAAGCAACCCCGAACTGGGCCTGTCCCAGTTCCAGTTCCTTGATGGCATCCCGCTCGGGCCCGCCGGGCTTTACGGTAACATCCAGGCCTGCCGCGGCAAATTCCCTTGCGCACATCGGCGTACAGATCGCCGACCACGCTGGTGTTGAAGATCCATTTCAACCGGTAGTTGATTTTTTCGGCCCCGTGCGCGATAGCGGGTGGCAAAGCCGCAACCATGATCAGGCATACGGACGACCACCCACCCTGTCGTCGCCACGCGATGGTTCCGCATATCATCCTCCTCCCTGATCCAGATCGAATCACCGCGCCCATCGTCATGCGGTGCTCCGTCGGGAATCATTTGTTCTCCCAGGCTTTACGAACAATCGCCCCCAACCACTCGAGCAGACCCTGATAGACCGAAAGCGATATGCCGATCAGGAACAGGGCCACCAGGATTTTGCCCAGGTCGCTCTGGTAAAGGGCGATCCGAATACTATACCCGATACCGGCATTGGCCGCGATAAATTCGGCCACAATCGTCCCGGCCATGGCCAGGGTGGCGCTGCCGGCCACCACCGTGGTCAGCTTGCCGATGTTTTCAAAGGCACGAATTTTAACTTCCAGCTGCCAGCGCAGACGTCCCGTCATCCGGTAGAAATGTTCGATGTCCCTCACCGGCTCGGCCATGATGCCGAGGACCGAAAGCAGCAGCGGAAAATAGCAAATCATGGCCGCGATCAGCAAACGGGATATAAACCCATCCCCCAGCAGGATAAAGATGATGGGCGCCAGGGCCACAATCGGATAGGCTTGGACGTTATACGCCGCAACCTTGACAAAAGATCCCAGCCAGGTGGTCTGGCGGCCGACAATGCCGATAAAACCGGCCATGCAAATCGACAGCACCTGCCCGATAATCGCGACCCGCATGGTATCCATCACATCGGCGAAGTAGCGACCGGTCACCTCCCGGCAGGTCATCCAGATTTCCACCGGGCCGGGTATGACATAATTGGAAAGATTCAGAGCATACTTGATGCCGAGCAGCAGTGCCAAGCCAAGGACAGAAGACAATGAAAAACTGATAGACCCGTCTATGCAGCATTCATGATCTCCAGCATGGTGGTTTCGAGATGCTGCTGTTTCAACGACTGCCCGGCGTGCTGGTCCTGCCCCTTCACCACCACAGTCGCCCGTTTCTTGCCGGGCCCCGTCATTACCAGAATATCCCGGCAGAACTTGGACACCTCGATGATATTGTGAGAGATGTAGATGAAAAACTTGTCCGGGAAAAGGGCCTTGATGTTGAAGATAATTTTCTCGCGGGTGAGTTCATCCACGTTGGCCAGGCTCTCGTCCATGATCAGCATCTGGAAATCCTGCAGAAGATAACGGATCAGGTTGATCCGGTTCTTCTGCCCAAGGGACAACTGTGAAAAACGCGATCCGATATAGGGCGTCATCCCGAAAAGATCGACCAAATGCTCTCTTCGGGTCTGTTGTTCAGGCGTCGTAATCCGCTCCAGATGCTTGCCGACGGCCGACCACCCCGGGAGCCGCTCAAGATTGTAGGAGTAGAGAATGCGGTCGATATTCCGGGTCTGCAACTGCCCTGAAAAGTCTTCCAGGTCACCGATCAGCATGCGGGCAATGGAAGTTTTTCCAACCCCCGAAGGGCCGAAGAGGGCATTGAAACCGGGGCCTGCCATATGAAAAGAGAGATCTTCGAAAACGCTCGTATCCGTTCCCGGATACCGGAAGGTCATGTTCTTACATTCAAGCTGCATCGATGATTCAATCATCCGTCTCTTGTCGCTCCGAATCTCGGATTGGTCGGCCTGCGGCCCGGTGATGCGTAAATATCTAACGTCATTTGCCGGGCTTTGCAATAGCCGGCCCGTCCACCCGGCGGTCAGGCGTCATCCGACGCGGCGCTGAGAATATGGGTCATGGTCGCGTGGTCGATGTTGCCGCCACTCAGCACGACACCGATGCGCCCCTCCGGTTTCACGGCCCCGCTGAGCAGGGCGGCCACGCCTAATACGCCGGAAGGCTCGACAACGATTTTCATCCGGAAGAAAAGAAAGCGCACGGCGGCCATAATCGCCGTTTCGGAAACGGTCTGCATATCGCTGACGAATTCGCGGATCAGGGGGAAGGTGAGTTCCCCCAGTGACGGCGTGCGCGTGCCGTCGGCAATGGTGGGCGGGTTGTCCACCCGGTGCAGAACTCCGGTTCGGAAAGAGCGGGTGGCATCGTCGGCCAGCTCCGGTTCGACCCCGATCACCCGGCAGCCCGGCATCACACCACGGGCGGCCACCGCCGAACCGCTCAGCAGACCGCCCCCGCCGCAGGGCACCAGCAGCATATCCAAGGACCCCACCTGGCGGTGCATTTCCAGTGTGGCCGTGCCCTGTCCGGCGATGATGTCCGGGTGATCGTAGGGCGGCACCAGGACACCCCCCCGTTCTTCCTGGAGGGCCCGGGCCAGATCATCCCGCGAGGCCTGTCGCGGGTCGTAGAGAACGACTTCGGCACCATAGCCTTCCGTAGCCGCCCGTTTGGTCACCGGCGCATTGGCCGGCATGACGACGGTGACGGGCACATTCATCAGGCGACCCACCAGGGCCACGGCCTGGGCATGGTTTCCGGAAGAAAAGGTAATCAAGCCTTTTTTGCGCACATCCTCCGGCAAACAGGCCACAGCGTTGAAGGCGCCCCGGAACTTGAAAGCCCCGACGCGTTGGAAATTCTCACATTTGAAAAATACGTCCGCCCCGACCCGGTCGTTGAAGGTGGTCGACGTCATCACCGGCGTGACATGGGCCTGTCCCTCCAGACGCTGACGGGCGGCCATGACCTGTTCGAACATATGGTCTCCTTTTCTTGTTGGCATTTGCCGTTCCCTTGAATACCGTCATCCGGCCCGGGCAATCAGGAACACCCCGACGAATATCATGACGGCGGACAGCATCCTTTGTCGCCCGTGGCGTTCCTTCAGAACGAGGACGCCCAGCAGGACCGAGAAGACGATACTGATCTGCCGCAGCCCGACCACGTAACTGATCCGTTCGAGCGAAAACGCCATCAGGATCAGAAAGTAACCGAAAATCCCCAACACCCCGCACGCCAGAATCGACCGACGGTTCGTCCGCCACTCCCGCCGCAAGGCGCCCTCCCGCTTAACCTTCGTTATGTATCCGGACAATAGCGCCATGCTGAACCAGGGATAGATGAACGCGAAAGCCACCGGATGAAAACGCGTCACGGCCTGTTTGTCCACCAGGGAATAGGCGGCCACGGCCAAAAGGGTCAACAGGGCATAGCGCGTGGCCGCATCGTTCCGGAAATTGCGCAACGGCTGGATCAGCGCGGCCGGGGTCAAACGATTCAGGCTGATGGTGTACACCCCCAAGGCCGCCAGGAGAATGCCGACCGCACCCCATACGCTGATGTTTTCCCCCATAAACACGACCGCAATCACGCAGACCAGCGCCGGAGCGGATCGCGAAATGGGGTAGACACGGGACAGATCGCCCTCATCGAGCGACCGTGACAACCACAACCAGTATAGAAAGTGCAGCAGCCCGGAGAGTGCTGCAATCGGCCAGATGCCTTCCAGGTCGAAGGACGCCTGCCAAAGACCGTAGACAAAGACCGGCGCGAAGAACAGCAGCCCCAGCAATTCGTACCACCACACGAAGACCTGTTTGTCATGGGCCGTCTTCGTCAGGAAATTGCGAACGGCGTGCATCACGGCCGAGATCAGCACCAACGCTACGGCCGTCGTATTCACAGAAGTTCACCTCTCTGCAACAGGGGAATACATCCGGTCTTTGTGTCAGCCCGACGACAGATGGGCATTGGATGATAGATAATGACAAACGTAATCTTCGATGGCGGCTTCGAGAGGGCGGCAGGGCGTCGACCATCCGGCGGCCTCCAGTTTCGTGAGGTCGGCGCACGTATAATACTGGTATTTCCCCTGCAGGTGATCCGGCATGGGGATGTAGTCGATGTTCAACGGCCGGCCGGCCGCTTTGAACAGGCCCGCCGCCACGTCATTCCAGGACTGGGCCCGGCCGGTGCCGATATTGTAGATCCCGCCGAGGTCGGGGTTCTCCAGGAAGAACAGCGTCATGTCCACGGCATCCTTGACGTAGATGAAATCGCGCAACTGCTCCCCGTCCTGGTAATCCGGCCGATGCGACTTGAAGAGGCGCATCCGGCCCTCGTCGCGCACCTGGGGATAGGCTTTGTTGATCACGCTGCGCATATCGTCCTTGTGGTATTCGTTGGGCCCGAAAACATTGAAATACTTCAGTCCCACGATGTGCTTCAGCCAGCCTTCGCGCAGGGCCAAAAGATCGAATAAATGCTTGGAATAGCCATACATGTTCAGCGGGCGGAGATTCAACAGGTCCGCTTCATCGTCACCGTATCCCCGGGCTCCGTCGCCGTATGTCGCGGCGCTGGAGGCATAAATCAGACGGCAGCCGGGCTGCGTTTCGCGCCAGGCCGCGATGCGGGCCGTGTAGCGATAGTTATTCTCCATCAGGTAATCGGCATCTTTTTCCGTCGTGGCGGAACAGGCCCCCATGTGCAGAATCGCCCGAATGCGATCACCGAAATGCCCCCGGGTGAGCTGGTCGATAAAAACAGCTTTGTCCAGGTAATCGTTGAAACGCAACCCCACCAGGTTCTTCCACTTTTCCGTCTCACGCAACTGGTCGACGATCAGGATATCGTCCTCGCCGCCCCTGTTGAGCGCCCACACCAGAGCGCTGCCGATAAACCCGGCCCCACCGGTCACAACAATCATCGTGAATTCTCCCTTGGCATGATCTCTGTGTTATCTGCGACGGTCATTCGCACCTGAAGGGGTTCCGTCGGTTTGTGTCTGGCTCCTTGTCATCCAATCCGGCCGGGGTGTCAAGAGGCGGAAGGCGGTTCAGGGCGGGCCTTGACCCGAAGAACGTTCGTATTGCCATGCGTCTTTTCGCACCCAAAGGCGGTGCCGGGTCCCCGGCTGATCGATGCGAAGATGCCCATAGGCTTCATCACCGTCATAAAGAAAACACATATCCGGGCCCTGCTTAACCACGCGGGGGGCAAAATGATAGGGTACCTGCGCACCGGCGGCCGCAAGCGCCGCATCGCCTCCATGGAAGGCGGTCAAATGGTACAGGGTGACCCAGGTGGGCGGGAAAAGGGACATGTGGCCGGCGCGATGCTCTTCCAGCGCTTCCCGGGGGGACGCCCAACGGTGGTCTTGGATTTCACCGCGATCGATCCGCACCCGATCTTCCGGGGCCCTTGCCATAAAAAACCAGGTGTCGAACCGGCGGGGCATGACGACCGGGGCGGTCCAGCGCGACAACGGCACCAGTGCATCGGGATGGATGCCCAGCCCGGTTTCTTCCTTCAGTTCCCGCACCGCCGTATGTCTTGCGACCGCCGGGACCGATTCCCATCCGTCGGCGCAACCGTCCACGGGATCCAACGCGCCGCCCGGAAAAACCCAGCCCCCGGCAAAGGCCGACAGTTGACGCCCCCGGCGCAGCAGCAACACCTCCATGTCCGCCGCACCCTCCCGCAGCAACACCAGCGTCGCGGCCGGCCGGAGCGGCGCCGGTTGGGGTGGCACATCGGCACCGGTCAACGGTTGTCCCTTCGGGTCCTTATCCATCATTTCCTTTCCCCGGGGCACGTTTACCGCACCCGACCACGGGCATCCACCGGCCATTCATAAACATCGTCGCCGTCCAGAACCACCAGTGTCCGGGCCAGGTTGGCCACCGGGCAGGCGTGGTTCGGGATGACACGCACACACGTCCCCAGGGCCAGGTCGCTATTGCCACGGGGAATAAACCCATGTTCTTCCGACAGTCGGACGATGGTCAACGCCTGCTCGTCGTCGCCGAAACACGCCCGCGGCCAGCCGACACCGAATCCGACCCCACGCCCGGCCCCGTGGGCCCCCATGTCCGAACTGAATGTTTTGGAGCCGGCATCAACGATCAGAAAGTCCGGATTCCGGCTGATCACCGTGGTCAACACCGTCAGGGCCACCTGTTCCGGCGCAATCAGTCCCAACCGCAGGGGGGCCTGGTCCATAAAGACGTAATTGCCCGGACGGATTTCGGTGAGGCCGCCGAACTGCGTGGCCGCCAGAACGGTGGGGGTCGACCCCACGGATATCTCCGGGACCGGAATCCCCGCGTCCTCCAGACGCCGGGCCACCGCCAGCATGGTGCGCCGTTCGTCTTCGGCGATGGCCGCAACCGCCGTGCGGTCCGCCGCGCCATAGGCGTGGCCGGCATGGGACAACAACCCGACAAACTGCAGCCGGGGGTGTTGTCGGATGGTCTCCGCCAGGGCCAGGATGGCGGGATCGTCCGGCCGGCATCCGCAACGGTGCAGCCCCACATCGATTTTGATGAACACTCCCGGAGTGAAGTGCTGTTCGACCGCCCGGCTTGCCAGAAGATCCAGTCCGGCGCGACTGTCCACAATCAGCCGCAGATCACAGCGGTGCGCTTGGGCGGCCGCCATCAGCCGATCCAGCTTGCTTGCGATCATCTGGGGTTGGGCCAGGGTCACCGAAGCAATCCCGTCGCGGATAAACGGCAGGGCCTCATCCACCTTGGCGGCGGTAATGCCGCAGGCCCCGGCCGCCATCTGCAGGCGTGCAATGGCCAGACATTTGTGGGTTTTGATGTGGGGCCGCAGCCGCAGACCATGTTTCCGGGCAAGGGTCTGCATGCACCGGATGTTGTCATCCAGCGTTGGCCGCTGAATGACCACGGCCGGCGTTTCTATGCGCTGTCGATCAATCATGATCGCTTCCCGAGGCGCCCGACATCGATGTCCGGGCCCCCTCCGCTTCCGGATCGATACCCGGAACGGTTCCCGGTCCGTCCGCAGACCCGTTATTTCTTGGTTTTATTTTTATTCTTGGGGCGCGTCTTCCCATTCGTCCCGCGCCAGATCTTGCCTTTTCTGCTCTTCCGGTCGCCCTTTCCCATGAGATTCACCTCCTGCATGCGTTGCGCGTCCATACGGTCAAACACCAGCCACAGCTATCCCTTATACCGATCATCGTTCGGGGGCAACCCCGGTCGACGGCCCCTCGCACCAGGACTGCAGAAGGCTGGTGTAGATCGCGACCGCCGCGTCAATGCGGGATAGTAAAACGAATTCGTCCGTCTGGTGGGCTTGGGACGGCTCGCCCGGGCCCAGTATCACCGTCGGCGGGGACTGACCGACGGACCGCAGCGCAGCCGCATCAGTGAAATAAGACGCCCCCCGCGGAACAGGCCGTTGGCCGGTATGCGCCGCCACCACGTCGAACACCGTTTGCATCCACGCATGGGTCGGGTCGCTGGCCACACAGGCCATGTCGGCCAGGGGGGTGATGCGCAGCGCGTCCTCGCTGCAGCGGGCCAGCGCCGCGATGATCGCTGCATGCGGCATGCCTGGAACCGTGCGGATATCCACCCCGATCACGGCACGGTCCGGCACGGAATTAATGTTCACACCGCCCCGGACGGTGCCCACGTTGAGGGTCGGATCCCCCAGCACGGAATGGGACGCGGCATCGAACTGGAACGCTTCCAGCTTCTGAACCAGTCGGGCGGCCTTGTATATGGCGTTATCCCCCAGCTCCGGTGTGGAACCGTGGGCGGCGCGCCCGGAAATCGCTATTTCCAGCCATAATACGCCTTTGTGCCCGACCAGAGGCGCATTGGCGGTGGGTTCCCCCACCACCAGAGCACCGATCGGCTGCGGCAGCAGGCCCTGGTCCGCCAGGAACTGGGCCCCCTCGCAGCCGTTTTCTTCGCCGGCCGTCAATACCAGGCACACCTCGGGATGCGGCCCGACCGCGCAGGCCGCCGCCACCATGGCGGCAACCCCGCTTTTCATGTCACTGCTCCCGCGCCCGTAGAGTCGATCGCCCTCGATAGTCCCGGCCAACGGATCCCGGGTCCAGTTCGCCGCCCCCAGCGGCACGGTGTCCAGGTGACCGGAAAGACAAATGGGCGGCCGGTTCGACGTCCCGGGTCCCCGGGCAATCAGACTGGGGCGCCCCGCCGCAAAGGCGTGTTCTTTCACCTCAAAACCGGCCTCCCGCAGCATCGCAGCGAGAAACCGGGCGCAGGCTTCCTCATGGCCCGGCGGGTTGCATGTCTCAAACTGTACCAGTTTTTGTGTCAACGCGATGGCGTCCATAGTATCCCCTCTCTATGGGCAACGCCCGGACGTTTCGACAGTGCGAAAGCAGGTGTCGCTTCATCCGGTCGAACAGCCCTTTCCATTGTTCTATATCACTTCTTTCGCATCGACGTCGCCCGGAAACATAGATCCCCCTGCCGATGGTGGTAAAAATGTTGGCACGTGCCGAATTCTGTCTTAGAATCTCTGAAACCACTCTCGGTTGGCCAACCATTAACACGAGGAGCTAAAAAACCATGACGATCTGGCTGATATCCGCAATCCTGCTGGTGACACTGGTGCTGTTGATCACCGATAAGGCACCGGTGGACCTGGTGGCGGTCGGCATCATGGTCGCCCTGACCGTGACCGGCGTCTTGCGACCGGATGAAGCCGTGGCCGGGTTTGCCAACCCGGCCGTCATCACCGTGGCGTCCATGTTTCTCATGAGCCGGGGCATGATCCGGACCGGCGCCGTGGGCTTCATCGGCCAGCGGGTGATTGCCATGGCCCGGGGCAACCACCGGCTGGCGCTTCTAATGAGCCTGGTCATCGTGGCAATCGCCTCGGCGTTCATCAACAATACACCGGTGGTGGTCCTTTTCATCCCGATCATGATGGCGATCAGCTGCGAATACGGGATCAGCCCCTCCAAGTTTCTGATTCCGATTTCGTATGCTTCCATCCTGGCAGGCACCTGCACCCTGGTGGGGACATCCACCAACATTATCGTCAGCGACCTCAGCGTCCAGGCCGGGTATGCCCCGATCGGGATGTTCGAGCTGGCCTGGGTGGGGCTGCCCGTGGCCGTGCTCGGCATCGGCTTTTTGACCCTGACGGCCTCACGCTTCATGCCCGGTCATGCCGCCGCAACCTGCCACGTGGACAATGGCGCCGATCGGACCTATTTGTCGGAGCTCGAGCTGCCCGCCAGCAGCGCGCTCATCGGCCAGCCCCCCGACGCGCTTACCGACCGGTACCCGGCCCTGGAAATTGTCGAGGTGGTGCGGGGCTCCGATATCCATTACCCGGATGAAGCCGGCCTGCGCTTTGCCGCCGCCGACCTGCTGCTGGTGAAGAGTTCGGCCACCGATATCGTGGCCGCGCTGGCGGAAGGCCTGGCCGAATTACCCCATGAGCAGGCCGACCTGGCAACCAAAGGCGCCGACCAGGACCACCTGATCGTGGAGCTCGTGCTCCCGCCCCAATCGCGCCTGCTGGGCGCGAAGGTGCCGGATACAAGCCTGTTCGGAGACGAAAGCATTCAGATTCTTGCCATCAAGCGTCGCAGTCATCACTATGCCGACCTTAAAATCCATAAACGGCGGCTGCGGGTGGGAGACATCCTCCTGGTGCGCGCCCCCCTGGACCAACTGGCGCGCCTGCGAAACGAGGGTGACTTCATCGTGATCGAAGATGTTCATCACGAGATCGTCCATAAACGGCTCGCCGGCCGGGCCCTGATGATCTTTGGCGGGGTTGTGGCGACGGCCGCCACGGGGATCTTGTCCATCATGGTGGCGGCCATGGCCGGTGTATTGTTGATGATTCTGACGGGGTGTCTGCAACTGCGCACGGCCTATCGCGAGTTGCAGGCGGATGTGTTGCTGCTGATCGTGGGGACCATCGCGCTGGGCCAGGCCATGCAGAAAACCGGAGCCACGGATTTTTATGCCCACGCTTTCCTGCAGCTTTTTACCGGCGCCGGCCCTTCGGTCGTTCTGGCCGGCTTTCTGTTGCTCACCAGCTTCGGCACCCAGGTTTTAAGCAACAACGCCACGGCCGTCCTGTTGCTGCCCGTGGCCATATCCACCGCCCTTTCACTGGGCGTCGATCCGCGTCCCTTCATCATCGCCGTGTGCTTCGGCGCCAGTGCCTGCTTTGCTTCACCCATCGGTTACCAGACCAATCTCATGGTCTATGGGCCAGGCAATTATCGTTTTGTGGATTATCTCAAGCTGGGCTTGCCGCTCAACCTGATGGTCGTCGCTGCTGGTACCCTCCTGATCCCCATGTTCTGGCCCTTTTAATACCGAGGGGCGGTTCACTTGTCGCCACGACGGGCCAGGGGGTCGTTCAGGCTGCCCTGTCGATAGCCTTCCATATCGAGGGCCACGTAGGCAAAACCGGCCGATTTGATCCCCTGGACCAGGCGCTTCCGGCATTCGTCGCCAAGCGCCCGGGCCATGTCCTCCCCGGTGGCCAGTTCGATGCGCGCCACATCCCCATGGCAGCGGACACGCCCGCCTCGGAAACCGAGATCTTCCAGCAGGTTTTCGGCCGCCTCCACCCGCGCCAGGAGCGAATTGCTGAGAGCGGTATCATAGGGTATGCGTGAGGCCAGGCAAGCCATAGCCGGGCGATTCCAGTTGGGCAGTCCCAGACTTTTTGCCAACAGGCGGATTTCGGCCTTCGACAGGCCGGCGTCCACCAGAGGGGAGATGACCTGCATTTCCGACGCCGCACGCAGGCCCGGTCGATAATCACTGAAATCGTCCAGGTTGACGCCGTGCGCCACATGATCAATTCCCAAAACGGTGGCCGCCGCCATGAGTTGTTTGAAGATTATTTTTTTGCAAATGTAACACCGGTCCGGCGTGTTGGCCCGAAATGCCGATCGATCCATTTCGTCCGTCCGCACCAGTATGTGACGCACCTTGAGGAGGCTGCCGGTTTCGATCGCCGCTCTAATTTCCCGGGCGGGGTGCACGGGGGAATCGGCGGTCAGGGCGACGACACGGCCGCCCAGTGCATCAACGGCCGCCGCCAGCAGGAGGGAACTGTCCACCCCTCCCGAAAAGGCCACCGCCAGGGACGGCAGTGGTTCGAGGATATTTCTCAATTGATCGTATTTAACCGATAATTCAGGACGAATCGTCATTGTCGCTTCTCCGCCATTAGAAGAAGAGGTCTGTCCGACTAACCGATTACAGCATAACGGATTTTGGCCTTCCCGACAAATTAATCATTGCAAAATAAGACGCAAATCTTGTAAGAAACATTGTTTGATGACCTTTTCTTTTTCAGGCCACCAACATTGATGGACCCGTAAAAAGCGTCAGATTCAGGTTTCGCATATCTCAAGTCGTGATGGGTGACGCTCACACGACAATCGTCGCGGGATGCAGCGTGCTGCTCAGATTGAATTAATTCTGATGCGCATTCCTCATGGGATAGGCACCCGGACGTGAATACGGCTGGACCTGTGCTTTCGGCGGCGGCATCAACATCCATTTTAAAGGGGTTTCTATGGGAAAAGACAGCTTACTCGAATCCACTTCCAAGAAAAAGGCGGCAGCCAAAGCGAACAAAAAGAAGGCGACTAAAAAAACCGCCGCTAAAAGTAAGACGGCCACCAAAGCCATGAAAACCGCCACGGCCAAAGCCAAAAAGGCAACTGCGCCGAAAAAGAAGACAACGGAGAAAAAAGCGGGTACCACCAAAGCCGCCGCGGAACTTGCCGCCAAAGCCAAAGAGGAAGCCAAGCGTAAAGCCGAGCAAGAGGCCAAACGCAAGGCCGAGGAAGAGGCCAAACGAAAGGCCGAAGAGGAAGCCAAGCGCAAAGCCGAGCAAGAGGCCAAACGCAAGGCTGAAGAGGAAGCCAAGCGCAAAGCCGAGCAAGAGGCCCAGCGCAAGGCTGAAGAGGAAGCCAAACGTAAAGCCGAGCAAGAGGCCCAGCGCAAGGCTGAAGAGGAAGCCAAGCGCAAAGCCGAGCAAGAGGCCCAGCGCAAGGCTGAAGAGGAAGCCAAGCGTAAAGCCGAGCAAGAGGCCCAGCGCAAGGCTGAAGAGGAAGCCAAGCGTAAAGCCGAGCAAGAGGCCCAGCGCAAGGCTGAAGAAGAAGCCAAACGTAAAGCTGAGGAAGAGGCCCAGCGCAAGGCTGAAGAGGAAGCCAAACGTAAAGCCGAGGAAGAGGCCCAGCGCAAGGCTGAAGAGGAAGCCAAACGTAAAGCCGAGGAAGAGGCCCAGCGCAAGGCCGCGGAATCGGCCACCGGGTTCGGGGGCCGTATTAACCCGATTAAAATCGGAATTATCGGCTTTTGCGCCATCATCGTGCTGCTGATCTTTTCCAGCTATTCCAACACCAAGAACTACTATATCGAAGAAAAAGACGGCGCTGTGGAAATCTGGCGCGGCACCTTTGCCCCGATGGGCAAGACCCGCCTGATGATCATGCCGGGCATCCAGATGCCCCAGGAGCAGAAAGACGTGTACGCCTGGCAAGACGCCTATCGACTGATGTACCAGTATTACATTGACCAGGCCGATGCGATTCTCGAAGTTCCGGGAGTGCCCGATGCGGCCGGACTGACCCAGAACCTTGAAAAGGCGGTCTCTTACGCCCCCAACCGGGAACTGCGGGATGCCGCACGCGCCCGTATGGTGGGCATCCGCATGCAGACCTTGATCCACAAGGCTCAGGCCGCGCTCAACCGGGGCACCATCGAGAGTGCGACCGCGGCTATCGGTTTCCTGAAAGAAGCGGCCCAGTATGATTTGAGCGCCGCGGAAGCGGACCTGGTCCAACGCAAAATCGAGGACGCTGAAACGATCCTGGCCGATCGGGAAAAGACCAAAGCCGAGGCGGAGAAAGCCGCGGCTGAAAAAGCCGCGCTGGAGGCGGAAGCCCTGGAACTCAAAGAGGCTTCTGAAAATCAGCCTCCGGTTGAAGAAGCCGGCCGCTGAGAAGAATCCTCAACGGTTCTGAAAAACCCACAAAAGCGGGAGACGGCGCAAACCGTCCCCCGCTTTTTTAGTTTACTGGCCATCTCCGCGCAATAAGCCGATAGGGGGTCAACGCTGAACCATTTTTAAAAAAGGGAAATAGAACCTTGCCATCGCCCACCGTCACATTGATCGTCATTCGTCATGGCGAAACGGTCTGGAACCATGCCATGCGCTTTCAAGGCCACGGGGACAGTTCGTTGACCGCCCGCGGACGTGCCCAGGCCCACGCTCTGGGAAAACGGCTGCACGCCATGACGATCGACAGCCTGATCAGCAGCGACCTCGGCCGTGCCAGGGAAACCGCCGCCATTATCGCCAAATACACAGGGCACCCGGTTCAATCGGATCCGCGCCTGCGGGAGCGACACTATGGGGTTCTCGAGGGGTTGACTGCCGGGGAAATCCTTGAGACGCACCCCGGGATGTATCAGGAACTGATCACCGAAGACCCGGATTTTCTAATCCCTGAAGGCGAAACGCACCGCCAGCACTATGCCAAGAGCATCAATGTCATAGAAGAATGGTCGCAGAAAAGTCGCGGAACGACGGCGGCCCTTGTCACCCACGGCGGCGTTCTGGAGAATTTCTTTCGCTACGTCGCCCACCTCGACCTGGGTCAACCACGCTGTGTCCTGCCCGCCAATGCCAGCCTCAGCGTGATCCATTACGGCACCTTTTACGGCGCGACCCGCTGGGTGATTAAAACCTGGGGCGATGCCGCACACCTGGAATCGCTCGAAGATTTTCAGCGATGAAATCGACCTGGGCCGTGACATTCTGTCCTCATGCAATTGGAAGAAATTTCGAAGACCGGCGGTTTGGATGCCTATTTAGCATCCAACCTTTTGGCGCGTTGCGAATCGTAAACACCGCCATTGATTCGCACGGCTTCGACCCCCGTATCACTTACAAACCGTCATTTGAACATCTCAAATGATCGATCATAAAAAGGATGGCATGCGTGTGAACTTCGAAGAACTGGATTACCAGCAAACAGCGCTTGGTGAATTGATTCTGCGGCGGCGGCGTGTCTTGAGCATGGATGGGCGTGAAATATTCGAAGTAAAACTCAATGATGAATACCTCATGTCGTCTCTATTTCATGAAGGCGAAGTGGCGCTGACCAATATCGGGTTGAACGAACTTTCGGGCGAAGGATGGGATGTCGTGGTCGGGGGATTGGGTTTGGGTTACACCGCGGCGGCCGTTTTGGACTATAACCAGGTCGCTCGAATGATTGTGGTGGAGGCCCTGGCGCCCGTGATTGATTGGCACCAACGTGAACTTGTCCCCAATGGAAGGCTGCTTTCGAAAGATACGCGATGCCGCTATTACCATGAGGATTTCTTTGCGCTCGCACGAGGTGACGGCTTCGACCCGGATGTTCCTGGACACGCATTCGATGCCATCCTTCTTGATATTGATCACACGCCGGAGGCCTTGCTCAATCCACGGCACGCCGACCTCTATTCGGAGGAGGGCATGGTTCGCCTGCGAGCGTTTCTCAGGCCGGGGGGTGTGTTCGGATTGTGGTCCAATGACGCGCCCGACAATAGATTTCTGGCTATTTTGTCCCATGTGTTCGATAAGGTCGATGGGCATGTCGTCGAGTTTGCCAATCCGATTCAGGGCCAAACAGCGACGAATGGCGTATACGTCGCGAAGGTTGTGAAAGACGCTTAGCCGGACGGAGTCAACCCCCCCCCCGCGAGGGGTTTCGAATGACTGCCGGCTGACCAACGCAGGGGGATGCAGACCGGAATCTTATCGTATATTGGATGGGACCTTGGAAGACAGACCACGTCTAACAAGACTTTTACAACCCCGACGTGATCCCCGTGCTACGTGGATGACGTCGGGGTTGAACGCCGCTGTTGCGCAATAGGATTTATGACTGATGAATTATTTATTCTTTAATGGTCTTCTTTTTATTTCAGGACTTCTATCGCTTTTCTTTTTTTCGTTCGGCGTAATGACATTTCTTTCTCAATTAGCGCTTCTTGCGAAATCCGATAATCCACCCAAAATGCTTATTTTCTCACTCAGGGGAATCGCCGGGATTTCCCAGATCTTTTTTTGGGGCTTATGGTCCGCCGTTTGTGTCGTCATAACGATCAAGTATGCGCAACGGTCCGGTGTTACCTGGCCCTGGCTGTATTGGGTTTCAGGATTCATATGGTGCGCCTCGCCTATGGGTTGGTTGGCCTACCAGGAGAGGTCAAGAGGTCAGGCGGTTAATAATGTCCAGAAAGCCCGAAAAGGCTCGACCGCCTGCTCCCTAGTTGCTATTGTGGCCTTCATCGTTTTCGCATTTTCCCCAAAGCTTATCGCTCCGCCCTTTGGTTGGATTTTAAAACCGCTTGGTTTGTATGAATTTTCAGTTCCCAAAAGACCTGTAAATTCTCAAATAGCACCGGAAGTACGTCAGAGCATCGATGCTTTTTTTGCCGGATACGAATTATTTAATACCGCCAATAAAATTTCGCAGGAATTGGAATATTCACAAGATCGAAGTGCGGAATTGGAAAAGGTTAAAGATTTGTTGAATAATTCCAAAAACCAGTTAGCTGAATGTGACACCCAAATTCTTAATAATATATACGACGGATGGGGGGATGCTGTTTCAGATAAATTCATTCCTGCCATAAGCCTTATTCTATCCGGGCTTGATACCGAAGAAAACCGAAGTGATATGGAAAGAGGTGACGCGCTGATGTCGGAATTAGGTGGTTGGTTGCAAAACAACTGGGATAAAATTCTTCACACCCTTAACGATAAGTATGGTCTTGATATAAAAATGTGACACACGCTCTTGGCGGTCGCTTGTTGGCAGCACGGGATAAACGAATACGATGATTGTACTGATTTCAATTGGGATTCTATCAGGCCTGTTTTTCAGCTCAACGTTCATCCTGAACCGAATGATGAGTTTAGAGGGCGGGCACTGGGTATGGTCAGCTTGCCTTCGGTATGTCTATATGATCCTGTTTTTGGTTGCCGGTCTGTCCCTCTTTCAGGGTATCAAAGCGCCCGGCCGCATATTTCGACTTTTTTTAAAACACTGGAAGTTCTGGATCATCGCCGGGAGTATCGGTTTTGGCGGATTTTACGCGCTGATATGTTTTAGCGCCGATCATGCTCCCGGGTGGGTTGTTGCGACAACCTGGCAGCTTACCATTATGGCCACCCTGGTTGTCTTGACGGGTTTTGGAAGAGCATTTCCTAAAAAAATATGGCTGTTTTCATTTATCGTATTAATTGGTGTGTTGATGGTCAACCTGAGCCATGTCCAAATGTCACCTCTGAAAGAGTTGCTGATGGGTGCCTTGCCTGTTTTAGTCGCAGCGTTTTGCTATCCGACGGGCAACCAACTCGTATGGGAAGCTAAAAATGGCAACAAATACCTCCCCGATATTAAAGACCCTCTGCTGGAAAACCCGTTTAACAAAGTGCTGCTGTTATCCCTGGGGTCCGTCCCTTTTTGGATACTTCTTGTTGCGATTAAAACGCCCCCCCTTCCATCTAAGGGGCAGCTTATCAACACGGCCCTGGTGGCCCTTTTTTCCGGGATTCTGGCGACGAGTCTTTTCCTCTTTGCCCGTAACAAATCCAGAAGTGCCAGCGAGTTGGCCGCGGTTGACGCGACCCAATCAAGTGAAGTTATTTTCGCAATGATCGGTGAAATCTTGATTCTGGGTGCCCCTTTACCCAACGGCATGGCCCTGGCAGGAATTCTTCTGGTTTTCACCGGACTGGCGTTATTTATTCGGTTTCAAAACATTGCCAATTAGATAGTGCCCACCCATAAAAGGCCTTTACAGCCCCGGCCGGCGGCAAGCACAACCGTAACGACGGGGCTATCTCGCTAATTCACAAGGGAGCACGGTGTATGGAACCATCCTTTAAAGACAAACTCATCCGGCACAATCTACTCATTGGAACGATCATAACACTCCCCGCACCTGAAATTGCCGAGATATTTTGTGCGGCCGGGTTTGACTGGCTTTTTGTCGATCTTGAACATAGTGCGATGACCATCAGGGATGTTCAGGTCATTTTGCAAGCCGCAGCACCGCAAACCCCGTGTGTCATCCGTGTGCCATCGAACGATGACGTTTGGATTAAAAAAGCACTCGATATCGGCGCCGCCGGCATTATCGTACCGAACGTTCGCACAACGGAAGAAGCGCAGCGGGCGGTGCAGCTGTGCAAGTATCCCCCTGAAGGCCTGCGGAGTGTTGGTGTTGCAAGGGCTCAAGGATACGGAGATAAATTGCAGGAATACCTTTTATCCGCCAACGAGGACATTGCTGTCATTATTCAAATTGAACATATCGATGCGGTGGGCAATATCCAAAACTTGATCAACGTACCCGGTATCGATAGTTTGTTTATCGGACCATACGACCTCTCGGCCAGCATGGGGAAAATAGGACAAACGACCGACACCGAGGTTCAAAACGCCATATCGCGAGTGAAACAATCCGCCGGGCAGGCCAATATTCCGCTCGGAATTTTTGGTTCGACAGTTGAGGCGGTTGAGCCCTACATCCAGAGCGGATACACGTTGATCGCCGTCGGCATCGACACCCTTCTTCTGGGGACAGCCGCCAAAGACATAACCGCTTCGATGAAATAAAGCGTATCGAATAGATTCTTTCAGCGCCAAAGCGACGGGGCCGCCCGCCAAAAGGCCGGTGTGCCGATCATGGTACGAAATTGTTGAAACCCAATGACAACACGCCCGGCTGCCCACTGTGCGGCGGTCTTCAAGCGTATCCCTTCCACCAGGACCGGCGGCGGGAATATTATCGCTGCCAGGTCTGCCGCCTGGTGTTCGTGCCGCCGATATTTTATATTAGCCGCAAAGAGGAAAAAGCCGAGTATGACCGGCACCAGAACCTGCCCGACGACCCGGGCTACCGGCAATTCCTGAGCCGATTGTTCCTTCCGCTGCAGGAACGTCTGGCCCCCGGGAGCCAGGGGCTGGATTTCGGTTCGGGACCCGGGCCAACCCTTTCGGTCATGCTGGCGGACGCCGGCCATGACGTAACCCTATATGACCTGTTTTACGCCGATCAGCCCGCTGTGCTTGCCCGACGGTATGACTTTATTACGGCCACAGAAGTGGTCGAACACCTGCACCACCCAGGGGCGCAACTCGATCTCCTGTATCGCCTCCTCAGGCCCGGCGGCCTGCTGGGCATCATGACCAAACTGGTCATCGACCGCACCCGGTTTGCCGGCTGGCATTATAAAAACGATCTTACCCATGTCTGCTTTTTCTCGCATGCGACATTCGTCTGGCTGGCGGCAAGATGGAACGCCCGTCTGGATATTGTCGCCCGCGATGCTGTCATTATCCGCAAACCGCCCACTATTGGATAAAGACGATCAATTAAAATACCAGATCCGCACCATGAGGGTGGCCGGATAAAAGGCCAGCGTAAGAATCCCCATGACCCGGCCATAAGACTGCCGGATGATGACAAAGAGAAAAAACAGAAAAGAGAGGATGGAGACGGAGATGTAATCGAAAAAATTGCCCCGGTGGAAAAAAACCGGTCCGTCGAACGCGATAATCGTCACGCTCAACACCAGAAAAATATTGAAAATATTGCTGCCCAGGATATTGCCGATGGCGATATCCTTCTGCTTCTTGATAACGGCGATGATACTTGCGGCGCAGTCCGGTATGGAAGTCCCGACGGCAATCACCGTCAGTCCCACAATGGATTCTGATACCTGCAGTCTTTCGACAATCCCCAAGGCATTGCGGAAGATGATTTCGCCCCCGATGTACAACATGACGCCACCCAGAAAAAAAATCCCCCATTCTTTTTTGCAGGATGCGCCCGTGACGGCCCGGATGGATTCCGGCAACTGGTTGTTCTGTCGCGTCATCTCCCGCTTGGTTAGATAAATATAGATAGCAAACCCGCTTAGCAAGAAGAGGCCATGGGCCAGTGTCAGTACCTGACGGCCTGAAACCGCAATGTACAGAACGATCAAAACGGGGCCGAGAAACAGGAACGCCAGATCCTTGGCGAATTTTTGCCTTTTAATGGGCAAATTGGCAATCATCGCACTGACGCCGATGCCCACGCACAGGTTAATCAGGTTGCTGCCCGAAACGTTGCTCAGGGCAAACTCGGCATTCCCGTGCAGCGCCGAAATAATGTTGAAAAACAGCTCCGGCGCACTGGTGCCGAAGGCCACCAGGGTGATGCCGACAATGAAGGCCGGGATATTTTTTTTCTTGGCAATTCCGGCGGCACCGGTGACGAGCAGATCGCCGCCTTTGAAAAGCAGGGCAAATCCGACACATATCAATGCGACAATCAGCAGCAATGCAACCCCCCTGTTCCGGCGTGCAACGGTTATGCGGACCAATATAAGACCATGTCAAAGTTACGCAACGTAACGGTTTTATGGTCGTCATGCAACGAAAACCACCGCGACAGAAGGGTCCCGGCAATGATCGAAGCCGCTTTTAGCGACGGGTATAAAAGGAAATGACCTGACAGGAAAATAGCGCTAAAAAATACCACCATGGACGTTGTTGAAGATGGCACCATTCCAAAATACGGCGTTCCCGATCGGGTGGTCATCGTCGATCAGAGCGCGAATACCGGCGTCGGGAAAATCGATAAGGAAGAAATCCATCGTCCGTATCGATTAGAGACATCTCCGGGAATCACCCGCGGGGAGATCGCAAGAAACCTGATTCCTCCCGTGGTGGTTGTTTCAGCCGGATCGGCCGACAGGTTTGGGCACGGTTTCGTTCAGCGCGCCACCCCGGCGGCGCGTCTGCCGGTAGGCCCACAAGCGATAAAGATGGACCGCCACCAGCGCGGCCGCCAGTCTTGGACCCCACAACCAGAGGGCCGGAATCCCCAGGGTCATGAAAACAACCCCGTCCTCGATGAGCGCATGGTTGATGCCGATGGAGAGTTGCAGACGCTCGATCTCTTCCTTTTCGAAGCTTGCGGCCCGGACCTCCTCGACAATCGCGGCCGCCCCGTACGTCAATCCGAAAACGGCCGCCGTCAACCACAGAATCCCCACCCGCTGACTCAACCCCATAAGCCACAGCAACGGCCGCAGGAGTCGGGCCAGTAGAGGAATGACGCGGGCAACCCGCAACAGCTCCATGACAACCATCATGGCCGTGATGATAACAAAAATCTTCAGACACAGGACGCCCGTATCCCAGAGCCACCCCTGCAACTGAACACCGAACGGTACGACGCCCTGAGGGGCCGCCGCGATCACCGCATCGGTGCCCGCACCCGACGGCAGCAGGCGGGCCAGGCACAGCACGGTCGCCACCGATGCGACCAGCCTTACGATGGTGGCCTTAAAAAAATTGAGCCCGGAGCGGGCCTGCACGATGCTTTCCTGGATAATATTATGGGAAATAAGCAGGAAAACAGCGATCAGAATGGTCTCCGTCATGCTGAAGTCCAGGACGGCCAGGGCCGCCACGGCACCGTAAATGCCCGCCAGCAGGCCTACCGTCAGGGGCAGGGCCGCCTCCGGGGGCAGGCTTAAAAAACCCATGGCCGGCGCCAGCATGAAATCCAAATAGCCCAGCAACCCGCTGGCATCGATCAAAACCGTCAACAGGGAACACGGCACCAGAATTTTGAGCATCCATAGCGTGCCGCGCAGCCCCTTCTGCAGCCCCTCCTGTATGGCGGGCCATAACTTCTCCGTTGCAATCATTCATTCTCCTCGACTACTTGCCAAACGATCGCCGGCCGGCGTCCAACCCGGCAGGCCCTGCTGGCCTGAATCAGGCCGCCCAATTTGCGTTTGAGGACCTGATAGAAGCAACCCTTTTCTGGCAATGTCAAAATTGTGATCAACCATCTGCTGCCGCGCGGACTCCGTCGGCGCGTTCGGCCGGTCGGGTATCCTCAACAATTGATCGCACTTGCAGGGGGTGGGCAGAAATTTGCGCGTTGATGTCAAGGCAGGCGGCTGGCACAGATCAGTCTCGATCCCGGCGATCACCCCATCAGGTAAAAACCGATCGCTTTGTCCGAGGCGTTGCCGGGATCGATCGAAATAAATTCGGTCCCCAGATCATATCCGAAGATTTTTCGGATAACGACTTCCTTCTGGATGGGGGATCGCTTGGGATCGTCCAATTTGAAAACAACCTCCAGGATATCGCCATTTTTCATATGTGTCGTATCGCTGACCCGTATCGAAAGACCGTGGCGAGACACATCCTTGACGACCATGGTCCCTTTTCCGGCCCGACGCTCATTGTAGATCCGGGTATAGGTACCGGGCAGACTGACGGCCTTGCGAAACTGTTTGCGTCTTTCAAGTAAAACAGGATAATCCTGCCCGCACGGACAGTGGACCTTGATTTTGACCGCCTTGTCCAAGGCCCTGTACTTGGTGACATCCACCGTACGGGTGTTTTTACATTGGGGGCAGGAAAACGTGACTTGGTTCGTGCTGGAAATGAACGCTTTCTGCATGATGCCGCTCCCTGACCAGCCGATCAAAATGACACCCAACAGCGTTGGGTGGAGGTCATATTTTGATCAACGGCAATTAATTTGGCGCTAGGACCGTTTTATTATAATTATCTGACAGTTATAATAGTATGACAAAAACACTTGGATTGCAATATATGGACCTCAGGCCGGCCCCGATGGATTCTTGCTTTATGGACAACACGGCCAAACAAATCGATACCCCGCCGGCCATCGCGTCTGCCGATGGCTTTCAGAAAACCGGCTGGCAGGCCCTGCTGGCGAACAGTCTGACATCGGCCGACCAGCTGGCGGCCCATCTGCCGGTCGATCGCGAGGCCCTTGAACGGGTGATTGCCCGCTACCCCATGCGCATTAATCCTTATGCCCTGGCACAAATCCGGCGACACGGCGAACCGCTGCGACGTCAGATGGTGCCCTGTATCAAAGAAATAAGCGCCGACGACGGCCAGCCGGACCCCCTGCATGAAGAACGGCAATCACCGGTAAACGGCATCATTCATCGCTACCCGGACCGGGTGGTGTTTCTGGTCTCGAACCGCTGCGCCGTCTATTGCCGCTTCTGCATGCGCAAACGACAGGTCGGTCATGCCATGCCCATCGGATGGGAAGCGCTGCAGCAGGGCATCGATTATATCCGCGCAACCACCGGCATTCGAGACGTGGTTCTTTCCGGCGGCGACCCCCTCCTGCGGACGGACGACGCAGGTGGAATGGCTTTTGGCAAAACTGCATGCCATCGCCCATGTGGAAACCATCCGGATCCACAGTCGGGTCCTTTCCACCCTGCCCCAGCGGATCACCCCCGACCTGGCCGCAATCCTGCGCCGCTTCGCCCCCCTCTATGTCAATACGCATTTCAATCATGCCGCCGAGATTACGCCCGCAAGCCGAAAAGGCTTGTCGTCTTCTGGTGGACGCCGGCATCCCCGTAGGCTGTCAGACAGTCCTCCTGCGCGGCGTGAACGACACCCCGCCGGTCATGCAGGCCCTGATGCGGCGCCTGGTGGCGATCCGGGTGCGGCCCTATTATCTCCATCATATGGATCCCGTGGCCGGCACCGCGCACTTCCGGGTGCCGATCGGTCGGGGGCTGGCGCTCATGCGTTCGCTGCGCGGACACTTGTCCGGCCTGTGTGTACCCCAGTACATGATCGATCTGCCGGGGGGCGGCGGCAAAATCCCCTTGCTGCCGGATTACGTCAAGGAAACCAGGGAAGACACCATGGTGGTCGAGAACTACCAGGGCGAGCGCTTTACCTACCCGCTCAACTAAAAACGACCGGTTTCACCCATCGGAACATTAAAAGGGAAACCGGCCTTTTAAGAATGATGCAATACATTTACGTTTTGAAGAGCACGCCCTAAGTTCGACTCAGAAATGAGGGTTTTTCGTTCTGGTCAAGGCCACACAAGGGTTTTTTGGTGAGGCGTGCGCATGTACGCCGCAGCCGGAAACCCGCGGAGAACGAAGACCAGGACGGAAAAGACCATTTCTGAACGAACTTTATCCGTTGCGCCGCGCAAATTCCTCCATAAACTGCACCAGTGCTTCCACCGCCGGCACCGCTAAGGCATTGTAGATCGACGCCCGGCAACCGCCCACCGAACGATGGCCCTTCAGGCCGCCCAGGCCGTTTTCCATGGCATCCGCCACAAACCGCTTTTCCAGATCCTCACTGGGAAGCCGAAATGTCACGTTCATCAGGGAACGGCTGTCGGCCGCGGCGGTCCCGCGGTAGAACTCGCCGGCGTCCAGCAGGTCGTAGAGCAAAGCGGCTTTCTTGCGGTTGACGGCCGCCATGGCGTCAAGCCCGCCCACCGTCTCTTCCAGCCATTTGAGCACCAGCTGCACGGTGTAAATAGCAAAACAGGGGGGCGTGTTGAACATGGAATTCTTGGTCGCAAAGGTGGTGTACTTGAGCATGCTGGGGAGGCTGTCCGGCACCCGTGCCAGCATGTCGTCACGAATTATCACCAGGCAGACACCGGCCGGACCGATGTTCTTCTGGGCCCCGGCGTAGATGATGCCGAAAGGTCCCGGATCGAACGCGCGACTCATGATGTCGGACGACATATCGGCCACCAGCGGCACGCCACCGGTGTCGGGGAAACGGTGCCACTGGGTCCCCTTGATGGTGTTGTTGGAGGTGATGTGCACATAGGCCGCCTGATCGTCCAACGCCAGTGTCTGGGGGATGTAGCTGTAGTTCTTATCTTCCGAAGACGCCGCCACGGCGACGGTTTTCCCGAGCGTGCGGGCTTCCTTGATGGCCTTCGTGGACCAGGTGCCGGTATCCACATAATCCGCTGAAGCGCCGTCCGGCAATACGTTCATCGGCACCATGCAGAACTGCATGCTGGCCCCCCCTTGCAGGAAGAGCACGTGGTAGCGGTCATCCAGGTGCAGCAGACGGCGAAACCGGTCGATGGTGTCGTTGATCACATCGTCAAACCATTTGGAGCGATGACTGATCTCGGTGATCGACATGCCGGATCCGCCGAAATCCAGAAAATTGGCCTGGATTTCTTCGAGAACAGGCAGGGGCAGGGCTGCCGGCCCGGCATTGAAGTTGAAGATACGGTGACTGGGCATGGTGACCTCCGACGTCGCTATCGATGATATTTTATAAGAAACCCGTATTCACGGAAAAAGGAGTCAATTGACCAAATATGACGATAGATGTCAATGAGAATGTGCGACAGGCACCCGCGTTCCTTTGACAGATCACGCTAAACGGAATATAGGGAGGGCACCGCGTCCAGACACCGGTCGGGTCGTTAATATGAACAATGGTCCAGGGCACCCCCCTTTTCCAACGGGAGAATAAAACCACATGCAAATCTACCGCTATCCTTCGCCGGCCGCGGAAAAAAAACTGACCGCCATCAGCCGCCGCAGCCTCGCTTTCCGGAAGAAAGATATCCAGGCCGTCACACGCATCATCGACGACGTGCGCCGCAATGGAGACAAGGCGCTGGTGGCCTATACGCAAAAATTTGACGCCCCCCGGATGAAAGTGAACCAGCTGCGGGTCCCGGACGAAGACATTCGGGCGGCGGCCAAAACAGTGGGCCGACGCTTCAAGACGGCGCTCAAGCGCGCCGTTAACCAGGTTGAGTCCTTCCATCGTCAGCAGTTTCGCAAATCATGGGTCGATCCGGCCCGGGAGGGCGTACTGCTGGGGCAGCTATTCCATCCGGTCGGTTCCGCCGGCATCTATGTGCCCGGCGGCCAGGGCGGACAAACCCCCCTGGTGTCCTCGGTTCTCATGGGAGCGATTCCGGCCCGCATCGCCGGGGTACCTGAGCGCTGCATGGTCACACCCCCCACGCGGGACGGGACGGTCAACCCGCATCTTCTGGCGGCCGCCCAGGCCTGCGGCATCGATGCCGTCTACCGCGTCGGCAGCGCCTGGGCCGTTGCCGCCCTGGCCTATGGCACGGAGTCCATTCCCCCGGTGGATGTCATTGTCGGTCCCGGCAATCTCTACGTCACCCTGGCCAAGAAGCTGGTGGCCGGCACGGTGGGCATCGATATGGTGGCCGGACCCAGCGAAATCCTGATTATCGCCGACCAGAGCGCCGATGCCGAATTCGTCGCCGCCGATATGCTTTCCCAGGCCGAACACGATCCTATGGCCAGCGCCGTGTTGCTGACGACGGACCCGGAGCTGGCCCGGGCGGTAATCCAGGCTCTGAACCGCCAGTTGGATCAACTCCAACGCCGGGAGATTGCCGCGGCTTCCATCCGGGACTTCGGCCTCATCATGCAGGTCCCCGACCTGGCCACCGCCGTGGATCTCGCCAACCGCATCGCGCCCGAACATCTGGAACTGATGACGGATCGCCCCATGGACATCGTGGGGGATATCCGCAATGCCGGCGCCGTCTTTCTCGGCGCTTACACCCCCGAGCCGGTCGGCGATTACATTGCCGGGCCGAACCACGTGCTGCCCACGGCGGGCACGGCTCGTTTCTCCTCGGCCCTTTCGGTGGACAACTTCATCAAAAAGACCAGCCTGATTCGCTACACGGCCCAGGCCTTGTCCCGGGAAGCCGGCGACATTATCCACCTGGCGGAAATCGAAGGGCTGGATGCCCACGCCAATGCGGTACGCCTGCGGTTGTCTAAAAAATAAACACAACGGTGCATCGTTTTTAAATCTGCAGAGCATTCATCCGGAAAGGGATGACATGAAGATCGGTATACGCACCGAGGATAAAAGCGAATGGGAACGGCGAACCCCCCTCACGCCCGAAGACATGGCCGCCCTGCGCGCCGATGGGCTGACGGTGGTCGTCCAGACAAGTCCGCAGCGGGCGTTTACGGACGAAGAATTTTCCCGCGCCGGTATTCCTCTGCAAACGGACCTGGCCGACTGTGATGTCATTATCGGGCTCAAAGAAATCCCCATCGACCAACTCGCGCCGGACAAAACTTACGTCTTTTTCTCCCACGTCATCAAAGGCCAGCCCTACAACATGCCGATGCTCAAACGGCTGATGACCCTGGGCGACACGCTGATCGACTACGAGCGCATTGTGGACGACCACGGCCGGCGGTTGATTGCTTTCGGCCAATACGCCGGTCTGGCCGGCATGATCAACGGCCTGTGGGCGCTCGGGCAACGTCTGGATGTTGAAGGCATCGCCAGCCCGTTCAGCCGCTTGCGGCAGGCCCGCACCTACGCAACCCTGGCCGACGCCAAGGCATCCATCGTCCGCGTAGCCGACGATATCATGCGCCAGGGCATTCCCCCGGCGATCCACCCGTTGATTGTCGGCTTTGCCGGCTATGGCAACGTATCCCGGGGGGCCCAGGAAATCTTCGATATTCTTCCTTTCGAAGAGATCGCGCCCGGGTCCGTGGCCCGTATGGCCGCGAAACCGACGGACCGCACGGACCGTCTCTACAAAGTCGTTTATCAGGAAAAAGACCTGGTCCGCCCACGGGAGGCCGGAACGACGTTCACCTTAGAAGACTACTACCAATACGGCAAACAAAAATACGCCGGCGCCGTCAGCCAGGAACTGGGCCACCTGACCCTCCTGGTGAACTGCATCTATTGGGACGAGCGCTACCCCCGCCTGCTGAACCAAACCGAATGCCGGGCGTTGTGGACAGACGGCCGTGCGCCGCGCCTGCGCGTCGTGGCCGATATCAGCTGCGATGTCGACGGCGCCCTGGCGTGTACGGTCGAGCCCTCCTATCCGGACCGGCCGCTGTATGTGTTTGACCCTGAAAGCGGCCGGGTGACGGATGGCGTGCGCGGTCACGGCCCGGTCGTCATGGCGGTTGAAATTCTGCCCGCCGAGCTGCCACGCGAATCTTCCGCCTATTTCAGCCGATTGCTGAAGGAATATGTACCGGCCTTATCGAACCTGAATCACCAGATAGATTTTGAACGGCTTAGTTTACCCCCTGAAATCAAACGGGCGATTATCCTTTGGCAGGGTCGCCTGACCCCGGATTACCGTTATCTGGAAGGTCATCTGGAAAAGCCCCCTGCCCAATGAGGCTCCTCTCGCAGAACGGGAGGCCTCAGGTAGACTGTCCAAGAGGGTGGATGAAAACGGTTTTTGATTGTATGGTTTTTTTATTTCCCTTTGTCCCGCGACGACGCGCAGGGAAGTGCGAAGCACCGCGGGACGCAGGCGTTTTCTTTTGCTTCGTTTCTGTCACGTGACAGAAAATGAAGAAGCTTATCTATAAAATAACCCCGTATCAGTTGAACCTCTCCGGGTCCTCCACCAGGAGTGAAGAGTTTAAGTCAAAACAAAATATGGGAGAAATAAATGAATCCGGATGCAATAGATAACATCGCGCCACCACGGCTTGACCTGGCCCGAACGCCCACACCGCTTGAGTTCCTGCCCCATACGAGCCGGGAGATGGGGGTGGAAATCTATGTCAAACGGGATGACTTGACCGGGATGGAACTCTCCGGGAACAAAATCAGAAAGCTGGAATTCATCATGGCCGATGCGGTCGCGCATGGGGCCGACACCATCCTGACCTGCGGCGGCGCCCAGTCCAACCATGCCCGCGCCACGGCCATTGCCGCGGCCAGACTGGGTCTGGACTGTCGGCTCATCCTGCGCACGGCCGACCCTTCCGCCCCACCGGCGCCCACCGGCAATATCCTGTTGGATCGCCTGGCCGGCGCCCAGATCGTCTGGATCTCGCCGGAGGAATACCGACAACGGGAAGACCATCTTCCAACGGGAAGAAACCCTCCTGCGCCAACAGGGCCGCAAACCATACAGCATTCCCGAAGGCGCCTCCAACGCCCTGGGCGCCTGGGGCTATATCCGGGCCATGCAGGAACTGGCCCGCGACATGTCCCCGCTTCCCGAGGGCCGGACGCGCCCCACCACGATCGTTGTGGCCACCGGTTCCGGGGGCACGGCCGCCGGTCTGATTCTGGGAAACCGCCTGCTGGATTTGAACGCCCGCATCGTCGCGGTGAACGTGTGTGACGATCGGGACTATTTTCTGGCAGGGATTGGAACGATCTGCGAGACCGCCATCACGACCTACGGGATGGACATTTCTTTTGAGCGGGGGCGGGATATCGACATTGTGGATGGCTACGTCGGCCGGGGGTATGCCCTGTCCCGTCCGGAGGAGATGGCCCTGATCATCGAAATCGCCCGCCGGGAAGGGCTTTTCCTCGATCCGGTCTACACCGGCAAAGCCTTTTACGGCATGATCCAGGAACTCAAACGCGATCCCCATTGCTTTGGGGAACGGATCGTCTTCATTCACACCGGAGGGCTGTTCGGGTTGTTCCCCCAGGCTGACGAGATGGCCCCGCTGCTGTCTTGACACACAAGCGGCGGGAGTAAAATCTAAAAAAACGTTATTACAGTATGTTATAATTGTTGTGCCGTGATTTAAATTTGATAACGCTTTTTCGATCCGTCCTTGTTGGTTCGGATGTCACCTGCCATCACGATGGTTCATCTCTAAATTTAAGAACAAGGCACGGTTTAGGACACAAAGATACTGATTACGGGTAGATATCAAACGTGCGGTCTGATTCCAGAAAGGTTGGCGAAACCAAAATTCTCGAAGCGTTAAGTCTTTAATCGATTATTGACAGGCCAAAATTTTGTTCGTTCAATTTTTTCAAATTTTTCAAGTCATCACACGCCATTTGATTGCCCAGACGACAAGCCTCTTTCAACGCCATGTTCATAAACGTCATCTCATGCAAAACATAATGTGTTATGGCTTTGGCCATATAGATGCTGTCCCAATTCGGGTATTTTCCCCCCAAATGGTTCAGATATATCATAGCGATTCGCCATTTCTTTTCTCGCAGCAGTCGATATGCTTTGGCAATATCTCGACCCGGATCAATTTCCGCTGAAATTGGCTGCTCCATTTCTGCTTGATAAGACTCTTTTGCCTCCTTTTTTGCTTGCTTGGTGTCCTCTATCTCTGCTTTGATAAAATCGGAGGCTTGAATTCTAGATCTAATCCGAATTCGATATATTGAGCTCTTTCCAACTGTCTCTCGCTTCTCCTCTAATACCTCTGCCTGGATCTCCCTTGCTGCCAAACTGTATATCTCATCCCTGTTAAGTTCGTAGCTTGCAATAAGTTTTTTACGTGAGAGGTATCTTCCAGCTAGATCGACAGCATTTCTTTTTGCAATGAAAAGCGCCACCTTTTTTGCCAAATCCACTGGGGTGCCGGTATCCATTTGATAACTGCCCTCAGCTTCTATTTCAAAAATATCTTTTTTCTCTGTTGCTGAGGCAATGCCACTGTTTGTGATCAGAATCAGCAGAACCGCCAATATGAAATTGCGCATGATTACCTGACTTCGGCTTTTTTGTTTGTTGGATATTTTACCCACCACTTGCCAATAAATGACAAAACGATTCATAGCTCAAGTAGTTTGTATAAATCATCCCGACAGAATTGTGAATATTTCTTGTCAGAAAACCAAATATCACTCAATTGCCGCTAAATCGAGAATATCCCATTGGCGCCGAACATGTCAAAACCTGCGAAACCTTGCTTCTATCACAGATTTTGAGCCGTCAAATGTAGGCTATACGGTTTATAATTTTATCAAATAGAGTTGGCGAGAAGTAGAAGAAACCACCGCATGGCGCAATAGCATCGTGCGGCTTCAGTGGGTCAGAATCTTACTGATAAACTGAGCGGCCCGGTTGGTTTGCGGATTATCGAAAAATTGGACGGGCGGACCGGTTTCGATCAACTGGCCGTCATCCATGAAAATCACGCGATCCGCCACCTGGCGGGCAAAGCCCATCTCGTGCGTCACGACACACATGGTCATGCCCTCTTTGGCCAGTTTGACCATGACATCCAGCACTTCGCCGATCATCTCCGGATCCAGGGCGCTGGTGGGCTCGTCGAACAGCATGATCTTGGGCGACATGGCCAGCCCGCGCGCGATGGCCACGCGCTGCTGCTGGCCGCCGGACAGCTGGGTGGGATAAGCATCCGCCTTGTCTTCCAGACCGACGCGGACCAGTTTCTGGCGCCCAACCGCTTCGGCATCCTTCTTGGACAATTTACGCACGTGGATCGGCGCCAGGGTGACATTCTGGAGGGCGGTCATATGGGGGTACAGGTGAAACTGCTGGAAGACGAAACCGATTTCGGCACGCAGTTTGGTCAGATTGGTGCTGTGGTCGTGCAGGGGCATATCGTCGACGTAGAGTTCACCCTTCTGAAACTTCTCCAGGCGGTTGATGCACCGGATCAGGGTTGACTTGCCGGACCCGCTGGGCCCGCAGATCACCACCACTTCACCGGAAGCGACTTCCAGGTTGATGTCGTTCAGCACGTGCAGCTTGCCATACCATTTATGGACGCCATCGAATTTGATCATGTGTGCCCTCTTGCCGGCACCTCGGCCGTGTTGCTGAAATACCGGGTTGCGTTACCCTATAGTTTAGTCTCCTGGACGGCCATGCGCTTTTCCAGATAATTTGAGAGACGAATCAGCGGATAGGAGATCACGAAATATAAAAACCCCACCAGACTGAAAACCATCAGGCCCTCCGGTATGCGAACCACCGTCACCCAGCCGACCCGCGTCAGTTCGACCACACCGATAACCGAAACCACCGAGGAATCCTTGATCAACAGGACGTACTGCCCCACCAGGGGCGGCAGGATGGTTTGCATGGCCTGGGGGATAATCACCAAGCGCAGTTGTTGGATCCGGGTCAACCCGGAAGACGCGGCCGCTTCCCACTGCCCGGCGGCGACCGCTTTGACCCCCCCCGCCACGATCTCACAGATGAATGCCGTCCCCAGTATACTCAGGGCCAGAATCGCGGCCGGCAAGGCTTCGAGCTGGATCCCCCATTCCGGAAAAATGAAGAAAACGATAAAAATCTGAACCACGAAAGGGGTTCCCCGGATCACCGCCACGTAAACCCCGATCATCCGGGTCACAAGCTTGTTTTGTCCGGCCCGCAGGATCCCCAATAAAAAGCCGCAGATCGTGCCGATGATCAAGCCCTGAACCGGCCACGATCACCGTCATCCACAGTCCCTTAAGGAAGAACGGGAAAATTTCCACCAAGCGCTGAAAGTAAAAGGAGATCATAGGTTAATAGGCCTCCCTGAAAATCAGCTTTTTCTGGGACCAGTCCGCCAGCGTTTTCAAACAGAAATAGAGGCACAGATAGAAAAAGGCCACCGTTAAAAACGCCTCGGAGGGCATGAAGCGCTCGGAGGTCAGCACCTGGCCGGAACGGGTCAGTTCCATGACGGAAATCAGCGACAGCAGGGCCGTGTCCTTGACCAGCACGATGGCTTGCCCCAGCAGGGGGGGCACGGTAACGCCCAGTGCCTGGGGCAGGATGATAAACCGCATGCGTTGGAAATAGTTGAGTCCCGAGCTGACACCGGCTTCGATCTGGCCGTTGGGGACAGACGTGATTCCGGCCCGGATGATCTCGGCAATATAGGCCCCGCTGTTGAGCATGAGGGCCAGAATACCGGTTTGGAGTTCGGGGATGCGGAACCCCAGGGTCGGCAGGCCGAAGTAGAAAAAATAGATCTGCACCAGCAGCGGTGTGGTCCGCATGGATTCGATATAAAAGATGGCCACACCGCGCAGCAATTTCCACTTTGACAGGCGCCCGGCGCAGGCAATGATTCCGGCAATCAATGCCAGAAAAAGGGAGATCAGCGAAATCAGGAAGGTGTTGCGCACCCCCTCCATGAAGAGCGGCATGTATTCCCAAATGATTCTGAAATTAAACCCTTCTAACATTTTCAGGTATCCTTGGGGGTTGGGGAGACAAAAAAAGCACGGTTTCCCCGGACGGATGGACAGCGCGGTTTAACCGGGGCGCCGCGCATGAACGGGTTCTCAGCAGGGCGAGCGGCTGGCACCCGCCCTGCCGGTTCGATCCTGATCGCTTAGTGGTCCTTTTTCCAGTCGGTGGACTCCATCCAGTACTTGATGTTCGCATCGTAGCTGCCGTCGGAACGCGCGAACTTGAAATACAGGTTGATCCACTGCCACAGATTGACCGATTCCTGACGGACACCAAAGGCCAGGGGATCTTTGCCCTGACCCAGGCGTTGGTCCAGCAGCCGAATCGAGTCCGGCGGGAAGTCCGGCAGTACGGTCAACACGGCCAGGTCATCGTTCACCCCGGCATCGACATGGCCGGCAAGGAGGGCCTGGACGATCAGGCGACCGCCGCCTTTATAGGTTTTAATTTTGGCGTTGGGCAGATATTTCTTGGCAACCGACTCGCCGGTGGATCCCAGTAAAACGCCCACCGTAACCTCGGGCTTGTTGACATCTTCCGGCGTCTGGAAGGCTGCACCTTTGGATGTAAACACGCACGGCTGGACATAATACCAGGGATCACAGAAGGTAATTTTGAGCGAACGTTTCAGGGTGGGGGTCATGTCGGCCGCCAGGATATCGGCTTTGCCCGACAGCAGGGCCGGAATGAGGCCGTCCCAGTCGAAATCCAGAATCGTCAACTTAACGCCCATGCGGTCGGCCATGTCCTGGGCAAAATCCACCATGGAGCCGGCCGGCTTGCCGTTTTTATCCACGAACGCATACGGGGCGGCACCCGACTGCACGGCCACGCGCAATTCGCCGCGTTGGACAATCTCCGCCAGGGTATTTGCCGTCGCCGCGGATGCGAAGCCCACGACCATTGCCAACGTCACTAAAACAGCCAATGCCTTTTTCATTCCCTTCTCCTTTCACAATTGATGTAAGGAAACCAACGTTGTGCCAAACACGCTGCATCCGCCCTCATGGCAGGCGTTCCTCGGTCACCGCGACCCGAATGCCCCGCGCGCCAAGCTGTTCGATAAACGGCAGCACCGGCACATGGCGGGTGGGGGTCAGCACGCCCCGGGCGGTGATGTCTCCCCGGACAAGCATCTGGGCCACGATGCTGGCCGGGTATCCCACGCCCTTGGCCATGGCCATCAAGCCGGTGTCCAGGTCGCGTTCGATCAGGAGCACCGTTGTCATTCGCATGGGCGTATTGTCGGCCAGGCCTTCGAAGACATTCAGCATGGCCACCAGGTCTTTCTCTTCGTCGCCATACTGCAGTTGGGGCCCCAGTAAGTTCACCAGCATGCGGTACGGTGTGGCTTCTTCCGGCAACCCGGGAACAGGCGTTTCATTCAAGAAGCCCAATTGTTTCAGGGGATGCCAGAACGCACTCCACCCCGGCCAGCGCAGGGCGTAGCGACCGGTTTCCCGGATCGTCTCCGTTACACCGATCAGGTCGGTAAAAAAAACAGCGTTACCATTGGGAATGGCTTCCAGCGCTCCCAGGCCGGGGAAATCGACCGAATGAATATGAACAGGATCGTGCTGCATGGCGCCCGGAATGTCAACGACTTTGCCGTCCAAGATCGCCCGGGCATCCCGTTTGGAGGAGCTCAGGACCCCTTCCCAGTTCCAGGACACCTTGTATTTCAATGGATTGTTGGCGGCCCGCGCTTCGGGAAGCCCGCCGCAATAGGAATTGACCAGGTGCAGTTCGCTGAACTTCGCGCGGGCCATTCCGTAAAGCACGAGATCGATACCCGGGTCGAGACCGCACTCGGGCATGATCGCCACGCCGGCGCCCCGCGCCGGTTCATCCAGATCGGCAATGTCATAGGCATAATTCGTATTGACGATATGGGTTCCGGCCTGAATGGCGGCCCGGCACACCGCCGGCCCGAACTGGCGGGGTAATAAATCGACCGCGGCATCCACCTGCCCGAGCAGCGCCTGCAGGCGGTCCGGCGAAGTGGCGTCCAGTTCGGTGATCTGGACGTTGTTCATGTCGGCCATATCATTCTTCGGGCCCAAACGATTGTCTGCACAAATGACCGTCGCGACACCTTCACTGTGGGCCAGATCGAGCACCGCGGCCCGACCCTGCATCCCGAGCCCTCCCAATACGGCTATTTTCATAGGTTCTCCTGTTGATCGCCTGAAATTCCCTGGGGCAGGCGGATCCACTTGCTGTTTGATTTCATCACGACAAAGGTTTCGCTCTTCACGACATTACCGACTTTGGGGATGTCGATACTGGTGATGCGATAGAGTTCTTCCATCTCGCCCGTGAATACCACCTCGACCAGAATGTCATAGCGTCCCGTCACCACGGCCGCCCAGCTGATATTCTCAAGTTGCTCAAGTTTTTCCAATACTTCCGGAAGCTTGCCATGGGATATAATGTTAAGACCGACCAGGGCGGTGGTGAGGTCCGGGTGTTTGGCGGGATCGATCAGACCGCTAATTTTCAGCAAGCCGGTCTGCTCAAGGCCTTTGATACGGTTCCGAACGGTCGGTGCCGACACCCCCAGGCAATTGGCGATGTCGCCCACCGACATGCGGCCGTCCTTGGTCAGCAACCCGACCAGACGTCGGTCCATTTCGTCCAGAACCCTTTTCATTTAACGGCCCATATTTATTGTTTAGAAAGAATTCTATCTTAATAATTACCAATCAGAAAAATAGTCAACAATAAAATGGCGAGATGAGAAATAGAATCGGAAAAGAATGACCATCAGACCGGCCTGCAGCGCAAACGACGCGTTTATCGCGATTGGTTTCAGGATATTCCAGAACACATGGTGGGCCGCCGAAACGGCATCAAGCGCGAAGACAAACGGGGGCACGCATTCAGACTCGGGAGCGAGAGGCATCTGACAACACCGGCACCATCCACGAACCAAGATGGTGCCGGGCAAAAGCCTAAAAAATAATGGCACGTATTGGGGACCTTCCGCTTAAAACCAGTTCATATGAGCGTGCCGGCGTCAACATATTCCAGGTCGAACGCTTCGGCCACGCCCCGGAAGGTAATCTTCCCCTTGACGATATTGAGCCCCAGGCGAATTTCTTTGTTCTCCATACTGGCCCGCTGCCAGCCCTTGTTGGCAATCTGCACCGCATAGGGCAGGGTCGCATTGGTCAGCGCCAGGGTGGAGGTCTTGGCGACCGCCCCGGGCATATTGGCAACGCAGTAAACCAGCACCCCGTCCTGCTTGAACACCGGGTCGGTATGCGTGGTGGCGCGCGAGCACTCGAAACACCCGCCCTGATCGATGGCCACGTCGACCAGAACGGCGCCCTTCTTCATTCCCTGGATCATATCGTTGGTCACCAGACGCGGCGCCTTGGCCCCGGGAATCAGAACGGCGCCCACCACCAGATCCGCTTCCTGCAGAAGGCTGCGGATGGCGGCCGGGCTGGACATCAACGGGAAGCAGTTGGCCGGCATCACGTCACTCAGATACCGCAGGCGGTTCAGGCTCATGTCCAGGATGTACACCTTGGCACCCAGACCGCAGGCCATCTTGGCGGCATTGGTTCCCACCACGCCGCCGCCGATAATCACGACCGTGGCGGGATCGACACCGGGCACACCACCCAGCAGGACGCCCTGTCCGCCCTGGGGCATCTCCAGAAATCTGGCGCCTTCCTGGATGGCCATGCGGCCGGCCACTTCGCTCATGGGGGTCAGCAGCGGCAGGGAACCATCCTCTTTCTGGATGGTTTCGTAGGCAATACCGATGCAGCCGCTCTTGGTCATGGCATGGGTCAGTTCTTCGGCCGCGGCCAGGTGCAGGTAGGTAAAAACGATCTGTCCTTCCCGGATCATGTCGTATTCCGAAGGCAGTGGTTCTTTCACGTGCATCACCATGTCGGCGCGTTTGTAGATCTCCTGGGGTGTTGCCACCAGTTCCGCGCCCACCGCGGCATACGCGCTGTCCTCGAACCCACTGCCGATACCGGCACGCTTTTCCACCAGCACCTGGTGGCCGTTCATCTTCATCACTTCGGCACCGGCCGGTGTCATGCACACGCGGTTTTCTTCGGTTTTGATCTCTTTCAGTATGCCAACGATCATAGTGTCCTCCCCTCAAATTGGTTTTGCAATGGTATGCTTTTATCAGTTGTCATTACATCGATCAAATCAATTCATCAGTATTTTTCAAGCGCATTTTTGACCGCACGGACGATGCGGTCGATGTCCTCCCGGGTCGCAATCAACGCCGGGGCGAAATTCATGATGGTGTTATTGCCGGGCAGGCTGCTGGTCGTGCGCCCGACAAGCACGCCTTCCTGCGCCACCAGGCCCATGATGCGTCCCATATCCCCTTCCGAAATGGGCGTTTTGGTTGCTTTGTCTTTGACGAATTCAAGCCCGGCAAAAAGCCCGACACCGCGCACATCGCCCACCAGAGGCAATTCGGCGAGCCCCTTGAGCTGCTCGAGCAAGTACGCCCCAACGACCCGGCTGTTCTCCACCAGGTTTTCTTCTTCGATGATACGGGTGCTCTCGAGGGCTGCGGCCGTGGCACCGGCACACCCGCCGTAGGTGCTGATATCCCGGAAGTAATTCATGCGCTCGTCCTCACGGGTCGGATCGCAAAGGAATTTATTATAAATCTCATCTTTGACAACCGTGGCCGAGAGCGGCATGTAGGAACTGGCCAGCCCCTTGGCCATCGTGATGATTTCCGGATCCACGTCATACTGCGCATGCCCCCAGAATTTTCCGGTGCGCCCGAAACCGCACACCACCTCGTCCATGATCAGATAGACACCGTATTGGCGGCAAATCTTCTGTAGAATCGGGTAGTATTCCTTGACCGGGGGGATGATCCCGCCGCCGGCCGTAATAGGCTCGACGATACAGCCGCCCATCGAATCCGGTCCTTCCCTTAAAATGACATCCTCGACGCAACGGGCGCATTCGATGTCGCAGTCCGGATAATGTCGATCAAAAGCACAGCGGTAACAGCAGGCATGCGGAAACTCGACAAAGCCTTCGGCAAAGGGGCCAAAATCCTGCTTGCGTTCATGCTGGCCGGTAGCGCTGAGGGCGCCGATGGTGGTGCCGTGGTAATCCCGGTCGCGGAAAAGAACCTTGTATTTGCCCATGCGGGAAGGATCCATGTGCGACAGCTGGCGAATGATCTTGAAGGCCTTTTCGTTGGCCTCGGAGCCGCTGTTGGAAAAGAAGACCTTATTCAGGCGCGGCAGCAGTTCCACCAGTTTGGCGGCGAATTTGATGCTCGGGATGTTGCCCACCGAACCGGCATAATAGCCCAGGGTCAGCAACTGGTCGTAGACCGCCTTGGCCACGCTTTCGCGCCCATGGCCGACCATGACACTCCAGACCCCGCCGGAGGTGGCATCCAGATACTCGCGTCCGCGAATATCCCTGACGGTCAGTCCGTGACCTTCGACGATGATCATCTGCTCGGCATTCTGGAATACCTTGTGGGGCTTGATGTGGTGCCAGACAAAATCCTTGTCTCCCTGAACCATGGCGTCGGCATCATAGGCCAACCAATTCGTCGTGGCACTCATTGTTCAACGCCTCCTTCTCTGAATATCCGTCGGCAAATTGATATCTGATATATCAAGTAATCGTTGAAAAACCGAGCCCTTACTGCCGTCCTGCCGTAACCGATTGAAGGCCATACGGCGAGCAAGTAGCATGACTTGCGGTTTCTTGGCATAGGCCCGGGCAACCCCCACGCGCTCTGCTTCATCCCGCCGCTGAGCTGGTGCGGGCAATGCTTTTCAAAACCGCTCAGTCCGACCAGATCGATATAGCGCGGGGCGATTTCATGCCGATCAGCTCTGGGAACACCCCGCAAGCGCCGTTCGGCAATCACCGGGAGCTTAACCTTACACGCCTTTTTGAGGACGCATGTCAGCCTTGTCAATTCCTGCAACGGGAACCGGTTTTTTCATGGCGTCGCGACGGAACGGTTCGCCCAGTTCCTGGTTGGTCAGCACCTCGATAAACGTGGTCTTGCCTTCTTCCATCTGGGCCTTGATGGCCGCCTTCAGCTTCGCCGTCAAATCATCCATGGAAGTTGCCTGAACCCCCTCCTGTCCGCAAGCACGCGCGATGCCCGCATAGGAGACATCCAGATCCAGTTCGGTCCCGACAAAGTTGTCGTCGAACCAGAGGGTGGTGTTCCGTTTCTCAGCCCCCCACTGGTAGTTGCGAAAGATGATCATGGTGATGGCCGGCCAATTGTCGCGGCCGCAGGCACTCATCTCGTTCATCGAAATGCCGAAAGCACCGTCACCGGCGAAACCGACCACGGGAACGTTCGGCTGGGCGATTTTTGCGCCCAGAATTGCCGGAAAGCCATAGCCACACGGTCCGAACATCCCCGGGGCCAGATATTTGCGGCCTTCTTCGAAGGTCGGATAGGCATTCCCGATGGCGCAGTTGTTGCCGATGTCGGAAGAGATGATCGCTTCCTTGGGAAGGGCGGCCATGATCGCGCGCCAGGCCATACGGGCCGTCACTTTTTCCGGCTCACGCTTGCGGGCGCGCTCGTTCCAGGAGGTGCCGGGGTCGTCTTCTTCGTGATCCATGGTGGCCAGTTCCTTGGCCCAGTCCGCCTTGGTTTTCGCTATGGTGGCCTTGCGCTCGGCACGACCGGTGTCACCGGCCGCAGCGGAAAGTTGGGCCAGAATACCATTGGCAACTTTCTTGGCATCACCGACGATACCCACGGTGACAGGCTTGGTGAGGCCGATGCGATCCGGATTGATATCCACCTGAATAATCGCCGCCTCAGCCGGCCAGTAGTCGATGCCGTAGCCCGGCAGGGTCGAAAATGGGTTCAGACGGGTGCCCAGCGCCAAAACAACGTCCGCTTTAGCAATCAGCTTCATTCCGGCTTTGGAGCCATTGTAACCCAGCGGGCCGGCGAACAGCGGGTGGCTGCCCGGGAAGGCGTCATTGTGCTGATAACCGCAGCAAACCGGGGCATCCAGACGCTCGGCCAGCGCAACGGCGTCCTTGATCGCGCCGCCGATCACAACACCACCGCCGTTCAGGATTACGGGAAACTTGGCATGGGAGAGGAGTTCGGCCGCACGCGCGATGGCGTCGGCACCACCGGCCGGGCGCTCGAAATCGACAATGGCAGGCAGTTCGATCTCGATCACCTGGGTCCAGAAGTCACGGGGGATATTGATCTGGGCCGGAGCGGAGGCCCGTTTGGCCTGCAGGATCACCCGATTGAGAACCTCTGCGATGCGGGACGGATGCAGGACTTCTTCCTGATAGGCCACCATTTCTTCGAACACGGCCATCTGCGGAACTTCCTGAAAACCGCCCTGCCCCATGGTCATGTTGGCCGCCTGGGGTGTGACCAGACAGCAGGGGCGTGTGGTTCCAGTAGGCGGTTTTCACCGGGGTAACAAAATTGGTGATGCCCGGGCCGTTCTGGGCCACCATCATGGACATCTTTGCCGGAGGCGCGGGTGAAACCGTCCGCCATCATGCCGGCGTTGCATTCATGCCCACAGTCCCAGAAAGTGATGCCGGCTTTGGGGAACAGGTCCGAGATCGGCATCATCGCTGAACCGATAATACCAAAGGCGTGCTCGATGCCATGCATCTGGAGAACTTTCACAAAGGCCTCTTCGGTGGTCATTTTCATCTTACCCATCTATTCCCTCCTAACAAAACGCAATCGTTGCGTCGTAAATAATTGAACTTAACTGCTTTGGAGCTAGTTTATATCTGATACGTCAGATATCGACTTAACTGTCAAGATACAGAAATCCGGTCCCCAAGGGCGTCTCCTTCAACTTGCGAACTTTATTGAAAACGCGGATTGCTGTGCGGTCTTTAACCGCGCCCCCATATACCGGATATCGATTCTTTCGGCGGAATCGTCCCCAAGAGAGATGGACATAGTCGATTTGACCGTTGATTTCAACCATATCGCAGCCTTGCTGCTATGAGCAAACATGAATACAGCGTTCAGCCGCGCTGGCAATAACACCCTTTTCATACCCAACAACGATATTGGGGACCATGCCGATTTTCCCGCGGAAGGACGCAGCATGGAAGACATCGTAGCGCAGGTAAAGCACGTCTTGCGGAATATGTCCGCTTTCTTTGCGCTTCCCGAGTTGACGTATCTCCGTCGAGGGGAAAAAATAAGCGGGCTCAAATCATGGGTACGGCATGGCCCTCGAAAAGGGTGAACTTGTGGTCAGAACCAAACTCTTTGGCGAGCAGAAAAACATGATTCTTTCAATGCTCGACCAGATACGGGAGGATATCGCCGGGCGTCCGATTACGCTGGCCAAATTTCAGACGGCCGCCGAGGTGTCGGTTATCGAAAGCCTGCGTGAAGTCTTTCAAGCCGAATTCAAATGCAACGATATATTCGACGCCGACTTCAGCCCCGCCATCGGACTCAACATGGGACCCGGATGCACCGGTATTGCCTACTATAAACATCCCATGCGCACCTGACGCTGGGCAGAGCCTCAAGCGTGTTCTCCTCTCCCCGCGCCGGGCAGAATACCCCAGATGGCCTACCTCGCAAGAATGCTCTCCCCGAGCACCTTAAATACGTCTTCGCCCACTTGATCCGCCGAAGCCGTGCCGGACACCACGGCTTCATAATGCGCCAGATCATCCGGGTTTGACATATCGATCGGCTGCTGGATTTGTTTCAGGGTGTTATGCATGCGATCGTAGATCACCACCGGACCGAATTGGATACGCCCGTCACTCCTTCCGGAGACCCCCCAGATGTCATGATGCATCACCCGCAGCGCCTTGGGGGCCGGCCCGTACCCCAAGAGATCCGCCAGAAGGTTCAATGTCTCCTGTACACCCTCGGCATACTTATTCTCCAGGGCACTGCGCCCATCATAAACCAGATCTTCGATATCTTCCTTCGTAAACCGAAGATCCAGAGCGGCAAGGAGTTCCTCCCCCAGGGTGCTCAAGGAAAGATCTTTTTTACTGATGACGACATCCGCATCGTTCAGGATCTTGATGATATTACGGATGTTGAGCATTTCCTTGATAACCGGACTTTTCCGTAAAACAATGTCATCGACACTGCTGTTGTATAGGGACAAATCGTTATCGAGCACCAGCAAGCGCGGTTTACCTCCCAGCGGGGGTAACCGGTAAAGCTCCAAATCCCGCTCGACAATCTTTTCATAGTCACCTTCCGCCAACAGTTTCCGGACCAGATCCTTATCAATACGGCGGCCGCTGTCCGGGGGGCCCATGGAGGCCTTGATACGATTTACCAGGCCATTGATTTCAATCTTCTTTCGCAGATTATCTTTGAACGACATGGGTAACGTCTCCTTTTCGGGCGGATGTTTGAACGCTTCCCGGGCGGCACGATCGAGGATAGATCCGGTCCTTGGCGGCAAGGTCACAATGGAAAAAGGATTAGGAAGGCGGAGTTTGGCGATTTCGTATACTCTGTCTACCATATAGGAGATGCCGTGTAAACGGACGGATAGCGCCTCTTGCCGGCCCTCTCGACAATCTTCTTGACCCGTCATCGACAGGTCGTCTATAAATGAAGACTTCGTATGACCGCGGTCGCCAACCGGCCGCACCCATCTGTCGTGTCAATGGCACCCTTGCGGGGCAGGCCTAGCCCCGTAAAACATCTGACACACAACACCCGCATCAGGATGGTTCATTAACTGCAGGAGGATACCGACAATGACGGAAACGGCGACGCTCACCTACATGGGACAAACCTACCAACTGCCGGTCGTCGAAGGGACCGAAGGTGAAAAAGGAATCGACATATCCACTCTCCGGCAGCAGTCGGGCCTGATCACGCTGGACACCGGCTACGCCAACACGGGCAGTTGTACCAGTGCGATCACCTTCATGGATGGCGAACAGGGCATCCTGCGCTACCGCGGAATCCCTGTGGAGCAGTTGGCCAAGTATTCAACCTTCCGGGAGACGGCCTTCCTCCTGGTCCGGGGGCACCTGCCCACAAAAAATGAACTGAAACGCTTCTCGGTTTTGTTGAACGACGCCTCCCTCGTGCATGAGGATATGAAAGTGTTCTATCAGAATTTCCCCAAAGGGTCGCATCCCATGGGGATTCTATCCAGCATGGTCAACGCCCTGCGCAGCTTCTACCCGGAGCTCCAGACCCAGACCGTAGAAGAAGAAATCGATGTGACCGTCACGCGCCTGCTGTCCAAGGTGCGGACCCTGGCGGCCATGTCCTATAAGATGTCCCGCGGCCATACCGTGGTCTACCCGCGCCCGGACCTGTCCTACTGCGCCAATTTTCTCAACATGATGTTCGACTCACCGGTTAGGCCCTATGAAATCGACGACGATCTGGTGGCGGCGCTCAATGTCTTCTGGATTCTGCATGCCGATCACGAACAGAACTGTTCCACTTCGGCCGTGCGCATGGTGGGCTCCGGCCGGGTCAATCTCTATGCCGCCATTTCCGCCGGCATCGCCGCCCTCTGGGGCCCCCTGCACGGCGGCGCCAATCAGGCCGTGATCGAAATGCTTCAGAATATCGCCACCAACGGCGCCGGCATGCGGCATTACGTCGAACGTGCCAAGGATCGCCAGGACCCTTTCCGGCTCATGGGCTTCGGCCACCGGGTCTACAAGACCTACGATCCCCGCGCCAAGATCATCAAAGCCATGTGCGACCAGGTGCTCGAAAAACTCAAGCTCAGCGATCCGCTGCTGGACCTGGCCAAGGAATTGGAGGAAATCGCCCTCCATGACGACTATTTTATCGAACACAATCTCTATCCGAACGTGGACTTCTACAGCGGCATCATCCTGCGCGCCTTCGGCATCCCCACCAACATGTTTACCGTCATGTTTGCAATCGGCCGGCTGCCCGGATGGATCGCCCAGTGGAAAGAAAGCATGGATGATCCTAACTGGAAACTGTCCCGCCCGCGCCAGATTTATGTCGGTCCGGCGGTAAGGGATTACATCCCCATCGATCAACGCTGACAGCGACCACAAGAAAAAGCCGGTGGCCCCGCCAAAAAAACAGGACCACCGGCATCAACCTGCAATTTAAACGATCAGCGATTCTTGGCTGATCACGCTTTTTTCTGGGGCAGCACCAGGTTCAGAACAACCCCCAGGATCCCTGCCATTCCGATACCGCCCAGGGTAAATTTCCCGAAAGACAGCACCATCCCGCCGATGCCGCAAACCAGGATAAGGGCTACGATGGACATGTTGCGCGCTTCGGTAAGATCTTCGCCGGCACGCACCAGGGTATTGAGGCCGACAACCGTGATGGCACCGAACAGCAGCAGCATGATGCCGCCCATGACCGGCACCGGAATCGTCTGCAGCAGAGCCCCGACTTTCCCGATAAAGGCCAGGGCAATGGCGAAAATGGCCGCCCAGGTCATGATGGCCGGGTTGAAGGCACGCGTCAGGGTGACGGCGCCGGTCACCTCCGAGTAGGTTGTATTCGGCGGACCGCCCAGGCAAGACGCCAGCGACGTTGCAATACCGTCACCCATCAAGGTGCGATGAATGCCGGGGTCTTTTACGAAGTCTTTGCCGGTGACGTTGCCAATGGCCAGAATATCACCGAAATGTTCGATCGCCGGCGCAATCGCCACCGGCACGATAAAAAGAATCGCCTGCAGGTTCCACTCCGGTAATACAAAATTGGGAACGGCAAACCAGGGCGCCTCCACCAGGGGTTGGAAGCTGACCAGCGCCGGCCCGGTGAAATTCTTCAACTGCCCCGGATCGAAAGTGGACTGAACGGCGCCGGAGACACCGAGACCATCCAGAATCAGCGCCGTGATATATCCGGCCGCAACACCGATCAGAATGGGAATCAGCTTAAACCAGCCTTTCCCCAACAGGGAAGTGACAATCGTCGTCAGAAGCGCCACACCGGCCACGATCATGGCGGTCTTTTCCGGCACCAGCCAGGCCGCGCCATCTCCGGTGCGCCCCATGGCCATGTGGACGGCCACCGGCGCCAGCACGAGGCCGATCACCATGATCACAGGCCCCACCACCACCGGCGGCAACAGGCGATGCAGAAAACCGGTGCCGAAGGCCTTGATGCAGAGGCTCAATACGATATAAAGCAGGCCCGCCGCAGCCAGGCCGCACATGGTCGAAGGAATGCCCCACGTCTGGACGCCGTATATGATCGGTGCGATGAATGCAAAAGAGGATGCCAGAAAAATCGGTACCATCCGTTTGGTGACGAGTTGGAAAATAAGCGTGCCCGCACCCGCCGTAAAAAGTGCCACGTTGGAGTCCAGCCCCGTCAGGAGTGGAACGAGAACGAGCGCGCCAAAGGCGACAAACATCATCTGAGCGCCGATGATGCTGTCTTTCAGTCGGAAGTGATAAGCGGTGGGCGAATTGTTCGGGGCCATTAAACCTCCTTTTTTTGTAAGTTGAGAACCAATATCGGTATAGAGGTCCTTTCAAAATTAAGATTTTGGCTCCCGATCGAGGCGGACGCGCGTTTCGAACCCGAGGAATTCACCGGTATTTCGATGGCTTGAAACGAGCGCCCAACGCCGATATGGCGCCAAAAGACTTTTTTGAGAGACCTTCTACTTCGTTCCAAAGATCTTATCGCCCGCATCACCCAGGCCGGGCAGAATATAGCCGACATCGTTCAGACGTTCATCCACGGCGGCGACATAAATATCCACATCCGGATGACGCCTCTGGACCTTTCTAAGTCCCTCCGGGGCCGCCACGAGAAAAATGCCTCGAATTTTTCGACAGCCGGCTTCTTTGAGCATGTCGATGGTGGCAATCAGGGTTCCACCCGTGGCCAGCATGGGATCCAGAATCAGCGCGATGCGATCCTCGAGTTGGCTGGTCATCTTGACGTAATATTTGACCGGCTCCAGGGTTTCCTCGTTGCGGTAAAGCCCCACCACACTGACTTTGGCCGACGGAATCAGACTGAGCACCCCGTCCATCATGCCCAGGCCCGCCCGCAGGATAGGAACCACCGTGATTTTTTTCCCTTTGATACCCTCGACGACCACATCCCCGGCCCACCCTTTGATGGTCCGCTTTTCGGTTTCCAGGTCTTTCGTGGCTTCAAAGGTCAACAGGCAGGCCAGCTCCGAGGCGATATCCCGGAAATCCTTGACGGTGATGTCATGCTCACGCATCAAGCCCAGTTTGTGTTTGACCAGCGGATGGTCCACGATACATAAGGGCACGGCGTCCTCCTTTTTAGGGGTCTATGATGGATAACCTTGTAAAGGTCATGTTTCGGACGACTTAGAAAAACGTTCAAGATCAAGGCGCGCAAGTTCCTAAGAACACCGCTATCGCGGGTGCCGAAGGCAGCGTACTTATCGTACGCCGCAATGATGAGGAATGCTGCGCAACGCTAATATTGGACTTTTTACGGAGACGTCATGATGCCAATAAAAAACCGGCCCTTGGAAAAGAGCCGGTTAGCATTACCACAAAACACACGCTTTGTCAGTCGAAAATTGCCGGGTTTACCGCAATCGATGGCGGCCGTCGCATTCGGAACCCGCCCATTCGATGGGTCTCACCCCATGGGTCAGAAATCACCCAGGGGACGCTTGAAGGTATACTGGACGGGGTCCTTCAGGAGCGCTTGCTTGGCCTGGTCCTCATTTCCGCCAGCGGCGGCAAAAGGCCATCCGATGAGAAAAACAAGACTGGAAACGCCTAAACATACCAGCGATACCGGTCGAACGATCAGCGCATCGCCGATCATGGCTTCACCACTCGGTTCGGATCGAAATACAAAGACATCGCCGCGCTCTTCCATGGCCAGTGCCGACACGGGCGCCAAGGATATGGAAAGGCTGAGAAGCATGACAACCGTATACGTTATAAACTTGCGCATGATAAGTCTCCTTTAAAAAAAGTGGAAAAACCCCCCGGGCTCAACCGGCCGCTGTTATCAACGGAACGCTCCGGTCATCACCGGGTAAGCCGGCATCCGGCATTCCCGGGTTCATACGGCGACACTGAGCCTAGTTGGGATAAAGCCCGCATCTGTTCGATATCCGAATAATCGCTTGAATCCGGCCCGCGTCCTTCATATAGTGTCGTCCCATCCAAACGGGATGGAACATGGCAAAACCTCGGGCATCAATCGCGTCAATAACCTGAGAGTAGAAAATGAACTCCCCTGTGTCAAGGAAAAACCATCTGTATTCACAGGGGGTTGTTAACATATGCCACCATCGCGATACCTGTCAGAAGCCAAACATATGAGCAAAACAACCGCACATCTTGAAATCGCCATCGCTCTGCCGGTGTGGGGGACCTTCACCTACCGGGCGCTTCCCGACCTTCTTCCGGCGGTCGTTCCGGGGCGTAGGGTTCTGGTACCCTTCGGTCCGCGCCGTGTCACGGGCTATGTGCTGGGTCCGGCGGTGGAATCTCCGTCGACTGAATTGAAAGAGATCCTGGATGTACTGGACGCCGAGCGATTGTTCACGGAGGACATGATTCCCTTTTTCCGCTGGATTGCCGACTATTATATCTACCCGATCGGTGAGGTCATCAAAGGGGCCCTGCCCGGCGGACTCAACCTCTATGAGTTCAACCAGTATGCGATTACGGAGGCCGCCTGCCAGCTGCCGGAGGCGACCGTGCTTACCGACATGGAACGGGCGGTGCTGGACTGTCTCAAAAATGGCGCCTGCCGGTTGAAGGAGCTCAACACCCATCTCGATCGGCCGGTGCCCGGCCGTCTGCTGCAGGCCATGGAACGCTGCGGCTGGGTAAGCCGCAAAAAAACCATGCGGGGTGGTCAGACACGGCCCAAGCGCGAAAAACTGGTGCGCCTGCTGCGCCCGGACATCCCCGGAGAACGCCTGACACCCCAGCGCAAAATCGTCCTGGACTTTCTGGCCCGCAACGGCGAAACAACCCTGCGGCAGCTCCGCCAGACCTTGCCCCAGGCCGCCACCATCGTTCGCGGCATGGCCGCCCGGGGGTTCGTGGAAACGTGTGAGAATGACGCCTACCGAGACCCCTTCGGCGAACCCATTCTACCGGATCACCCCCCGGAATTGACCCCGGATCAGCGCCAGGCCCTGGAGGACATCCATCAGGCGGGCACCCGGGGGTTTGCGCCCATCCTTCTGGAGGGGGTTACCGGCAGCGGCAAAACCGAAGTTTACCTGCGCATGGTGGCCGATACCGTCGCCCGGCAGAAAACCGCCCTCGTCCTGGTTCCCGAAATCGCCCTCATATCCCAAATGGAGCGGCGGTTTCGGGCCCGCTTCGGGGAGAAGGTCGCCGTCCTGCACAGCGGCTTGTCGGCCGGCGAAAGGCTGGATCAGTGGATGCGCATCCTGCGGCAGGAGGCCGCCATTGTGATCGGGGCACGATCCGCCATTTTTGCGCCCCTGCGGAACATCGGCCTCATCGTGGTGGATGAAGAACATGACCCCTCCTATAAACAGGAAAACAATCTGCGCTACAACGCCCGGGATCTTGCCGTTGTGCGCGCCAAGCAAACCGGTTGCCCGGTGCTGCTGGGATCGGCCACCCCGTCGGTCCAGACCTATCACAACACCCGCAACGGCCGTTTCACCCACATCCGGATGATGCAACGGGTCACGCCCCAGCCCCTGCCGGAGGTGGAAATCGTGGATCTGGCACCCGTGCGCCAGGAACGGGGCCTGCGCAAACACCTCACGCCGGACCTCATCGCGGCCATTCGCCAGACACTTGCGAAAGGCGAACAGACCCTTCTCTTTCTGAATCGCAGGGGATATGCCAATTATCCCCACTGCGCCGCCTGCAGCGCACCGGTACGCTGTCAAAATTGCAGTATTACGCTCACCTATCATCGTGAAGCCAACGCCTACCGCTGCCATTACTGCGGCCACAGTCAGGCCGCCAACCAATCCTGCGCGGCCTGCGGCGCGGACAAGATGTGGCACTTCGGGCTGGGCACGGAAAAGCTCGAGGAGGCCATGCAGCAGTTTTTCCCCGACGCACGCATCGCCCGCATGGATCGCGACACCACCCGCCGCAAAGGCAGCCTGCTGCGAATCCTGAAAAACCTTCAACAGGGCGCCATCGACATCCTCATCGGTACCCAGATGGTGGCCAAGGGTCATGATTTCCCCAATATCACCCTGGTCGGGATCGTCTGTGCCGACACCGCTCTCAATTTCCCGGATTTTCGGTCGAGTGAACGCACGTTTCAGCTCCTGGCCCAGGTCGCCGGACGCGCCGGGCGCGGTGAGCAGCCCGGACGCGTCATTTTACAGACCTATACCCCGAACCATTTTACCATCGCCGCCGCCCGGCAGCAGAATTTCCAATCCTTTTACCGCCAGGAAATCCAATTTCGGAACGAGCTCGGCTATCCGCCCTACAGCCGGATGATACAGTTCCTGGTGACCGGCAAGCACCGGGCAGGCACCCGGGAAACCGCTGAAAACCTTGGTGCCGCAGGCCGCGCCCTCCTGCAAAACGATGCGGTTCTAAGACGTCAGATGACCATTCTGGGGCCGGTGGAAGCGGCCTTGCACCAGGTGGCCGGCCGATTCCGCTGGCAACTGCTGATCAAAGCGCCTCTACCATCCGTCCTGAACCGGTTCGCGCGGCAGTTGCTGCAGGCCACGGGACCATCCACGGGACCCGCCGCCGCCAAGGTAATTATTGACGTCGATCCCCTGTTTATGATGTAGTTTGAACCTTTTGAAAGGATGCCTATGTTTCTGCTCGGAGCCGGGCCGCAACGCCGGATAGCGGACAGCGGCCTTGACAGACGCCGCAGACGTCGGATGATAATACGATAGCAGCACATCCCGGAACAGCGGAAGGATCCCAACCACGGACCGAAAACGGCAAAGATCTTCAACAACCCTCGATCGACCCATCGGAAACTCCGGGGGCAGATCGATCCCATTGACTAAGGAGAAGTGAATCACCATGAATCGCTCAATTCCGTTTATCCTGTCCATGGCGCTTATCATGCTGTCATGGCAGACCGTGTTGCCGGCTTACGCCGGCCCTGCCACGCGCCAGACAGGCGGTCGCATCCTCATCGCCGACAACACCACTGAAAAATCAGTCGCCGGGGAAGCGGCCACAACCAAGACTGCCGAAAAGGCCGCCCCGCCCAACATCATGATTCCCGACCCCCTGTTCACCTTCGATACCGTGGTGGACGGCAGCGAGGTCGTACACGACTTCCGCGTCTACAATCGCGGGACGGGCGAGCTGGCCATCGAAAAAGTACAGACCGGCTGAGGGTGCACCGCGGTCTCGTTTCCGAGACAGATCCCCGCCGGCGGCGAGGGACAAATTCGCATCAAAGTCAATACGAATGGCTATGGCGGCCACAACATGAAAAAGAATATCACGGTCTTCTCCAACGATCCCAATCGCCCGCAGCTGATGCTGACCGTGGCCGGTGCGGTGGAAGTCTTTGCCGATATCCATCCCGAACGCATCATTCTGCGGGGCAACAGCGGACAACCCATGCGCCAGGAGCTGGTTGTGACCCCGCGCGCGGGTTACCCCTTCAAGGTTACCGAAGTCAGCGCCAAAAACGGAGTGAACATTGCGTACACGATGCGCGAGCAGGAGGCGCCGGAAGGCAAGTCCTATATCGTTTCGGTGGAAAACACCAAGACCTCTCCGGGGAAATACTACGACACCCTGCTCCTGTCGACCGACAGTCCCTTGAAACCCAAAATCCCCATCCATGTCTACGGCACGATTGCCGCAGGCCCGGGGAAGGACAAACCGCAACCGTGACGACCGACCTGATCAAAGCGGTCATCTTCGACTGTGACGGGGTCATGTTCGATACAACAGAAGCCAATGCCGCCTATTACAACCGCATCCTGAAACGCATGAATCGACCGGAATTGACCCCGGAACAGTTTGCTTTCTGCCACATGCACACCGTGGACAATGCCCTGCGATTCCTTTTCGCAGGATGCCGGTCAGTTCGAAGAGGCCTGGGCCTTCCGCCGCGAAATGAGTTATCTGGATTTCATCCCCGGATGATTATCGAGCCGCAATTGAAGGCCCTGCTCCGAAAGCTGCGACCCCGGCATCAAAACGGCGGTGGGCACCAATCGTTCGGACACCATGGCGGACGTCATGGAGGTCCATGGCCTGACCGATGATTTCGACCTGGTGGTCACCGCTCTGGATGTCCCGGCGCCCAAACCCGCGCCGGACATTCTGAATCGGGTCTTATCCACCTTCGGATTGGACGCCGATCAAACGATTTATATCGGGGATTCGGAGGTTGATGAACAGGCGGCCGGGGCGGCCGGCATCCCCCTGGTGGCCTATCGCAACCGCGCCTTGCGGGCCTGGCGCCACATCGACAGCCTGGATGAAATCAACACCCTGATAGACACCGCCGGCACGGCCTGAAACAATCTCGCGGCTGACCTTGTTCGGCAATGAGCCGAAAAGACTCCCATACCCCTGACCAATTTTCTGTTCTTTTTAATTGTTTGGGCGGTTTCGTAAAACGTTCGAGATACGGTGTGCGGGGCTTGAGGAGCGAGGCGTACATCCGCACGCCGCAGCAAAAAAGAGGTGAATCACAACACCGATTTTGAGTGGATTCGTCAAACGGCCGAGATCAAGGCGTGCAAAGTCCGAGGAAGGAGGCGTACATCAGTACGCCGCACTGACGAGGAATGAAGCACAACACCGATATTCGGGTGTTTGACGAATACCGTCACTGGTTGCCGTAGCCGTTAGAGGAGCCGCAGTCAGGACACACCCAGGTAATGCCGTTGCACGACAGCCCCCAGAAATTTTCATCCATGCAGGCCTGACACATGGCGAAACCGCATCGGCGGCAGGTCCAGCAGAACGGGAACGCCCCCCGACAACAGTGGCAGTCGGTAAGCGCCGGGCGACGCCGGCGGCGGCGATAAGAAGATCGGGGTTGTGAGGCCATTACGATTGCTTCGCTGCAGCTGTCGATTTACCTGCGCGACAGGGCCATCGAGCCACGCGGCCCGAGGCCGTGCTTGTTGTTTGGAAGAGAAAATGATATGCCCTCTCCCGCATCAGCCGAACGCGGGAGTCTAAGGCAGTTCGGGCCACAAGTCAATATTGACGCCTTTGTGCGCAACCATCCATATCTATAGGTCGATCAACGACGGGACCGAACCTCATGGAGACCGAAAAACGCATCTACCTGATTGACGGCAGCGCCTATCTTTATCGCGCCTACCATGCCATTCGCAGCCTGACCAACACGGCCGGCTTCCCCACCAATGCCATCTTCGGGTTTACCCGCATGCTGTTGAAAATGATCGAAGACCGCGCTCCCCGGTACATGGGCATGTTCTTTGACGTCAAAGGGCCGACCTTTCGACACCAGCGCTTTGCCGACTATAAGGCCAACCGCCCGCCCATGCCGGATGATCTGGCCATGCAGATTGCCCCCATCAAAGCCGTCACGGAAGCGTTCCGGATACCGGTCATCGAGATGGAGGGCTACGAGGCCGACGACCTGATCGGCACCCTGGCCCGCCAGGCGCAAGCCGCCGGATTCGAGGTGATTCTGGTGACCGGGGACAAGGATTTCGTGCAACTGCTCACGGAGCAGGTCACCATCTGGGATCCCATGAAAGACAAAACGATCGCCGTCGACGATATTGTCACGACCAACGGCGTTTCGCCCCGCCAGATGATCGATGTCATGGGCCTTTCCGGCGACACCGCCGACAACATTCCCGGCGTTCCCGGGATCGGGCCCAAAACCGCCCTCAAATTGATCCAGGCCTACCAGAATCTGGAGGGGGTTTATGCCCACATCGACGATATCGAAGGCGCCAAACTGCGCGGCAATCTGCTCGAATTCAAAGACCAGGCCCTTTTGAGCCGCGATCTGGTCACCATATGCACCGAAGCCCCCCTCACCTTTGATCCGGAACCCTTTCGTGCGACAGAACCGGACGAGGAAAAGCTGGCCGCAATATGCCAGACGTATGAGTTCCGCCAGCTGCAGCAGCGCTTCACCGCACCGGTCCAAGGCCCCGCCAAGCACTACCACGGCATCCTGGATGCCGCGGCCCTGTCGCAGCTGGTGGCCAAGCTGGCCCGGGCCGACCTGGTGGCCCTGGACACCGAAACCACCTCCAAAGACCCCATGCGGGCCGACCTGGTGGGACTCTCCTTTGCCCTCGAACCCCATGAAGCCTACTACATCCCCTGCGGTCACCGCTATCTGGGCGCGCCCTCCCAGCTGGCCTGCACGGACGTATTGGAGGCACTCAAACCGGTCCTGGAAAACCCGGCCATCGGTAAAATCGGCCAGAATATCAAATACGACTGGATGGTTCTCACCCGCCACGGTATCGACCTCCAGGGGGTTCGTTTCGACACCATGGTGGCGTCCTATCTTCTGAATCCCTCCAAGCGCTCCCACAGCCTGGACCAGATCGCCATGGATTTTCTGGGACATAAAACGATCACCTATGCCGATGTGGTGGGTAAAGGGAGTAAAAAGGCCGGTTTCGAAGTGGTCCCCGTCGAGCAGGCCATACCCTATGCCGCCGAAGATGCCGATATCACCTGGATGGCTTACGAGGCCCTGCGCCCCCAGCTGGAAGAGCTGGCCCTGACGGATCTTTTCGACACCATTGAAATGCCGCTGGTGCCCGTGCTGATGCGCATGGAAATGGCCGGTATCGCCGTCGATACGAATCTTCTGCAGGACCTGTCCGGCACGTTCGCATCCCAGCTGGACGTCCTTGAAACCAGCATCCACGCCCTGGCCGGCGAGCCTTTCAATATCAAATCGTCCCAGCAGCTGGGCCGGATTCTGTTCGAAAAACTGGGTTTGCCGGTCCAGAAAAAAACCAAGAAGAAAACCGGGTATTCAACCGATGTGGGTGTCCTGACCACCCTGGCCGCCGCCCACGAACTGCCGGCCCTGGTCCTGCGCCACAGAAGCCTGGCCAAGCTCAAATCGACCTATGTGGACGCACTGATGGATATGGTCAACCCCGCGACCCATCGCATCCACACCTCCTACAATCAGACCGTCACCGCCACCGGGCGCCTGAGCAGCTCGGACCCCAACCTGCAGAATATCCCCATTCGAACCGAGGAGGGCCGTGAAATCCGCAAAGCGTTTATCCCCCGCCCGGGATGGAAGCTGCTGGCCGCGGATTATTCCCAGGTGGAGCTGCGGATCCTGGCCCACTACGCCCAGGACGACATCCTGATCAAGGCCTTTGCCAACGACCAGGACATCCACACCCTCACGGCCTGCGAGGTGTTCGAAACCTCCGAAGAGATGGTCACCGCTGAACTGCGGCGCCATGCCAAGGTCATCAATTTCGGCATTATCTATGGCATGGGCCCCTACAGCCTCTCCCAGGACCTCGGTATCAGCCAGGCCATGGCGAAAACCTACATCGACAACTATTTCAACCACTATCCGGGCGTCAAAGCGTTCATCGACCGGACGATCGAGACCGCCCGCCAAACCAAACAGACCAGCACCCTGATGGGGCGTATCCGCCTGCTGCCCGATATCGACAGCCGCAATCACAACGTCCGCCAGTTCGCCGAACGGATCGCCGTCAACACCCCGATCCAGGGCACGGCGGCCGATCTCATCAAGCTGGCCATGATCGCCGTTGACCGGCAGCTGCGGGAAGCCTCCTATCAGGCCACCATGCTGCTCTCCGTGCACGATGAAATCGTGCTCGAAATCCCGCCCCAGGAAATTGTGCCGGTCAGTGCCCTGCTTCAGACCATAATGGAAACCATTTGGGATCTGGCCGTACCCCTGAAGGTCAACCTGGCGGTCGGCGACAACTGGAACGAAGCCCACTGAGGGAATCCATTTGCGGTTGGGTCATCATCAAAGGAGTAGACGTGAATTACAAGCGCTCGATTGAGATTCTGAGGATCCAAGGGTCCAAGGGGTCGAGGGGTCGAGTGAAAGACAAAAACCGTTAAAAAAACCCTTGGCCCCTCGAATCCTGGTGTCCAGGGACCCTTCTTGGCAATGCAATTTGTACAGGACCTTCTGCTTGGACACCCTAAATTAACGGTTGTCATTTGAATTTTCATATTTGGAGCTTACCCTTACCCCCATGGACAACGACCGCACCAACGCCCTGCTGTGTCCGGGCTGCCGCAAACTGATCAGCCGGGATGAACCCGCCTGCCCTTACTGCGGCTTGACGCGCCCGGGTTCGAAGCTGAAAGCCAACTGGTGGACCCAGCACCTGCAATCACCGGACAGCCTGATCAAAGCGATCATCTTCGCCAATGTAGGGTTCTACGTGCTGGCCCTGCTCCTTGATCCGAAAGGCTTCCGGCTTTCGATGAACCCGATGGATTTTCTTTCTCCGGCCAGTAACGCGCTGTTCATCCTGGGCGCTACCGGCCGCTTTCCCATCGACCAGATCTGGCCCGGCATCACCGGCATCCCGGGCGTCGGCTGGTTGACGCTGCTGACCGCCAATTTCCTGCACGGCAGCCTCCTGCACATTCTCTTCAACATGCTGGTGCTGCGCCAGATCGGCTTGCTGACCATACGGGAATTCGGTATCAACCGCATGCTGGTAATCTACATCCTGAGTGGCGCGGGGGGGTTCCTGCTGTCTTATCTGGCGGGGGTATCTTTCACCATCGGTGCATCGGCCGCCGTTTGCGGACTCATCGGCGCCATGATCTATTACGGCAAAACACGCGGGGGGGTGTACGGCAACCTGATCTATCGCCAGATCGGAGGCTGGGCCATCGGCCTGCTGATTATCGGCTTTCTGCCCGGCATCAACAACTGGGGGCATGCCGGGGGATTCCTGACCGGTATCGGGCTGGCCTTTCTGCTGGGGTATCAGGAAAAGCGCCGGGAAACCTTCGGCCATAAGGCCGCGGCAGGGATCTGCGCCCTGTTGTCGGTCGTCGTATTGGCCGGGTCGGCGGTTTTCGGAGTTTTCTACACCTACATCAACTAGCCTTCATCTCATTTGGTCCACTCTCACCATGGCCGGAACATCATACGGTGGTCGTTGTGGTGCCGCCAGTCTCGGCATCGAAGTATTGGCCAGCCAATATTCCGATGGAAAAATTTGATGGGTTTCATATGAGAATGCATCACTTTTAGGATTATTGAAAGTTTGAAAATATCCTTCCCGACTATTTCCTGAGAGCAAATACAGTCTGACTGTTTGCCGCTTGACAATATGTCAGATATGACATATTGTCGCATAACGATGAGCCCATCTGACAAACCTCTAATTTGGCTTCACGGCGAGATAGCGACACCGCCTTTCTCCGAGAGTGCCCGCATTGAAACAGGGTTTCTTTTGAGAAAGCTCCAGCGAGGACTGAACCTGAGCCTGCCGCACGCCAGACCGATGCCGGCGATAGGGCCCAATTGCCACGAATTGAGAATTGTCGATGAAAATGTAACCTGGCGCATCGTTTATCGCATCTATTCTGACGCCATACTGATTTTGGAGGTCTTTGAGAAAAAGACATCCAAAACCCCAAAAGTGGTGATTAATACCTGCAAAAGCAGGCTCAAGAGATACGAACAGGATATCAAATAGAGAGCATCGATATGGACAAGGAAAAAAAACGACAACTTGAAGCCAAGGGTTATCGGATCGGGGATGCCAAAGATTTCCTTGGACTCAGCCCGGAGGAATCCGCCTACATCGAAATGAAATTGGCCCTGAGCCAAGCCCTGGCCCAGAAACGCAAACAGCGCCGTTTAACGCAATTGGAACTGGCCCGGAAGCTCAATTCCAGCCAGTCCAGGATCGCCAAGATGGAAAAAGGGGATCCCACCGTATCCGTGGACCTTCTTGTCAAAGCGCTTTTGGCCATGGGCGCCACCAAAAAAAGCATCGCCAAAACCATCGGCTGAGGCAACGGCATCGCTTTTTCCAGTACTGGCCCGCAAACCTGTCTCAAAGCGGTTATTTAATGGGCCACCTCAAAGGTGGCGGCCCCCTGCTACTTAAACAAATTCAGTTGATCGATCCGACGGTCTTCTTGCTCCTGAGCCCGGATATATTCCCGGATCGTCTCCTCATCTCGACCAACGGTGGAAACATGGTACCCGCGAGCCCAGAAATGCGCACCTGTGAAATTCTTTTGCTGCCCCAGATAGTTTCGGGCCACATGGATGGCACTTTTGCCCTTGATGTAACCGATCACCTGAGCCACTGCATATTTCGGAGGTATTGATACCAGCATGTGCACATGGTCCGTCATCATATGCCCTTCAAGTACCTCGCATTCGCGGTGGTGGGCCAATTCCTTGAATACCTGGCCGAGATACTTCCGCAATTGGCCGTACAGCGTCTTCTTGCGATATTTGGGAATCCAGACCACATGGTATTTGCATTCCCAACGGCTGTGGCTTAAACTTGAAACGTCGTTCATGAAAGCCTCTCCTTTGTGAATTTTGAGCGGTTCACATCCGGAGGGGCTTTCATTTGCTCCCGTAAATGTCAAACTCTGGTGAGAATTACTAGTATCTTCAGAAAATAGGGATGAATTTAAGGTTAGACTGGCTATAGATGTGGGGATTGGAGGCGATTCATGCCCACGTCTGATTCAAGCAGCGGTGTTTCAGGTGGTGGCCACGTTTAAACGGGACACCGGTCCCGCATATCCACGGTCACCGGTGCCGTGGGCAGCAGAATTTTAACGATCTTGGGTCGGTACGCCTTCTCTCGGCCCATGCGGTTGCCCACGATGCGGACCACGGCCACCGTCAGGAAAAAGGCACCGAACGCGAAGGCCGCCGAACAGGCGGACGCATCGTAGGCATAGTAATCCGCAACTTGTACGCCCAGCATGGCCCCGGCCGTCAGACCGATAATCGGGAAGACATACAGTAAAAAAGTGGCCTTGAGAAAGGCCGAGGTCTTGATGTCGATCAGAATCCGGTCGCCGATCCGGGCACCGACGTCATTGATGACTTCGACTTCCGCATCTTGCCGCTGGGTGTTGCAGGTCCCGCAGGACGAGCAGCCGGCACAAGCCTCGGAAGGCAGGGTGCGGACCCAGGCCGTACCGGATTCGATTTTTGTAACAATTCCTTTTTCAGTGGCCATGCTTACACAATTATCCTTGCATATGACGCCATTTTAGTCCCCAGAAAGAGGTGCTAAGGCGTTGCTGTTTTTCAGTTTCCCATTTGTCACGAAGCCGAGCATCGCTGCGACGGACGAAAAAGACGCGTCGGCTGTTTGAGCCCCACGATAAGTGGGGCGAGTTCCGACGCGTCCGGCCGTTGCAGCAACGCGCAGGCGCACCCGAAGGGTTCGTGACACGGGCGCCTTCTTTTGGTTCGTTTTCTTAGGCGTCTAAGAAAATGAACACGCTTTCATAAGAAACCAACTCCGGTTAACAAAACGTCTATAGATCCGCCAGAAGAGGTGCAAACCATAATTTAAACTAATGACGCGTCATCATATGTCACGCACTCTGACGCATATCCTCAATCTCGGTCGTCTTCTCCGTATGCTCATAGCAGATCAGGCCGCACTGCAGACAACGGGCGGCTTCGGCCCGGGTGGCCTCCTCCGAGAATCCCATCTCCAGCTGCCCCTCGCGATCAAGATCGCGTGACGGAACCACCGGCATGATGTGTCGGATGGTCGGCGCCACGGCATCCACGGCATCGACATTTTGAATCAGGTCATCATGGGTGCAGATCTTCTCCGGCACACCGGGCGCCATGCCGTACAGGACTTGATGAATCGAGGCGGCGGCCCGCCGTCCGGCCCCAATGGCCTTGATGGCGCCACTGAAGTCGGTAATGACGTCACCGGGCGCAAACAGGCCGATATCGCGGCTGGCATCGGCATGCTTATAAGGCGGGAAGGCGCTCCAGATCAGAGGTCCCTCGGACGCAGCTTCGGCTTCCTCACCCTCTGATTCCAATCGGGTGCGGGTGAAAAGCATCTCCGGAAAACGTCCGGCGGCCATAATCAGTGTCCCGGCCGGGATCGTGGTGCTTTCGCGCGTGTCCAGATCGACCCACGCCACACCGGTCAGCTGGTCTTCCTCGCCGTTCAAACGATCGATACCGGCATTAAACACGACGGTGACTTTCATCTTTTCCAGGGCGGCCAGTTCTTCGCCCTTCAGGGGCGCGTTGTCCTGATTTTCACGGAAGAGCACGGTAACGCTCGACGCGCCGCGGCGCTTGCAGATCTCGGCGGCCTCGACCACCAGTTTGCCCCCTCCCATAATCACCGCGTTGGCGTGAACGGATACCCCCGGATCGTCCTTGCGGCCGAAACGGATAAAATCGATCAACAGGTAAGCGCCCGGGAAAATCGTCTGTAAAACGCCGGTCTCACCGCGCGCCAGGCGGCTGTCCCATCCGCCGGAAGCGAGGAACACCGTTTCAAAGCCTTCATTCAGAAGGTCCGCCACCGTAAAATCCCGGCCCATGGCCTGGTTCAGGCGGGCTTCGACCCCCATTTCCAGAATACCTTCGATATCCCAGTCCAGGATGTCCGCAGACAACCGATAGCGGGAAATCGCGCTGCGCAGAAGGCCGCCCAGTTGCCCGGCGGCTTCATAGACGACCGGTGAATGGCCCAGACGGGCGCTGAAGAAGGCCGTCGAAAGCCCTTCCACACCGCCGCCCACCACCGCGATGCGGCGACCGGTCTCCGGTGCCTTGAAGGGTTGAATGCGTTCACCGCTGCGTTGCTCCTGATCGGCCACAAAGCGTTTGACGTAGTTGATGGCCACCGGCTCATCCACGTACTGGCGCCGGCACTGATCTTCGCAGGGCCGCGGGCAGATGCGTCCGATGACCGTCGGAAAGGGGTTGCGTTCCTTGATGACTTGGACCGAACCGCGGTAATCCCCTTCGGCGGCCCGATGAAGGTATTCACGAATATTGATGCCGGCCGGACAGGCCCGTTGACAGGGGGTGGTGCATTCGTCGCTGAGGTACTCCTTGAGAATCCGGCGTGTTACCGAGGTCAGATTGATGATCGCTTTCGGGCACACCCGCTCGCAGGTGCCGCATCCCGTGCATTTCACCTCGTCGACCACCGGCAGGCCCTTGGGCCCCATCGTGATGGCATTGAAAGGACAGGCGCGCATACAGGTCCCCAATCCGAGACAGCCGATGGTGCAGACCTTCATGCCGCCCCCCAGCAGGGCCACCGCCCGACAGTCGTTCATTCCGTCATAGAGATAGCGGGTGTCGGCATCCTTGACCCCGTAATAGCAACCCGGGGTGGCAATATCGGGCTCTTTGGCCTCGACACTGACACCCAACACCGCAGCGATTTCCTCAGCCACTTCCGGCCCGGCCGCGACACAGGAGTTGGGTGCCGCCCGACCGGCCACAATGGCTTCGGCATTGGCACTGCATCCCGGCAGACCGCACCCACCGCAATTGGCACCCGGCAAAATGTCCTCTACGGCGAGGATTTGCGGGTCGACATAGACGTAGAACACTTTGGATGCCGCCGCCAGAACGATACCGACGGTCACACCCAGTCCGCCTAATAATGCCAGTGATTGCAGGATTGAATCCATCATCATGTAATTCCTCCGGACGGAAAATGCCGCTAAAAAATGGCGTCGAATTTACACTTGTCGTAGCAGGTCAGGCATTGGATACAGGTTTCTTTATCAATGCGGGCCACCTGCTTCTTTTCCCATTCAATGGCATCCACCGGGCAGGCCCGGGCACACATGCCACACATGGTGCAGGCATCCGTATCGACCTCGAATTTCAGGAGGGCCACACAGCGTTTGGCCGGACACCGGTGTTCAAGAATGTGGGCTTCGTATTCCTCTCTGAAGTACCGCAGGGTCGAGAGCACCGGATTGGGACCGGTTTGGCCCAGACCGCAAAGCGCGGTTTCCTTGATGACCGCCGAAAGGTTTTGCAACTCGTCCAGATCCCGGGGTTCGCCTTGGCCGTTGCAGATTTTTTTCAGCAGTTCCAACTGGCGCCGGGTACCTTCACGGCAGGGGGTGCACTTGCCGCAGGATTCATCCTGGATGAAATCCATGAAAAAGCGCGCCATGTCGACCATGCAGGTGTTGTCGTCCATCACGATCGCGCCGCCGGAGCCCATGATCGCGCCGACTTTGGCGATTTCCTCGTAGTCGACCGGCGTATCCAGGTGCTGCTCGGGCACACAGCCCCCGGAAGGGCCGCCCAGCTGCACGGCCTTGAACTTTCTTTTGTTGGGGATCCCGCCGCCAATGTCGTAAATCATTTTCCGCAAGGTCGTCCCCATGGGAACTTCCACCAGCCCGATGTTGTTGATATCACCGGACAGGGCGAACACCTTGGTCCCCTTGCTGGTTTCCGTCCCGACGTTGGCGTACCAGGCACCGCCATTGAGGATGATCTGCGCAATATTGGCCAGGGTTTCCACATTGTTGAGGATGGTGGGTTTTTCCCACAGTCCCTTCAAGGCCGGGAAGGGCGGTCGGGGCCGGGGCATGCCGCGCTTGCCCTCGATGGAGCGCATGAGGGCCGTTTCCTCGCCGCACACGAAAGCGCCGGCTCCCTGATAGATTTCGACATGAAAATCAAATCCGGAGTCCAGGATGTTATCCCCGATCAGTCCGCGCTCCCGGGCCTGCTCGATGGCGATGCCCAATCGGCGGATGGCAAGGGGATATTCGGTACGGGCGTAGACATAGCCCTGATGGGCATTGATGGCCTTGGCGGCGATGATCATGCCCTCCAGCACGGCATGGGGGTCCGCTTCCAGGATGCTGCGGTCCATGAAGGCGCCGGGGTCGCCCTCGTCCGCATTGCACAACACGTACTTCACATCCCCCGGGCTGCCTTTGGCGAAGGCCCACTTGAGACCCGCCGGAAATCCGGCCCCGCCACGTCCACGCAGCCCGGAGCTCTTGACTTCCTCGATGATCTCGTCCGCGGACATCTCGTGCAGGGCTTTGGCCACGGCCTGGTACCCATCGCGGCCGATGTAGTCGTCGATGGATTCGGGATCGATAAGCCCTTTGTTGCGCAACGCCCGGGGCATCTGGTGAGCGAAAAAGGGGATATCGTTCTGGGAAGGAATTTTCTTTTTGGAAACCGGGTCCTTGTAGAAGTACTTTTCCACCGGTTTGCCCTTGATGATATGCTCGTCGATGATCAGCGACGCGTCATCCGCCGTAAGTTTCTGGTAAAAAATATCACCCGGATGCACCACCATGATGGGCCCCATGGCGCAGAAACCGTTGCAGCCCGTTTCAATCACCCGCACCTTGTCCTGCAGACCCTTCTGAACCACGTCTTCCCGCAATCGCTCGATAACGGCGATACTGCCGGTGGCATGACAGCCCGTGCCGCTGCAGACCATCAGGTGAGATACATCCGGTTCACTGAGTGCGGCGGCTGCTTTGGCCTGCGCCGCTTTGAGTTCCGCAATGGTGAACTTGCCCATAGAGATTCCCTTTCCGGTGTTACCAGGATCCGTCCAGCCCGCGCAATCCGTTCATGTACAGCTTACCGATGGAGACAAACATGGAATATTCCGTGACGAGCAGCGGCAGGTGAAAGCTTTTGGCCTGATCGATGATGCGCGGGGTGGGTTCCTGCCCGCGGACAAAGACCACCCCGCCGACCTGCGAAATCGTGGCGGTGCGAATAACCTCCTCGCTCATCAAGCCGGTCAGGATAAGACCGTCTTTGGCAACGGCGGACAGGAAGGCCTCCATGATATCGGCCGCGCCCCCGGCCACGATATTCCGGTCCAGATGATCGGCACCCGTCAGCACCCTGGCGTTTAGAATGTCTTTAATCTCTGATAGCTTCATACCTCACCGTCACCCGCTCGATCATTCGTATTTCTGTAGGATTTCAACGACCTTGTCGGAGCTGACCGCGCCGTGGGTGTCACTGCCCACGACCATGACCGGCGCCAGTCCGCACGCCCCTAAACAACGGACTCCCTCCAGCGAAAAGCGCCGGTCCGAGGAGGTCCCGCCCTCTTCCAGATCGAACTGGTTGGAGATCCGTGCAATGACTTCTTTGATGCCTTTGACGTAACAGGCCGTCCCGGTGCAGACCTTCACCGTATGGCGCCCCTTGGGTTCAAACGAAAACAGCGAATAAAAAGAGGCCACACCGAAAACATCGCTGCGGGCGAGGTTCATGCCCACGGCGATGTACTCCATCAACTCCACCGGCAGGTAGCCTACGATGTCCTGGCATTTCCGTAAGACCGCAATGACGGAGCCCGCAATAGGGCGATTTTCGGCAATAATGTCATTGATTTGTCCCCACATCGCGGGGTCGATCTCCGGGTGCTCGGGCTGAAAAGCAGGCGTCATATTCCGTCTCCAAAAATCTGAATTTATGTTGGGAGTCTGCAACGTTTTCGCTTATCACACTCCCTGGAACTCGGCAACATTTAATACTATCCCCGCTAGTTAGAGCGGGGCCTGGAATCGACGGTAAAGGCACGGAAGGCCCGGCGCACGCGCCCTCCGTCTTGACGCCACCCGCCCCCTGGTCTATAAGCCATGCGTGTTTCGGCAAGCAAAACACCTGCCTTAAAAAGCCATCCAGGAGACCCACCCGATGGGCGAACAGAAACAACGCATCGATGAAGCAACCGCCTTTCTCCGGAAGCACAGCGCCATCCAACCGACCATCGGCCTGCTGACCGGCACCGGACTTGGCGACTGCGCCCAAAACATGGCCGTCGCATACGAGGTCGACTATGGCGCCATTCCCCATTTCCCTGTTTCGACGGTGTCCGGACACAGGGGCCGGCTGATGCTGGGGCATTTACAGGGTCGGGCCGCCATGGTCTTGCAGGGACGCTTTCACCTGTACGAGGGCTACCGTCCCCGGGAGGTGGTTTTTCCGATCCGGGTGATGCAGACGCTGGGCGTTCGCACCCTCATCGTAACCAACGCCGCCGGAGGCCTGAACCCCGACTTTCATCCCGGGGACATCATGCTCATGACGGATCACATCAACCTGACCGGCGAAAACCCCCTGGTAGGGCCCAACGAAACCGCCTGGGGCATCCGCTTCCCGGATATGAGCCGCGTCTACGACCCCGCCCTGGCCGATCAGGCCCGGGCCGCCGCCCACACCCTCGGGTGGCCGCTGCAAAGCGGTGTGTATGCCGGCCTGAAAGGGCCTTCCCTGGAAACACCGGCCGAGATCCGCTTTCTCACCACCATCGGGGCCGACGCGGTCGGGCTGTCGACCGTCCAGGAAGTTATTGCGGCCGTGCATGCCGGCATGCGCATCCTGGGGCTTTCCGTCATCACCAATGTCAACCATCCCGACCGGCCGATGCCCGCCACCCTTGAAGACATCATCGCGGTCGCGGACCAGACCGCCCCCCGGCTGGCCCGTTTGATCGAACAGTTTCTGGAGCATCTGGAATAAGATGAAACACGCCGATATCCTGATCATCAACGGCTGGATCCTGACCATGGATGCCCAGCGTCGTGAATTCAACCCCGGTTTCCTGGCCATCAACGGATCCCGGATCGTCGCGGCAGGCCCCATGGCGGAGGTGTCCCTCTGGACGGCGGTGAAGACCATGGATGCCAAGGGCGGCATCGTCCTGCCCGGGCTGATCAATACCCATACCCATGCGGCCATGACCTGTTTTCGCGGCATGGCCGACGACCTGCCCCTGATGGACTGGCTCCAGGACCATATTTTCCCGGCCGAAGCCCGGCTCGACCATGACCAGGTCAAAACCGGCACCCTGCTGGCCTGTGCGGAAATGATCCTGTCCGGCACCACCTGTTTCTGCGACATGTATCTTTTTGAGGATGCCGTGGCCCAGGCCGCCCACCAGGCCGGCGTGCGGGCCGTGGTCGGGGAAGTATTGTACGACTTCCCCTCCCCCAATTACGGCCCCCTCGAGGCCGGTTTCGCCTACACCGAACAATTGATTGCCAATTGGCGGGACGATCCCCTGATCACCATCGCCGTAGAGCCCCACTCGCCCTACCTCTGCGCCCCCGACCTGCTGCGCAGGGCCGGCGACATGGCCCGGCGCCACGACCTCCCGCTGGTCATCCATCTGGCCGAAACCCGCTCCGAAGTGGAGACCATCCAGGACCGCTACGGCGTCACCCCCGTGCGCCATCTGGCGAACCTGGGCCTGCTGTATCCCGGGCTGCTGGCCTGCCACGCGGTCATGCTGACGGATGACGATATGGATCTGCTGCAATCCCACGACGTCAAGATCGCCCACAATGCCGAGAGCAATATGAAGCTGGCCTCCGGGATTGCCCCGGTGCCGCAGCTTCTGGCACGCGGCATCTGTGTCGGTCTGGGCACCGACGGCTGCGCCAGCAACAACAACCTGGACCTGATGAGCGAAATGGACACCGTGGCCAAACTGCACAAAGTCGCCACCCTGGATCCCACCGTGCTGGATGCCGAAACGGTCCTGGGCATGGCGACCATCGAAGGGGCCCGGGCGTTGGGTCTGGCGGACCGGATCGGGTCCCTGGAACCCGGCAAGGATGCCGACGTGATCATGATCGACACCCGTCAACCGCACCTGACCCCCCTGTACCACCCGGCCTCCCATCTGGTGTACGCCGCCCGGGGCGGGGATGTCAGCGCCGCCATCATCAACGGGCAGGTCGTCATGGAAAACCGAGAGCTGCTGACATTGGATCGCGACCGTGTCATGCACGACGTCAATCAGCTGGCCCGCGCCATCTGCGAGGAATTGCCCGACGCCGTCGCCCGTTGACCCTTGCGCCAGGCCTAATGCGTGTCCGTCCTGACATTTATCGCAGTCCCGATGGTGTCCGCTTTACAATCCCGTCTCCTGGATCGTCCATGCCGGAACGTGATAAGGATTCGCCCCATGACCATGGAACACCTCATCGCTGTGGCCCGCGGCGATCAGCCGGCCGATCTTCTCTTGCGCAACGGCAAGGTGGTCAACGTCTATTCCGGGGAAATCCTGGACAGCGATATTGCGGTCGCGGCCGGGCACATCGCAGGCTTCGGTTCGCGGTCGGCCCGGTCCGAAGTGGATCTCCGGGGACGCTATGTGGCCCCGGGCTATATCGATGCCCATGTGCACCTCGAAAGCGCCATGGCGTCCCCCACGGAGTTCGCCCGGGCGGTGCTGCCCCGCGGCACGACCACCGTGGTGGCGGACCCCCATGAAATTGCCAATGTGTTGGGCCTTGCGGGAATTGAATACATGCTGCAAGCGACCGCCGCCCAGCCCTTGCAGTTTTTCTTTACGCTCTCCTCCTGCGTCCCGGCGACATCCATGGAAACCGCGGGGGCCGAGCTGACAGCGGCAATCCTGGCCCCGCTCATAACCCATCCCCGCATCGTGGCCCTGGCCGAAATGATGAATTTCCCGGGAGTGATCCAGGGCGATCCGGACGTCATGGATAAAATCCGGTTGGCGCAGGACGTCCGCAAACGGGTGGACGGCCATGCCCCCGGCGTCCAGGGCGCTTCGCTGGACGCCTATATCGCGGCCGGTATCGCCAGCGATCACGAGTGCATCACAGCCGCGGAAGCCATGCAGAAATTACGACGCGGCATGCATATCATGATTCGCGAAGGCACCGGCGCCAAAAACATGGAGGCCCTGCTGGAAATCATCCGCCCGGCCACCGCCCACCGGCTCATGTGGTGCACCGATGACCGTCATCCCCACGATATCCTGGCGGAAGGCCATATCGACGCCATCGTCCGCAAGGCCATCGGCCACGGTGTCCCCCCTCACCTGGCCATTCGCATGGCCACGTTGAACCCGGCGGCGTATTTCGGCCTGCCACGGACGGGCGCCATCGCGCCCGGCCAACGCGCCGACATGGTGGTATTCAGCCAACTGGAAAACCCCGAAGTGGAAGCGGTGTATACGGGAGGGCAACTGGTGGCCGAACACGGCAACCTGCTTGAATCGGTTGTATTGCCCGAGCCGCGCCCCCCCGCTGCGACGATGAACGTCAATCCGGCCGCTCTCGATTTTCGGCGGGCCGCGACCGGACCGCGGATACGGGTCATCGAGATCGTCCCCGGGCAGATCGTCACCCGCCAGTCCATCGCGGCCGCACCGGTCGCCGAGGGCCGGGTGGTTTCCGACCCGGATCGGGATCTTTTGAAAATCGCGGTGGTCGAGCGCCACCGGGGAACCGGGCGCACCGGCATCGGCTTTGTGCGCGGAATGGGGTTGCGGCGCGGCGCGATCGCCTCCAGCGTGGCCCACGATGCCCACAATATCATCGTGGTCGGCGTTGCCGATACGGATATGCATGCCGCCGTGCGCCATGTCATCGATATGCAGGGCGGTCTGGTCGTGGTGGAAGATGAAAAAATCCTGGCAAGTCTGGCCCTGCCCATTGCCGGCCTGATGTCGCCTGAGCCCATCCGGTCGATCCAGGAACAGCTGACGGCGTTGACCCGGGCGGCCGGGGATCTGGGGACCTCCCTGGCGGACCCGTTCATGACCCTGTCATTTCTGGCCCTGCCCGTGATCCCCGAACTCAAACTCACAGACCGGGGTTTGGTGGATGTAAATCGGTTTGCGCCGGTTGATCTTTTTGTACGATAGGGTATTGAAGATATGATTTAACCATCAAAATTTTAACGGCTTTGCAAACGGTTCAAGATCACGGCGTGTAAATTCCGAGGAGAGAGGCGTACATCAGTACGCCGCAGCGACGAGGAATGCCACACAACGCCGATATTGAGCCGTTTACGAAGCCGTTATGAAAGGAAATAGTATTCCATGCAACACACCCCAAAATCGCTGCGTCCCATCTGGTTGGACGAATCCAACGGCGAGGTCAATGTGATCGACCAGCGCAGCCTGCCTCACGAACTGGTGGTTCTGGAGCTGCAGACGGTGGACGACACCATCTATGCCATCCAGGAGATGGTGGTGCGGGGCGCTCCGCTCATCGGCATCACCGCCGCCTACGGTGTCTATCTGGCGGTAAAAACCACGCCGGCCGGGGCCGCCGAAGACAATTTAGCGACGGAATGTGAGCGCATCAAAGCGGCGCGCCCCACCGCCGTCAACCTGCAATGGGCCGTGGATCGCGTCTTTGCCGAAATCAGCAACCTGCCGGAAGATCGCCGGCTGGAAGCCGCCCGGGAAATGGCCGGCGTCATCGCCGAAGAGGAAGCGGAAAACTGCCGCCTGATCGGACGCCACGGGGTGCGTCTCATCGCGGCCATCAGCCAGCGTAAAAACGGTGCCCCCGTCAATATTCTGACCCACTGCAACGCCGGCTGGCTGGCCACCATCGCTTACGGTACGGCCACCGCCCCCATCTACACCGCCTATGACCAGGGGGTTGCCGTGCATGTGTGGGTGGATGAAACCCGTCCTTTGAACCAGGGCGCCCGCCTGACGGCCTGGGAGTTGGGACGCCACGGCATCTCCCATGCCGTGATCACGGACAATGCCGGCGGCCACCTCATGCAGCACGGCTTGGTGGACATGGTCATCGTGGGAACCGACCGCACCACCTACACCGGCGACGTGGCCAATAAAATCGGCACCTATTTGAAGGCCCTGGCGGCCAAGGACAACGATGTCCCGTTTTACGTCGCGCTGCCTTCCAGCACCTTCGACTGGACCATGCGCGACGGGGTGGCGGAAATTCCCATTGAAGAACGGGATCCGGATGAAATTCGCTATATCCAGGGGTATTCGGGAGACGGCCTCCGGACCGTGCTCATTCCGCCGGCGGCCAGTCCCGCCGCCAATTACGCTTTTGATGTCACACCGGCCCGCCTGGTCACCGGTTTCATTACCGAAAGGGGCGTCTGTGCCGCCACGGAGGACGCCGTGCGCGCCCTCTTTCCCGACAAGGAGGCCTGACAGGCCATTCAGCACCGGCAGGATGCACACCGTCTTGGACCGTCGGGCAAAAAGTCTGTATCGGGACGACATCGTAAACATCCGGGATCAGGACGCGCAAGTTCGTCGGGAAAAGACCGGATGAGCGTGCGCCGCAATGCGAAGGAACGGCGCGCAGCACCGCTATTCGGTGTTCTACGCCATCGTCGTTCTTGACATCTTTAGCGGTTTGGCCTAATGAACTGCGCATTTCACTGAAACCAATTGATTTTTTTGCCTCCGGGCCAACCGGCACGCCGTCGGCATCCGAAACATGTAACCTGCAAATGCGACAAGGGTTATGAAGCGAACACCCAAAATAGACAATATCCGGAACATCGGCATCATCGCCCACATCGATGCCGGCAAAACCACGGTCACCGAACGCATCCTTTACTATACGGGCAAGTCCTATAAAATCGGCGAGGTGCATGATGGTGAGGCCGTCATGGACTGGATGGTGGACGAGCAGGAACGCGGCATCACCATCACTTCCGCGGTGACCACCTGCAACTGGCAGGGCACCGATGTGCAAGTCATCGATACACCCGGTCACGTGGATTTCACCATTGAAGTAGAGCGGTCCCTGCGTGTCCTGGACGGTGCCGTGGGGGTCTTCTGTGCCGTGGGCGGGGTGGAACCTCAGTCGGAAACCGTCTGGCGCCAAGCCGATAAATACAAGGTCCCTAAAATCGCCTTTATCAACAAGCTGGACCGCATCGGTGCCGATTTTTTCAACACGGTCGCCGAAATGAAAGAACGCCTCAACGCGGCCCCCCTGCTGCTGCAAATCCCCTGTGGATCCGAAAATAGCTTCGAAGGCGTCTTCGATCTCATTCATATGCAGAAGATCGTGTGGGACGACGAGACCCTGGGCGCCTCGTACACCACTCAGGATCTTACCCCGGACGAAAAGGCCGAACTTGCGCCCCATCGCGAACAACTACTGGAAACGCTGGCCGAAGTCGACGATCAGATCATGGAAGCGTATCTGAATGAAACACCCATCGCCACGGACATGCTGAAAGCCGCCATCCGCCGGGCCACGATCGATCTCAAACGCGTACCCGTCCTGTGTGGCAGTGCTCTGAAAAACAAGGGCATCCAACCCCTGCTGGACGCCATCGTGAGCTATCTGCCCAGCCCGCTGGATGTTCCCCCCATCAAGGGCGTCCATCCCGAGACCGGTGAAACGGTGATCTGTCCCCCCAAGGACCGCGCGCCCCTGGCCGCCCTCATCTTCAAGGTGTCCATGATCGAAGGCCGCAAGATGACCTATGCCCGAATATACAGCGGCAAGCTCAAAGCGGGGGAAGAAGTCTACAATGTCACCCGTAAAAAAATGGAGCGGATTTCCCGCATCCTGATGATGCATGCCAACAAACGGGATCGCCTGGACGAAGCCGGCGCCGGCGGTATCGTCGGGATCGTGGGCCCCAAGGAATCCTCCACCGGCGAAACGCTCTGCCAGGTGGACCACCCCGTCTTGCTGGAAGAAATCGATACCTATCAGCCGGTTATTTCGGTCGCCATAGAACCCAAAACCCACACTGACCAGGAAAAAATCGAAGAGGTGCTGGAAAAGTTTCTGGCCGAAGACCCCACCCTGAAAGTCAAAGTCGATGAGGATACCGGCCAGACGATTCTATCCGGGATGGGGGAGCTGCATCTCGAAATCATCATCAGCCGGATGCAGCGGGAATTCAAGACCAGTGTCAATGTCGGCAAACCCCAGGTCGTCTATCGCGAAACCATCAATGCCGTCAGCGAAGGCCAGGCCGTCTTCGACAGGGAAGTCGCCGGTCAGCGCCATTTCGGGGAGGTGGCCTTGCGCCTGACGCCCCTGCCGCGCGGGACGGGCAATGTGTTCCGCAGTGACGTTACGGATGAACAAATTCCGCCGACCCTCGTACCGGCCGTCGAGAAAGGCGTCCTGGAGTCGCTGGAAAGCGGCACCCTCATGGGATACCCGGTCGTGGACGTGCAGGCCGAGCTCGTCGGCGGCAGCTTCAAGGAATCGCAGGGAACGGAACTGGCTTATAAGGTCAGCGCCTCGATGGCCTGCAAGGAGGCCCTCGCCAAAGGCCGTCCCTTTCTGCTGGACCCCATAATGAAAGTGGAAGTGTTCGTGCCGGAAGCCTTTATGGGAGAGGTCATCGGTGATCTCAACGCCCGCGGCGGCAAGATCGATGCCATTGAACACCGCATCGGCCAGCAGGCTATTACGGCCAGTGTCCCCCTGGCCCGGATGTTCGGCTATTCGACCGCCCTCCGCTCGGCCAGCCAGGGTCGGGGAACCTTTTCCATGCATTTTTCCCATTTTGACCGCAGCGGATGAACGCTTTAGCTTAAAAGCGATCCGCCGGCGCAAGGCCTATTCTTTCTTCTTCTTTTTCTGTTTCTTTTCTTCCGCCGCGGCTTCGATTTCAGCCAGCAGGGCTTCGGCTTCTTGGCGCTGTTTGGGACCCTGCTCGAATTCGAGCGCTTTTTTGAGCTGGAAGGTGGCCTTTTGCATGTCCCCCTTGCCGTAATAGTGTTTCCCCAGATGGAAGAAGGCCTCCCCCTGCCGCCCCATCTGACTGTATACCTTACCGAGATCGAAATGGGCCTGGGTGTAGTCGGGATGCTTTTCGAGAAGCATCTCGAAATAGCTGGCGGCGGTGTCCAGCTGGCTGGTTTCCTGATAGGCCCGGGCGATGAAATACAGCCCCTCGGGGTGGTCCGCACCTGTGCCCACGGCACCCGCCAGAACGCGAATGGCCTGATCGTACTGCCCTTCATAAAAATACAATTTTCCCAGACCGGTCAAGATGTCGCCGTCCAGCGGGCGGGCGGCCAGGGCCTTCTGAAGGTGTCCGATGGCGGCCTGCCGCTGCCCCGTGCGCCCCAGGATCAGCCCGTACTTATAATTGACCAGCGGATCGTCGGGATTTTTTTCATAGGCCTGCCGGTATTGATGCAGGACCACATTCTGATCCCCGTATTCCGTCTGAAGACGAACATGCATGCGGGCAAACGGCATGGGATCGACCAGGGGCGGCTGCCCGTATTGTTGATTGAAATTCTGCACCCGGCGATTGATGTCACCAATCCGGCTTTCCACCGCCGGATGGGTCATCACATAGGTTGGAATGTCATCGGCACCGAACCATTGTTTGCTGCGGATCTTTTCAAACATGGTCACCATGCCCTCACCGCGATAGCCGGCCTTGTAGAGTGTCGTCAGGCCGATCTGATCCGACTCCTCCTCGTCCCCCCGACTGTAGGCCAGCATCATGCTCGAGACACCGGCCGCCGAGCCCATCATCACCGCCGAACCGGCGTCGCCGGCCCCGGCGACACCCAGCAGAATACCGGCAATCATACCGGCCAAGGCCAGCTTGTTGGCCGTTTTGGAGCGTTCGATTTTCTCGGAGATGTGCCGACCCGTCACATGGCAGATTTCATGGGCCAGGATGCCGGCCAGTTCCTCTTCGCTTTCCATCGCCCCCAGAAGGCCACTGTAAATGAAGATATGGCCGGCCGGCGTTGCGAAGGCGTTGTAGACATCCTGTTGAACCACATAAAACTGGTATTTAAACGGCTGTTCGGGCATGACGGCCAGGATTTTTTGGCCGACCTTGTTAACGTAATCAACGATCACCGGGTCCTCGATAAGGGACAACTGTTTTTTCAACAGCTCGAGGAACTCCCTGGAAAGCTCCCTTTCCTCTTTGATCGTTATGGCACTCACCGGGCCGGCCCCCGACCACATCAAAACAAGGATCAGGACCAGGGCTTTTACGGCTGTTCGCATCCGGCGCAATCGCTGCATTCAGATTCCTTTCACGGGATTCGCTGAAGCGTCAAACACGGCTTTTCCCGCCCGTGCTGCAAGTTGGTCATCATAAGCGATTTCAGGGCCTTGATCAAGTACTGTCCAGCATTATCAGGCGCGCCCAACCGGCGGTAACCCATGTGGCGCAATTCTCCGGAACCAGCCTCGACCGATAGGCTGCCGGGGACGCGTCCCAACAAGAAACCTGTTGCACTTTTTCAAGCCCTCCGATAGGGTAGGCGATCTTTTTAATCCTCAAGTTACAGGACAATAGCGCATAATATGGCTCATGTGATCTGCATTGCCAACCAGAAGGGCGGCGTGGGTAAGACCACCACGGCGGTCAACCTTTCCGCCTCCCTGGCCGCGGCTGAAAAACGAACCCTCCTGGTGGATTGCGACCCCCAGGCCAACGCCACCACCGGCCTGGGTATCGACAAGAAAACCCTTTCCCGCACACTATACCACGGCCTGATCGGCCAGATGGAAATCGCGGATCTCCTGCAGGAAACGGCCATCCCGTCCCTCCGGGTGCTGCCCTCCAACGTCGAACTGATCGGGTTTGAGGTCGAAATGATGGACACGGAAGGCCGTGAAACCATCCTCAAGCGCTTTCTGAGCACGCTGCAGGATCAATACGATTATGTTCTGCTGGACTGCCCCCCGTCCCTGAGCCTGCTGACCGTCAACGCCATGACCGCTGCGAACGCCATGCTGATTCCGCTGCAATGTGAATTTTACGCGCTGGAAGGCTTGAGCCAGCTCCTGCAGACTGTTAAACGGATCAAACAGAGCCTGAACCCCGACCTTGCATATCGGCGGCATCCTGCTGACCATGTTCGACAAACGGACCAACCTGTCTTACCAGGTGGCCGAGGATGCCGGACGCTATTTCAAGGACCTGGTCTTCAAAACGACCGTCCCGCGCAACATCCGCCTGAGTGAGGCGCCCAGTTTCGGCAAGCCGATTCTGCTGTACGACGCCGCATCGGTCGGCGCCCAAAGCTACATGCAGCTGGCCAACGAAATCATCAGCCGGTGAATCCACCGGACCAACATACCGGACCGACAGAATCACCATGACACGCAAAATGATCGCATCGGACGAAACGACCGCCGAAAAACGGAAAAAAATGGCGTTGGGCAAGGGGCTGGAAGCCTTATCCCGCGGGTCGTCTGGCCGGGACGAACCGGCGGTCGATGCCCGTCCAGATCCTATCTGCTCTGCGATGTGGCGTATGATTCAAGCCCAACCGTTTTCAGCCCCGACGCCGTTTCGCTGACGAGGAATGGCGAGTCTGGCGGCCTCCATCCGCACCCAGGGTATCTTGCAGCCCCTGCTCGTGCGCCGCGATCGGCACCGGCTACGAACTGGTCGCCGGTGAGCGCCGGCTGCGCGCCGCCAAACTGGCCGGTTTAAGCAAGTGCCCGTCGTCGTGAAAGACATCGCCGACGCCGAAATGCTGGAAATGTCGATCGTCGAAAACATCCAACGCGCGGATTTCAATCCCATTGAAGAGGCCGACGCCTATCACCGCCTGATGACCGAATTCGGCCTGACGCAGGACCAGGCGGCGGAACGGGTCGGCAAAAGCCGCTCGGCGGTGGCCAACTTCCTTCGCTTGCGACAGTTGGGCGACGCCATCCAGACCAGCATTATCGAAGGTGTCATCAGCATGGGGCATGCCCGCGCCCTGCTGGGTCTCGATGAGGCCCCCGACCGTCTGTCCGCCTGGCGGACCATCATTGCCAAAAAGCTCTCGGTTCGTGAAACCGAGCAGATGATTCGCAAACTCAAATCCACGCCACCCAAGCCCGCCAAACGACAGCCGACCGCCGTGGAACGCCATCTTGCTTCGCTTGCGGAAGACCTGTCGCGGTATTACGGTACCAAGGTGACGATCCAGCGGCAAAAGAAAAGCGGCACGGTTGCCATCGAGTTCTATAACGACGACGACCTGGACCGCCTGCTCAGTCTCTTGAAAAAAAACGACTGAACCGACCGTTGCTGCCGGTTTCCTCAAGAATGCGTTGCCGTGACCCCCGAAAACCGGGCATTGCCAGGTCCCAAAAGACATCCCGGCATCGGCGTGGTTGACGGTACGGGGGTGGTATCGGCCGTGCCATCATTCGCAAACTCAAGGAAAAACGGATCGGAGCGCAATTCACTTTCTCAAACGCGAACCCGTGCAAGGAGGACCGCCATGTGTGAAGCCAATGCCTATCTGATGAACGGCGAAGATGCCAGTCTGGTCATGGAAGCTGTCGATGTCGTGGAACCAGGGGAAGAAGGGCTGCGCATCGTCAATATATTCGGCGAGCAGAAATTTATCAAAGCCACCATCCATGCCCTGTCCCTGGTTGATCACAAAATTTATTTGAAAGCATGCGGTTGAATGCGCTCTACTTTGCGCCTGAGTCATCTTGGCCTGGAGCCACCGGGTAGCCCATGTTCTGCAAAAGAATCGTTGCGGTTTGTTCCGCGGCCGATGGGGATCTCGTGGTAACATGAAAATTATTATCGCCAAAACCGCGGGCTTTTGCATGGGGGTCCGTCGTGCGGTCGAGATGGTGCTGGAAGCCCCGGATAAACATGACGGCCCTATCTGCACCTACGGCCCCCTGATTCACAACCCGCAAGTCTTAGGCCTCCTGGAAGAAAAAGGCATTACGGTCTGTGACCGTATCCCGCCTTCCGCCAGCGGCACCGTGTTGCTGCGTGCCCACGGTGTTCCGCCGCAGGCCAAGGAGGGGCTGAGCGCGGCCGGGTTCAATGTGATCGATGCCACCTGCCCGCGGGTCATCCGCGTGCAGACCATCATCCGTAAACACGCCGCCAAGGGCTATGCCTCGATTATCATCGGCGACCGGGATCACCCGGAAGTGATCGGCCTCAAGGGCTATGCCGGCGACAACGGCCATGTGGCCGCCACCCTCGAGGAACTCCAGCAACTGCCAAAATTTGAGCAAGCCATCATCGTGGCCCAGACCACCCAGAACACGCGTCTCTATGAGGCAGTTAAAACCTGGGCGTCCGTTCAGGTACCCCATTATAAAATTTTCGACACCATCTGTGACTCGACCGAAAAACGTCAGGCCGAAGTCCAGTGTCTGGCGGCCCAGGTTGATGCCGTGGTCGTCGTGGGCGGCAAAGAGAGCGGCAACACCCAACGCATATACGAAGTGGCCCTAAGCTCCGGCAAGCCGGCCTTTCATGTTGAAACCGAAGAAGAACTGGACCTGGATGCGCTGGCCCATTTCCAGCATGTCGGCGTAACGGCCGGCGCCTCCACGCCTAACTGGCAAATAAAGAAGGTCTGCCGGGCGCTGGAATCCGCCCCCTACCGCAAGGTTACCGGATGGCGCCGAACCCTTTATCGGCTACAGCGGGCGCTCTTGCTGACCAATATCTATGTCGCGCTGGGCGCCGGGGGACTGAGCTACGCATCCATGAAGCTCCAGGGCTTGCACCACTTTCTGCCCCATGGCCTGGTGGCCATGCTCTATGTTCTGTCCATGCACCTGTTGAACCATCTCACCGGCGGCAAGGCCGACCGCTATAACGACCCGGGACGGGCGCACTTTTACCAGCGCTATAAAGGGACTTTAGCCGTCATGGCCCTGGCCGGAGGCGCCGGCGGCCTGGGAATCGCCCTGGGGGCCGGGCCTCTGCCGTTTGGTCTCCTGCTGATCATGAGCGTTCTCGGGCTGTCATTCAACCTGAGAATCCTGCCGGCCTTTTTAAGCGGCGGACGCTACCACCGCATCAAAGACATCCCCGGATCCAAAACGTTTCTGATTGCCGCCGCCTGGGGGTTGGTCACGACCGTCATGCCGGCCCTGTCTGAAAACGGCCGTATCGGACCGGACACCCTGGCCGCCCTGGTCTGGACTGCGAGCCTCGTTTTCAGTCGCACGGCGTTTTTCGATCTTCTGGATATGCAGGGTGATCGCCTGGTGGGGCGCGAAACCCTTCCGATTGTCCTGGGCGCCAAACGCGCCATGGACCTGCTCAAGGTTTCGCTGGTGATTCTGGTTGCCTTGCCGGTGCTCACCAGTGCCATCGGCCTGTCCACAGGCCTGGGCTATTTTCTGGTGGTCATACCGCTGGCCATGCTGGCGGTCATCACCGCCTTCGAAGGTGGGAAGCTAATGGCCGGTGCGCGCCTCGAGTTTCTGACCGAATCGCATTTCATTCTGGCGGGGGTCATCGGCCTCGTCTGGTCCATCATCACCACCGGTCATCCCTGATCGACAACGATTTCCGCAACAGTAATAAGGAAAGCCTCCTATCGTTAAACAGGAGGTTTAAGATAGCGTCCTAAAGGGTGGCTTTTGTTGGTTTTGATGGGGACGATAGTCCATCATCTTTTTGTTGCGTGCAGAGGTATGTAAACACCAAGCACAAAACACGCTGACAGACCACACTATATTGCGGTTTGGCTGGATTAACCCTCGTTCCAGACAGTGGCACGTAATCACAAATTTGGGTGGGGGCGTTTTTGGTGAGATTATATCAGTGTATTGCAGCTGATTCTGCTCAAAAGCCCATCCTGACCTTTTGTATTTTCCGATTCCGCTGATATTGCCCTGTTAATTTTAAGATACCATTAATTTTGCCAAGATTTTTCGCAGTTGTGCACAACGCAAGTACGTTCAAGTCTTCCACTAACCTGTTGACCCTTATGCAATTTTTGTTGACATAGTCTCTTGTTGTTGTTTGGATAGTTTGCGTTTCAGGTGCCTTAAAAAGGCTTAATAGGGAACCCTGTGAAATTCAGGGACGGGGCCGCCGCTGTAAGCGGGGACGAAATCCACGACGTTGCCACTGGCCTTATCAGGTTGGGAAGGTGTGGATGGAGGCTGATCCGCAAGTCAGAAGACCTGCCTGAGATATTGCTCGTGATCCCTGGGCAGGAAGCGGGCAAGTCATGGCATTCTGGGCTAAAAAAGGGACTCCCCGGATCAATTACTAACGTGGTCTGGGGTTTTCATTTTCCAGGCCGGGAAGGTTGGAGGTCGCTATGAGGAGATTGGTGTCATTATTTTTTGCGGTCACGCTTGTGCTTTTCGGGGCTGCCGAAAACGGCCTTGCAAGCGGCGATTACAAGGTCGAACACAAAAGTGCCATTGTTCTTGCCATGTTCGGTACCACGGTGGAGTCTGCCCTCGATGGTCTTTTGAACATCCGTTCCCAGCTTATGGATAAATACCCCCATATCCCGGTGAGGATCGCTTTCACATCGAACATCATTCGTAAAAAATGGCAACACCGGGCAGAAGATCCTGCCTATGTCAAGGCGCACCCTGAAATTCCCCCCGACGTGCTCCACGTAAAAACGCCACTTGCGACGATTGCTGATCTGCAAAACGAGGGATTTGACACCATTGTTCTGCAACCCACTCATATCTCGATGGGCGAAGAGTTTCTCGATTTGCACACCTACGTTGACGCCTTGATGAACATGGGAACGATGAAAAAAACCAGATACAAACCGTTTCACAAAATTGCGCTCGGCCGTCCGGCCATGGGGACTTATGGCACCCAGCACCCCTACGCGGAGGACATTGCCAGGATTGCCACGGTATTGGCACCGGATATTGAATTGGCGAAGAAGGAAAAGGCCGGCCTTGTCTATCTGGGGCACGGGAATGAATTCTTACCCGGCAGCGGCGGCGCCTATCTCGAATTGGCATCCGTCATGCGCGGGATGTATCCCGGGGTGGTTACCGCAATCGGTTGCGTGGAAGGTTTTCCCGGGATTGATGACGTTATTGAAACGTTGAAGTTGTACAAAGTAGAGAAAGTCGTTCTCAAGCCCTTCATGGTTGTCGCTGGTGATCACACGCTTAACGACATGTCAAGCGATGAAGAGGACTCCTGGAAGTCCATACTGAAGAAAAAGGGATTCGAGGTCGTCTGCGTGAACGAGGGGCTTGGTGAAAACGATGATTTCGCCAGAATTTTTGTCGACAATGCCATCGATGCCGCCGCAGATGCCGGGATAACGCTCGATTAACCGAATCCTCAATTCGGTTCCGCGGCACATTTCCAAAATCGCACCCGGGGCGCGTCCCTGCCTCTTTTCAAGCGTCCGGGCTCACCCGGATGGTTTCCAGGCATTGTCCGGAATCGAAAAATCCTTCACAGGACTAAAGCAATCAAGTATACACATATTCCCCATATGTTTTTAAGGGGGTGCATGTTGCGATTTTCGCTCCAGAGCATCAACAAAAATGGAATGAATAATTGGTAAGAAATACTTTGATATACATTATTGTATTTATATGTGGTTGGGTCCTTATGGCAGTTGAAATACTAGGGGGACGCATGCTCGCCCCTGTATTTGGTTCTGGGATAGAGGTCTGGGGCAGTGTTATTGGTGTTTTTCTGCTATCGTTATCTTTGGGATATTTTTTGGGCGGTTTTTTGTCACAAAAATTAGCATCAATTTATGTGCTGATAAAAATCGTGGCTTCTGCAGGCATACTGATCGCGATTCTACCTTTATATTATGATAAACTGACCATTACGCTTTGGGACTTTGGCCCTCGTTTTGGACCGCTTGCATCCAGTGTTCTGTTGTATCTTCCTCCAAGTGTTTTGCTTGGCATGGTTTCTCCATATTCAATTCACTTGAGCACAAGCTCAATTGCATCTGTGGGTGTCAACAGCGGTTTGCTTTATGCAACATCGACAATAGGAAGTTTTTTAGGATGTATTATAACAGCATTTTACTTTATTACGATGGTGGGCATAAAAAATATACTATTTGCTTCAGGCCTTCTATTGATAACAGTGGCTATTGTGGGTTATTTTACCTCGAAGAATAATTCACCAAATTAAGGTAAATGGAAGAATTGTAGTTTTGAGTGCCAAGCAACCAGGGAAAAGAAATAGTTTTTTGAACGATAGGCAGTCGTCAAAAAGAACATTAGCTATTTTACTAATAGTAGATATTTTTCTTTTATTAGGTTTTATGCTTTTCCAAAGATCTACTCGAAACGCTAATATTATCTATGAAAAAGAAAGCCGATATCATTACATCAGAGTTGTCGATGAAAATACAATACGGAAACTCATGTTCACACTAGGCCCAGGAGCTGAAATTCAATCTGCTATTGATCTTGGTTCACCAGGCAGGCACGTTTTGGAATATTCCAGAATGGTTTTTGCTAGCTTGGCTTTTGTTCAACAACCTCAACATATTTTGGTTATTGGACTCGGTGGAGGAATAATCCCTTCGACATTTGCTGAATATTTTCCGTCAGCGCAGATAGATGTTGTAGAGATAGATAGCGAGATAGTTGAGGTGGCAGAGGATTTTTTTAATTTTCGCCCTTCGGCTCGTATGAGCATAATTGTCGCAGATGGTAGAGTTTATGTGCGCCAAGCAAAATATAAGGAAATAAAGTATGATATCATTGTTCTTGATGCCTTTAATGGATCATATATTCCTTCCCATTTGACTACCAAAGAATTTTTACAGGAAGTGTTTTTTATTGTAAAAGATGGGGGATGTGTTGTCTCAAATATACATCATGGGAATAAGCTATATGAGTATCAGCAACGCACATATTCAGAAGTAGCATTGCAAAATTATGTTTTTGAGGGGACATCCAATGCAATTGTAATTTCCAGTCAGCAAAGGAACAGCCTATCCCGCCAAAAAGTTAAAAAGAAATTATTTCAACTGCAAAATCAATTTCAATTTGTCTTTAATCTTAATTCTGTGGGAAAAATGCAAATTGAAAAACCAACCTGGGATATCGAAGGGGATATCTTAACTGATGATTTTTCACCAGTTAACATTCTAAAATCAAAACAGCTGTAGTGCCCATAAGAAGCCTAAAGTCTAATCTTGAGAGTTTCGGTTTTGAACTTTTTCGTCCTTTCATTATTGACATTTCAACAGGCAAACGATCGCCTGAACTTTGCAAATGACGGTTATTATAGCACTGATTGGGGCTAACCCTATGCGGTTCAGATAATGTTTACAGGTCCTAACACCAGATTATAAACAAGTTGCTGTAATTTCTATGGCCCCGCACTAATCAGACCCCTGAAATGCTGAAATAGCCTGTCTTAATCCAAGATCGATCATGGGCCAGGGTTGGTTTGGACAACCCCGCCGTAACAGCGTTTGGTATCAAATGCCTATCTGGACGCTTGACTCAAGCTCAGCCGTTTGCCCAGTGGCACGCTATCGCAGGAATTAACCATCATGATTTCCTTGGTATAGTTTCAATCTATCTGGAATTCAGTGATAGTAGTTTTCGTGACAAGGTAACACATGATTTGGTTCACATAGGAAAGTGCAGATTTATCAACCGCAAATAATCTATTTACAACATCAAAGTAGCCAAGTTTGAAATCCCTTTACATTGTCGTGTTCAATCAATTTTATTCCTGAATTTACGGATTATATTCGCCAAACTCTTTTGGGGCCGTCTCGTCCTCACCACATCCACGCTTGCGTTATAGACGTAAACAATTCGGGACCATAATCGCTTTGCAGAATCCCAATGACGTCTCCCAGTGGATTTTGTTTTCTTGTGGGAAAATGTTACGCTCTTCCGGACCGATAGCGGAGGCGCCGCGCGCCGCTCTTTGGATACAGCTTTTAGCGACAAACTGCGGCACCACAAAATCGTTTGGTCCCATTCGGGAAGTTTGCGGAGCGTGGACAAAAAATCTCTTTTGGTTGTTTTCTCGTCATCAATTTGCCCGGAGCCAAAAAAGAGAATATCGGATTCGATAAAGGCCGGGCCGCTGATCATCTGGTGTGCACCACCGGAAGACTTCCACCTTATGGTACCATCTGTGGCGACGTTGACCTGGTAGCGCCCCAGTCGAAAAGAGCCGGGTTCCTTAAAGAGTATGGCGCGGCGGCGGGTTCGCCGGGCACGGGTTTTTTTTGTGCTAATCGATCTTCGATGACGACCTGCCCGGTAGTCACATTCCGTAGGGCGGATGCAAAGCAATAATAGCGCGTCTTTTGCCAGCCGGGGTGCTTTCGCAGGCTGTCCAGAAATTCTGATATTAAAAATCCGCCTTCCTTACCACGCGCAGCTCCTATCACCAGAATGTTACCACAGATATAACACGGTCCGCTAATTTGCGAACCAAATCCGGAATGACCTTCCCACCAAAAGCGGCCATTTGCGAACTCGTATATTCGATAATCTTTCAGACGATACATACATTTAGGATTCATGTGCACGGTCTTCCCCTGCATGCCACTCTGCAAACTGAATATTCACGGCCTGACTGAGGTGGACAGGTCGTTTATATCGGCATTCGAGCACCGCAAACTCCATGTTCTCTGTGGCTAACTCAGAAACCTTAATGGAACATCGGCAGATCAAACATCGTTTGGTGAAACCTTAAGCTCCAAGCCCGTTATGTCTTGAATGGTTGTTTCGGCTCCCGGCTTGAGCGGATATTGGCTGGTCGCATGCCACAATTCGCTGCCAACCCATACCTTGCCGAAAGAACCGTTCCATTCTTTTACCACACACTTTTTCCCGATCATGCCGGAAGAACCGCATACCGATTTTCGTTTTCGATAGCGGACGGTCCAAATCAGCGGAAGGATGAGGTGCTCGATGATTTCATAGACGAGAAGGCAAACCAGCAAAGTAATCAGCCACGTTTTCATAATGACCTTCGACCTGTTATAGAAGAGTAGCCGCAGTCATTTTGCATAAAACCGGTATCGGGAGGATACCATGTTTTAGGTTATTGCGGGATGGACACCCAATCATCATCGTAGACACCATTTTCAGCAGTTTGATGGCAGGCAATGCAGTTGGCCAACGACCCCACCGAGGGCCGCTTAAAAACTTGCGGTGGAAGCTCATGATGCTCCTTGCGAACATACGGAATGTCGGTGATACGCAGCGGCGATCGACCAGCCAAACTCCGCATGATTTTTCTGGATAGCCCTGCGGATGAGGTGTTCGCGGCATTGGATGTCAGATAACCTAAAATCTCGTCCCGTGCCTCTCCATCGAGGTCCACGGTCTCGCCAAAATGATCGTCGACACCATCGAGAACTTGCTTCCACGATTCAGCCGGCATCAATTCGGGCTGATAGGCAAAATGACAAGCGCCACACTGGTCGGCATAGATTGAATTGCGGACCGGTTTGAGATCTTCATCTTCATGATGATTGTCATCAGTGTGTCGGCTTTCGTGGTTTCGATGCTTCTTGCTATCATCATCGGCAACAATTGTTGCTGCCCAAAACACGAGAATAACCAAAAGGCTTATCACCCAGGTGGCTTTGTTGCGAAAACGGTACATAGTGGACTCCCTCTCGAATCATTTGCGAACAAAACTCATTCGAACGACAGCTCTTTTGCGACCATATTTTAATCGATAAGCAGATGTCCAAGGGTAAGCACCGTCACCATGGTTAGGAGCACTAAAGGCTGCGTATGGAGACGGTAGATGCTTTTTCGGAGCTTAGGGGGACATAACTTGAATTTCACTATCAGCCCCAGAACTACAAGGGCGACCAGCACGATCAGGCCCCATTCCGGCAAAACCGTCGATCTGCAGCGGGACGAGAGCCAATGCCATAAAGCCACACCAAGGACCAACGGGTTGACAACATAATGAAATCGCATGAGATGGTTTTTCTGGTATCGGTTGAATCGCATTAGCGCATTTTTCAAACCGCTACCCAGAGACTGAATTCTATTGATCCCTTTGATCAAAACGCTCACGGTGACAGGTAAATTTGCTGCTGCAAGAAGCCATGCGGCCACTTGACCTGCTGTTTCGTTGCCCTCGTCATCTCTGCCGAAAGAGGACGACAGGTGTTTCTCCTTCTTCTCGAACCAACCCTTTGCCGCTCGGTGATCATCTGCCAGTCCCCAGCTTGTCCACAGAAAAACGACGATAACCAAGCTAGTCGCGATTAAACCGATACGTGTTATTCTTGATAGAGCCTTGCACATCGATTCTTATCCAGAAAAGGAGCCTTTTTGTATAGGTCGCACGCTTACGGCTAAAGTTACACCGTATGCCTCTCGCCGTGGTTTCATTTTTATAATCGCACCTTAGAAGCGTATGAAATTTGTTCTCGGGCGCTTGTTCATCTTAGCCCAAAACGACGGTCAATTCTCAAGAAAAACAAAGAAGAAGGGGATTGTGTACAGGCTTATTTCGCAAAAAAGTGGTGATTATCTGGGATATCTGTACTTATTGATAGCTGCAGGTTACTGCTATGCGTAAATTATGACAACCTTAAAACCATTAAGGCCAACCCCAACATCTGGTGGTTGGCCTTTTAGCTGAAAAGTGGCGATAAGATCAATCTATCACAAAAATTGTATCGCCATACGGAGGATAAAATCCGGGCGTTGGCATCATCCGTCCGAATGGCTTTTCCATATCGGCGGTTCCGTGCCCGCCAGGAGCCGTTGGATGTTGGCGCGATGGCGGCTCCAGATCCAGATCGCCGTCACCCCGGCCCAGAGGGTAAACGCGCACGACCCGGTCGCGTACCAGACCGTAAGGGGCATCGTGCCGGTGGCCGCCAGGGAGGCGGCCGACACCCGGTTCAAACCGCAAGCGGCCATGACAAAGACCAGCCCGCTCACCGCCAAAGCCCCGGGCGCGATGGCCAGCAGACCACCGGCCGCCGTCGCGACACCCTTGCCGCCCGTACGAAATTTCAAAAAAACCGGATAGAGGTGGCCGGCCAACGCGCACAGCCCGACCAAGGCGATGTAGCCCTGCGCCCAGGAGGACGGCCCATGGGGGTGCCAGCATCCCGGCCCACCACACCGGCAAAAAACCCTTGGCGATGTCCCCTGTCAATGTCGCCACGGCCGGCAGCGTGCCCACCGTGCGACGCACATTGGTGGCGCCGATGTTGCCGCTGCCGCTCTCGCGGATATCCCCCCGCCCCAGACCCCGGGCAATCAGCAGGCCAAAGGGGATGGACCCCATCAGGTACGCGATCACCGGCAGCAGCAGCGCCGCGAGCCCTTGTTCCATATTCATGATCGGTTGTTCCTCCCCTTCCCAACATCGGGCGCGGCCTCTTGCGGATAGCGTCCCACGCCGCGCCGGATCCACGGTTGCACCATCAAACAAACCATGGCAACATAACCCCAATACCCCCTGTACGGCAACCTTGATGATGCCCCGGCCCGCAACGCTTCATCCCTGAAAGGAAATCGCCCCGCATGGCTTCTGAAAAAACGCCATTTGGCTCACCGGTGGAACTCGAGATCAACGGCGAGTTGGACCTGCACACTTTCAGGCCTTCCGAATTGGCGCCCCTGTTGAAGGACTACATCGACGAATGCCGTGGCCGAGGCATTTTGTCCCTGCGCATCATCCACGGCAAGGGCCAGGGCGTGCAGCGCGAGCGTGTGCATCATCTGTTGGAAAAAATGCCCGCTCGTGGCGTCGTTTCGGCTGGCCCCGCCGGAAGCCGGCGGTTGGGGCGCGACCCTGGTGGAACTGAAGCCGCTTGCCGGAAATCCAGTTTTTTAGGTTGATACCCAGGCGTTTGGATGATAGAAAAATAGTGATAGGGTTCACTTGACCGATACGGTAATCGCACCCTTGCAAAGGGTTGCTTTGGGACGGGATCTCAATTTCGATGGATAAATCAATGGAACTGCATGCCGACGATGACAGCGGCATCGTCAGCAAGACCATCCTGCTGGATGATCTCCACCAAACGCTGGTTCATATCCTTTGCAAGGATCTGGATGAGGATGAAAAACTGGACATGCAGAGCTCCATCGACGACTTCATGCAGAACAACGCCACCCACTGCTCCCCGAATGAGCTGATGTCCGACTTTGATTCGACCGAAAAGATTCTGGATCGATTCATCACCCACCTGGAAACCCGCAAAGAAATGGCGGGACAGACCCTTCACTGACCGACCTGCCCAAAACTAGAACATCATATTCCCCAGATCAGCGACGCTGATATTGCATTTCCGCCCTGTCATGACCACTTTACGGCATAGACTGACAATTGACACCGGGGACTTGGGCACTTGACCCCTGAGACCAAAAACACGCTGTCCGGCGTCCATGGCCGCGACATAAAAAAGCAGGACCAACAACGGGTCACCGATCCGGACGGTGGTTTCTACGAAGAAATCGAACACACCGCCGATCTTGCCCTGCGATGCGGTGGGCCCGACCTGGAATCCTTTTTCCGCAGTGCCGCCCGGGGCATGTACCACCTGTTGGGCGCTGAAGGGACACCGTCAAACGCCGCCGGACAGGTAACAGTATCCCTGACGGCCATGGATATGGAAAGTCTGCTGGTGGACTGGTTGGGCGAGCTTGCCTATCTGGCTGAAAAGGATCGCCTGGTGTTCGGGGACATCACATTCAAAACCCTCTCCGCCACCCGTATCGAGGCCGTATTGACCGGCAGCCGGAACCATCGTCTCGACAAGGTCATCAAAGCGGTCACCTACCATCACCTGAACGTCAAAAAGACCCCTGAGGGGTATGCGGCGACCGTGGTTTTCGACGTGTGATGGTCCTCCCCCCCGGGAGATGACACGGGCCGCCTGATGTTAAAGCGGAAACCTTGACCGACAGGAACAGGAGCAATCGAATGGATCCCACCCAGCTAGAGCAAATCGGACCGTTCACCTACCAGATACCATCCAGCTGGCGGCCGGACATGCAGGCGCCGGCACGCATACTGGCCGATCCGGCCATTCTGGAAGCCGCTTCGGCCGACCGCAGCCTGGAGCAACTGGTCAACACGGCCTGTCTGCCGGGAATCGTGAAATATGCCCTGGCCATGCCGGATATTCACCAGGGGTATGGTTTTCCCATCGGTGGGGTCGCGGCTACCGCCGCACCGGACGGCGTGATTTCGCCCGGCGGGGTCGGCTACGACATCAATTGCGGTGTCCGCCTGCTGGGGACCCATCTGCTGCGGGAGGAGATTTTGCCGCATGTGGATGAACTGGTTTCCGCCATCTATGCCCATTGCCCCAGCGGCGTCGGCAAAGGCGGGGCGATCCGCTTGAAATCCAAAGAACTTCGGCAAGTGTTGGAACGGGGCGCCCGCTGGGCGCTCAAACGCGGGCTGGCAACCGAAACCGATCTGGAACGGACCGAAGGCGACGGCTGCCTGTCCGGCGCCGATGCCGGCTGTGTCAGCGAACGGGCGCTTGAAAGGGGCCAGGACCAGGTCGGCACCCTGGGCGCCGGCAACCATTTTATCGAGGTGGACGCCGTGGCGGAGATATTCGATGCCACCGCCGCCGATCGCATGGGGCTTGTCGCGGATGGTGTCGTCGTTCAGATTCACTGCGGCTCGAGGGGCCTGGGTCACCAGGTCTGCACGGATTATGTGAAACGCTTTCAGAAATCCCTGCACACCTACGGGCTGCGCCTGCCGGACCGGGAACTGGTCTGCGCCCCCTTAAGCAGCCCCGAAGGCCGGGATTACCTGGCCGCCATGACGGCGGCCGCCAACTATGCCTTCGCCAATCGCCAGGTGCTGACCCATGGGATTCGCCGCAGTTTCGAACAGGCCCTGGCCGGAAAAGTGGCCAACCATCATGTCTTCCAGGTTTACGACATCGCCCACAACATGGCCCGCATTGAAACCCACCGGGTCGACGGCCACCCCCGCCAACTCTGTGTCCACCGCAAAGGGGCCACGCGCGCCTTCGGACCCGGGTCGCCGGAATTGCCCCCGGTTTATCGCGACATCGGCCAGCCCGTGCTGGTGCCCGGGTCCATGGGAACCTGCAGCTGGGTATTGCGGGGAACCGAAACCGCCATGGAACAGACCTTCGGGTCCAGTTGTCACGGCGCGGGCCGCCAGATGAGCCGAACCCAGGCACGCAAGCGTTTTAAAGGCGTCACCCTGCGCCAGGCGTTGGAGCACGCCGGCATCCATGTGCGCACCGGCAGCATGTCCGGCCTGGCCGAGGAGGCCCCGCAGGCTTACAAGGATGTCGACCGGGTGGTGAATGTGGTGCACGAAGCCGGTATCGCCCGCAAGGTGGCAAAATTAATCCCTCTCGCCGTCATCAAAGGCTAAACGGGCGCGTGAAACAACCAATCTCGGCGTTGTGCGGCATGCATCGTCGCTGCGGCGTACCTGGTGTACGCCTCACGCCTCAGCATTTGCACGCCTTGACCTTGGCTGTTTCACTCGCCCGTTCCAGTGGATTTCGGGTGCCTTCCCAGCTACATTCTCCACTTTGGGACTGAGCCAATCCGGCGTTGCATTTCATCGCGTGTTTGCTGCGGCGTAATGAAGTACGCCTCGCAAAACGCGAATCGTGCGCCGGATCTTGAACACCCCAGGAAACCCTCTAAACGGATGATTCTGGTAAATTTACCGCTGCACGCCTGCTATCGCACGGATATAGACAGCTTGAACCCGCTCGAAAACGACGGTCCTTTCTGGTGTGGCGGGAATTGTCATATAGATGAGACGTCAATATCTTCCATCCCCGAAAGAGTATACACTCGACCTTTTCCCTCGAGATACCCTATGCACGGTATCGATAGGAAAAGAACAAAACGGGGCCATTGGCAAGGCCATGGAAAAAAAATTCGATTGCCTTGGATAAAAAAACCATTGCCAAACGTTATAAAGCATAGAGATTCAATTTTTTCGATAGCAACATGACATGCAGAAAGCCTTGTAACTTTTTACCTAATTAGTAATCTCTACCCTACTATAGATAAGATCCAAGGATATAGAATATGAATTCACTCCGAAAAAATGAGCGGATCTTGCCCAGCATGACCGTTCTGGTCGCGTCGGGTATCTTGCTCCTGGTCACAGGATGTCAAACCGGACCGAAATATCCCGTCGTTACCGGGGCCGATCGTTCCCTGCTCTCCAAAGCCCATCTGCCGGACTTTGCTCCCGGCGAGTATTATGTGTACGACGACGGTACCTCCGTCCTGGTAGCAGCGGTATCGGACGGCCTGGTGACCTGGCAGCACGACAACGGGACGACCAGCAAGGGATATCCGAATTTCATCATCCCGGATCTCTCCTGGACGAGTGCCAACCGCTCCAGCGAAGGTCGGACATCGGCCCCGCCGGACCTGATGTGGCCGCTGGCCGCGGGCAAGCGCGGGCAGTTCGATTTCGAGCAGACCATCGCGCATAAAGACGGAAGTGCTCCGGAACAACTCTCCCGAAGCTGGACATGCCGCGTGGAAGGGACGACAAGCGTTACCGTGCCGGCCGGACGATTCGACACGGTCGTGGTTGCATGCAACCGCTATTCCGGCACCAGCGGTTCATGGCGCGCGACCCGCACGTTCTATTATGCGCCGGCTGTCGGTCACTACGTCATTCGGGAAGATCGCCACCAGAGCCGACCGGATACCCGGCGTGAACTGGTGGCCTACGGCTTCAACAGCACCGTGCTCCCCCAGAAGGACCAGAAGAGACTCAACCAAACCCTGCAATCGGCCCTTACTGAAAATAAAGATGGCCAGACAGCGGTCTGGACCAGCCAATCCGGTGACATATCGGCCATGCTGGTGCCCATCCGCAGCTATGCGGGCCCCGACGGGAAGGCCTGCCGCGAGTATCGCAGTGTCTACAGCGTCAAAGGTCGAATCCGTCAACATACCAGAGAAGTGTGCCGACAGCCGGACGGCAGTTGGCAGAGAATGGAATAAATAAAGCAACCGCGATGGAATTGAAAGGAGATCAGCATGAAAACCGATAAAGAAAACAAATCGAATAATATAGATGAGAGTACCGTTGATCAAGGACGGCGCAATGCGCTGGCCAAACTGGGGATGTTGGCCGTAGCCGCCTATGCCGCGCCCATATTGATGACATTGAGTGAGGCACAGGCCTCGTCCGGCGGCGGTTCCGGCGGCGGTTCGGGCGGTGGTAACGGCGGTGGGCGGCTCTGGATCTGGTGGTGGCTCAGGATCTGGTGGTGGCTCCGGTAGTAGCTCCGGCAGTGGCTTCGGAGTAGTGGCGCCAGTGGCGGCACAGACAGCAGCGGTGCCAGCTCGCGCGTCCGGCCCCTCCAGTTCGTCAGGAGACGGCGACGGATCGAACAGCGCCTCGGGCCCTCGACCGTGACCGACGTTTCGGGGAGTAGCAGCGATGGTGTATAACCCCCTTCCCACTTGAGAAGGCGGTTCAGATATTCGGGGCTCACCGATGTCGCGGTGAGCCTCTATATCCTGAGGGGGGAAAAATTGGTTACCGGGTCTGACATTTTCACTTTCCGCGGATTGCGGTCTCCGGTGGCGTTCAGGGGCTGTGAAACACTTTATCCACTATTGGCCACCGTC
>CAWKLN010000028.1:0-19034 GCA_963850465.1 uncultured delta proteobacterium
GGGCGGGTTGGCACGAAGGGACAAAGCGGCTTTAGATTTCTCTTTCCCTTAATCACATAAACACCTAACCACTTAACCACATCAGGCATATCTTATGGCGCAGTCATCTTCCGTTTTGGTTCCTTTAACACCCTAAAACCTTAAAACCATAAAACGTGATCGCTTTATACCGGCCCCGACCGGCGGCTCAGCTCTTCCTTGACCTCGTCAATGATATCATAAAGCCAACTGATATCTTCGATGGTCAGGCGCCCCGCGCGGGAAGGCGCACGCGCCGAACCATCCTTCTTTTTCAAGATACGCGGGCCGATCTGCACCTTGGGTTCACCATCCGCGTATTGATTGAGGCTGACCATCAGGCCGGTCTCCTCACACTTCCATTCCTTCAGTACTTTATCTTTTTCAGGTTCGTAAGGCATGTTCAACTCCTGTTATAACATTTGAGGTTTTCAAACGGCATCGAAATCGCTACCGAGGATCGGCGGTTTTCGGGTGTTCCGGCGTCATATAGCTTCAATTCCGATAGCGCTTCTATTTTCGCTTTTTCAGCACCAACATTGCGATCAGCGGCGCTTTCCCATGGGGCTGTGCCGTGTCCCTTGAACGCGGTCAGAGGTTTATGAACCCAATTCTACTTCGGCCGACGCCCCTTGTCAGGTAGTGATCTTCGAAAAATCGGCAATATTGGTAAACAATCCCGCCAGACGTTCCAGAAGGGCCAGGCGATTTACGCGAACGGCATCGTCCTCCGCCATGACCATGACCCCCTCAAAGAAGTCATCCACCGGTGCTTTCAGCGTGGCGATGTCGCGCAGGGCGGCTTCATACCCCCCGCCCTGCACCGCGGAAGCAACTTTTTCCTTGACGCCTTGATAGGCCTGCAGCAAATCCGCTTCGCACGGTTTTTCAAAAAGGCCCTCATCCAGCGGCAGGACGGTATCCCGGTTGGCATCCCGGTCCGACTTCTTGAGGATATTGACCACGCGTTTGAAGGCCACGGCCAGCGGTTCGAAATCCGCTTCGGCCCGGATCCGGTCCAGGGCCTCGACCCTTTTCCATGCATCCGGGACGTGATCCACCGACACCGCGGTGACGGCCGCCACACTGTCTTTGGCAAAGCCCTCTTCAGTCAGGATGCGTTCGATCCGGGCTTCAAAGAAGACATAAATGGCTGTCGTCAATTCTTCCATGCGTGCGGCCGTCTTGTCACCAAACTGCGACAGCCCGAATCGGATCAGTTCCCTTAACGAAAGCGACAGGTTCATGGTGTGCATGATCTGGACCACCCCGATCGCCTGCCGACGCAAGGCATAGGGATCGGCCGCCCCAGTGGGCGCCAGTCCGACACTGAAGCAGCCGCAGATGGAATCCATCTTGTCGGCAATGGACACAATGGCGCCGGTGCGGGTTTTGGGCAGCGCCCCTCCGGATCGGGCCGGTCGGTAGTGTTCCTCAATCGCCGTTGGAACGTCTCCGGGCTCTCCGGCCACCGTCGCGTAGACGCGGCCCATGACGCCCTGCAGTTTGGGAAATTCCACCACCACCTGGCTCACCAGGTCGGTTTTGCATAAGTGGGCCGCACGTTCCACCTGGCCTTTGAGCGCGGCACCCCCCCTGACGGCATCCACGAGATAGCACCCCAGCGCCGCGATACGTTCGCTCTTGGCGCGCATCGAGCCCAGATCGGCCTGAAAGAGAACACCGCCCAGTTTTTCGAGACGCGCATCCGCCGAAACCTGCAGATCCGCCCGGTAGAAGAACTGAGCATCGCTCAAACGCGCCCGCAATACCCGTTCATGCCCGGTGGCCACCAGCGCCAAATCTCGGGTGCGGGTATTGTTGACGGCAATAAAGGCCGGCATGAGCTGGCCGGCCGGGTCGACTACCGCAAAATACTTCTGGTGTTCGCGCATGGCCGTGATCAGGACTTCTTTGGGGACTTCCAGAAATCCGGTCTCGAAGCGGCCGGTGGTGGCAATGGGGTTTTCCACCAGATTGGTGACGATATCCACCAGTTCGTCGTCTTCCAACACGTTGCCGCCGGCCGCCGACGCGGCCCGGGCCACTTCATCGACCACCATCTTGCGGCGTGTATCGATATCGGCAATCACATGCGCTTGCCGCAGGGCGTCGGCGTAGGCGCTGGCCTGATCCAGTTTCACTTTCCCGGGGGCCATAAAAACATGCCCGCAGCTGTTGCGCCCGCTCTTGATGTTGCCGACCGTAAACGGGATGGTTTTCTCGCCCAGCAGGGCAACGATGGTGTGAATGGGACGCGCAAAGGTGATGTCCAGATCGGCCCAACGCATGGATTTGGGAAACGGCACCGCCAACACCACTTCGGGCAGCAGCGTTTTCAGCACCGTGCGGGTGGCGAGGCCGCGCTCGGTTTTGCGGGCGGCCAGGTACTCGCCTTTGGCGGTGACTTTGCGCTTTATGCGACTGAGCGGCACCCCGGCTTTTTCGGCAAATTTTTGCGCCGCCATGGTGGGCTGGCCGGCATCGTCGAAACCAATGCGCGCCGGGGGCCCCATGACCTCCTTGGATTCGGAGCGTTGTTTGGGTGCCATGGCGTCGATTTCGATGGCCAGGCGCCGGGGGGTGCCGAAAATCCGAACGCTGCCGTGGTCAATCCGGGCGACCGCCAGTTTTTCGGTTAGAAGCGTCTGCATGGCGCGCAATGCCGGTGTAATATAACCAGCGGGGATTTCTTCAGCCCCGATTTCCAGTAACAGTTTTTCCATTTGCTTCACCTCGTTGATTTTTCCCAAGATTCATTCAATCCGTGCCTGTCGGCCCTTCAATCCAGCCGGGATTAGCCGTTACAATTTGGGGATGCCCCGTTCCAGAAGGGGATATCCCATGGCTTCACGCTGGTTGACATAGGCTTCCGCGCAGAGACGGGCCAGGTTACGGATACGGCCGATATAGCCGGTCCTCTCGGTGACGCTGATGGCCCCGCGCGCATCCAGCAGATTAAAGGTGTGGGAGCATTTCAGACAGTATTCATAGGCCGGCAGCACCAAACCGTCGGCGATCACCCGCTGGGATTCGGCCTCATACTGGGTGAAAAAACCGAAGAGCATCTCGACGTTGGCTTTTTCGAAATTGTAGGTCGACTGCTCGACTTCCTGCTGATGGTGAACGTCACCGTATTTGACGGTATCATTCCACATCAGGTCATACACATTGTTGACGCCTTGCAGGTACATGGCAATCCGCTCGAGGCCATAGGTCAACTCGACCGATATCGGGGCCAGTTCAATACTCCCGCAGAGCTGGAAATAGGTAAACTGCGTAATTTCCATGCCATCGAGCCAGACTTCCCAACCGAGACCGGCGGCGCCCAGCGTGGGGGATTCCCAGTCGTCTTCCACAAAGCGGATATCATGCTCCAGAGGATCGATACCCAGCACCTTCATGCTCTGCAGATACAACTGCTGCGCGTTGTAGGGCGAAGGCTTCAAAATCACCTGGTACTGATAATAATGCTGGAGGCGATTGGGATTTTCGCCGTAGCGACCATCCGTGGGACGGCGCGAAGGCTGCACATAGGCAACGTTCCACGGCTCCGGACCTAGCGCACGCAGGAGGGTCGTCGGATGAAAGGTGCCTGCGCCGACTTCCATGTCGTACGGTTGTGCCAGCACACACCCTTTGTTGGCCCAGAATTGCTGCAGTTTTAAAATGACGTCTTGAAAATGCATAAGAACTCCTCGGCACTTAACGCGTATTGTTCCGTCTAAGGAGAGGGCCGCGCCTCAATCGGAGATGCGCTGCACTCTCATAACAGGGGGCCGACATGCAAGGTGGTTTCAATCCTCATCCCCGCGACGTGGGCGGGTGTGGATCCGCAAACCATCCGCGTCGGGCCCCACATCCAATAATGTTGCCTCACTTCGTTTCGCCAATATAGCGCGCCAATCCAAGCGGAGACGCTGAATCGCGTTTTGGGCGCCCACCGCCCAGAGGCAGCCGCCGCCGCCGGCACCCGTAAACCGCGCGCCGCACCCTTGAGCCCGGGCGGCATCGACCAGGTCGTCGCCGACGGCATCCAGCACCTCCGGGGTCATGGCGCGCCGGATGGCGGTTTCTTCGTTCATGGCCTGGGCGGCTTCCGTCCACCGGCCGGTGTTTACGGCCGCACTGAAACGGCGCACACATTGTGCCACACGGATCCACTGGTGGCGTTCCTGGCCCGCCAGAAAATGCCGCACCCAGGTGCCGTTGATGTCCCGCGAAACATGCGGTAGGCCGCAATAGGCCACCAGGAAGTGGGCCTTGAAGTCTTCCGGCGTGGCGGCCCAGGAACTCTTTTCACGGCGGACGGCCAGGCCGTCGGCCGCAATCTCCCAATGCCAGGTATTCACACCGCCGTAGACCGCCCCGAGTTGATCCTGCATGCCGCAGGGGACCCCGGCCACCGTTTCTTCGATGCGATGGGCCCGTCGCGCAATTTGGTCCCGATTCAGATCAGCCCCGCCGGCCATGGCACGGCATCGGGCCAGGGCACCCACCAGTGCCACGGCCGCCACCGAAGACCCGCCCAGTGCACTCCGCGGAGGGGAGGCGCTGTCAATCTCGACGTGCAGGCCCGCCGCGTTGAAATGGGCCGCCACCGCAAACATAAGGCCCAGGGGATGGTTGAAAGGCGCCTGATCCAAGGGGTAGGCTGCGCTTTCAAACCCCCGGGAACTCACCTTGACCCAGTTGGCGCGGTAAGGGTGCAGTTCCACACGCGTACGCATATCCAGGGCCATGTTAAACGTGCAGGGGGCCGCGTGCTGCAGTGGATAATAAAAGGTGCCGATGTCCAGGGTGCCCCCCATATCCACCCGGCAGGGCGCCGAAGCCTGTACGTGATACCCTTCGACAATTTCCGCGATCCTGGTCCCCATCGACCCGTCCATTCAGCGCCCCTCCGCAACCGCCCGCCCGGGCGTGTCCATGGCCGGTCGAATCTGGCGTAAAACTTTTAAACTCCGGGGCTCTTTGCCTAAATGATAAGGGACAAACGTCTCCAGGAAGCGCTGCGCTTCATGCAACCCCTGCGCTGAAAACCGCAACCGCGCCACGCGTTTCAGGTCCCCCTCGGCGAGCCACTGTAACTGTTTGATCGTGCCCCGGGAGAGGCAGACATGGGGGTCCTCCTGGTCCTCGCAGCCATGACATCGCAATCCACCGCGAGGGAGGTCAACCCCCGACACGTGGTGCGACAGGTTGTCCAAGCCCGTTTTACAGACACAGCAGTAATTGAGATTCGGACAAAGTCCGGCGATGTCCAGAAATCGCATCTGAAACATAAGGTTCAACAGCGCGGGATCCATCTGTTGCCGATCCAATTCGGTCAGCACAAACACCAGCAGGCGGTACAACCGTCCCAGTTGTTGCGCCTCCTCAGCCCATGTCGCCACGAGTTCCGCCCAATAGCTGGCATATGCGGTGTGCAACATGTTTTCGCGAATGGCGCCAAAAGGTTCTTCAAGCAGCGCTTCCTGCAGTACCGGCAGACCCGATTGCCGCGATGCCTGACAAGTTATTTTCAGAACCGTGAACAGTTCCAGCATACCGGCAAAACGTTTTTTACTTTTCTTGGCATGTTTGGCAATCACCGAAATCTTGCCCGTCGCCTCGGTGAACAATGTCAATATCAAATCAAAGTCACCGTAGTCTACACGTCGAAGCAAAATGGCCGGTGTCGCTAATATCGACATGCGTCAAATACCAAGGAAGGTCGTTGCCAGGATGAAATAACAGTAGACGCTGATGATATCGATGGCGGTGGTCACAAAAGGGCCGGTTGCCACGGCGGGATCGATGTTGATGCGCGCCAGTAGCAGGGGCACACCCGACCCCACCAGCGCGGCCACGGTCATCGATATGATAACAGCCAATCCGACGATCATGGCCAGCATCTGCACGGTGTATTGAAGCTGGGCGACGGTACCGATCAAAGCGGCATAAAACAAACCCATGATCAACCCGATCGAAAACTCCTTGGAGACCACGCGCCAGAAATCCCGAACGTTGATCCGCCCCGTTGCCAGTCCGCGAACCACAATGGTTGACGATTGCGTACCGATATTGCCCCCCATACCCATAATCACAGGAATAAAGGCGGCTAAGTAGGCGAATTGATTCAAAGTGCCTTCGAAACGACCGATGATCAGCAGTGCCATGATGCCGCCGGCACAGCTGGCCAGCAGCCATGGCAGGCGCGTTTTCGTACTGCGAAGAATGGACTGGGTCTCCACGTATTCTTCGCTGACACCGGCCATTTTCAGCATATCTTCGGTGGCTTCCTGACGGAAAATATCGATGACATCGTCCACCGTAACGATGCCTTCCAGGCGATTGGATTCATCGACAACGGGAACCGCCAGGATATCATAGCGGGCAACAAGTTTGGCGACCTCTTCCTGGTCGACATCCGTACGGACGGCGAAGACATCCGTGGTCATAAACTTTTTAAGGGGTGTCTCAGGCGGCACGACAACGAGCTGGCGCAAGGAGATAACCCCCACGAGTTTGCCGTATTCGTCCACCACGTAGAGATAAAAGGGCATCTCCACGTCATGGTACTCGGTTTGAATCTGTTCAATGGCCTCCTTGGCGGTCAGGTCTTGGAGTAACGCGATAAAGTCCGTCACCATGATACCGCCGGCCGTATCGTCATCGTATTTGAGCAGGCCTTCGATTTCTTCGGAACCCTCTTTTTTCATCTTTTCCAGAATGGCGTCCGATTTTTCATCCGGCAGGCGTCCGATCAGATCGGCCACGTCATCCGAAGGCATCTGCTCCAGGACTTCGACAATATCTTCCAACTCGAGCTCATTCGACAGGGTGGAAAATGTGTTCTCGTCCAGTTCGCTGAACAGGATTCCCTTTTTCTCCGTATCCTGAATCATGTTAAGCAGTTGAAGCTGTTTGCCAACGGTCAGGGAACGGAACACGATGGAAAGGTCGGCGGCATGGGTCTTGTCCACGATCTTGCGCAAATTGGTTGTTGCGCCGCGCCGCAGCAAGCGTTTGATGCTGTCCACAAGAATTTTATTGTTTTCGTTCAGCATAGGATTCGGACTCAATGACAATCTTTTAACATTCGTTATCGCTGTCAGGGCAGCTGCAAATTGACCACCTGGCCGCTGGCGCCTGAAACCGGCACCGGTTCGCCATTCAACTGAACAGATACGCCCCCGGCGTTGCCGATCAGTAAATTGAACACGGTGTTGGCTTTAAACTCGATTTTTTCACCGGGTTTCAAATTGTGTTCCGTGGCACGGGCGTCATCCGCAATGACTTTCAACCATGTGTCTTCATGGCACACGATCTCCAGCACGTACGTTGCCGGTTCTCCCGCGTCATCGGTTTCCCAGGCGGTGTCTTCAATCGTCGCGGTGGGCGCTTCGGTGGGAGTCGTATGATCGTCGGCCGCAACAGCTTCTTTCTCGCTCTGCGCAGACACATGCGGGGTGGCATCCAGTCCCTTCTGATAAAACATTTGATAAATCCACAGGGTACCCCCGACGAGACATACCATTACGGCGATGACCCCGAGGAGTGTCAGCCAAAACCGCCTCGGTCTTTCCGCTTCGTCGCTGGAACGGCCCTTGACCATCTGCTCGGGTTTACGCCGGAGAGCGAAGCGCCGCAAGGCCTCTTCCGGATCGGCACCGATCGCCTCGGCAAATAATCTCAAGAAGCCTTTGACAAACACGTCATCGGGGAGGTTATCATGATCTTCGGCCTCGATTGAACGCAGGATTTCCCCCCGTATCCGGCTTTCCTCCGTCACCCGTTCAATGGAAATGCCTTTCTCGACCCGCACCGTCTGCAGGTAGAAACCATAGGATGACATTTTATCGGTTTTGGTCATGACATCCTCCGCCTGATAAAAGAGCGGACGCCCCGCGGCATCGATAAAAGCGCCCGTTATTGAGAATCAGCGAATAATCTTGATATGCGACCGTTCTCTCAAGTCGGTCAGCCAGGTCATGAATTTCTGGTTGACGATCTGGTCGTAAAGAATATTTTCTATTTCTGACGAGACCTCTTCCAGTGATTTCCCCTCACCTTCATCCAACGCTTCAACATAGAAAACCAGCATATTTGGGCCGATTTCCAGAATATCCGTAACCTCGCCGGCCTTCAAACCCGACACGGCATTCAGAATCTGAGGCGCCAGTTTGGTCAACGGGAGTGCCTCCAGATCGGTAACCGTGAATGTGCCCCGATCGCCCCCGTAATTTGATTCCGCGTACTCCTGCGCCAACGCGTCAAACGACGCGCCATCCATCACCTGGTTACGGAAAAGCGTCAATTTTTCCCGGAGCGACTGCTTTTCTTCTTCACTGGCCAGCGGCGAAACAACCATCATGATCTGACTCAGATGGACACGCCCCTCACCCACGTATTGGGCCATGTTTTCCTCGTAGAAGGCCCGGATATCTTCTTGGGTGATCACGATTTTCGATTTCACCTCGCGGTTGACAAGCCGGACACGCAGGATCTGGTTTTTCATCTGCTGCCGGTATTCATCCATCGTGAGGCCTTCTTTTTTGAGGCTTTCGCGCAGCTGCTGATCGGTCATAAGCGTTCGCTTTTTCATTTCTTCGATCGTGTTGTCGATCGCCTCTTCGCTCACCTGGATGTTGAAGCGTTCAATTTCCTGATCGGTCAGTTTTTCATCGACCATCTGGCCCAGCACTTTTTCACGCAGCTCATAAACCATCTTCCGTTCTTCATCGAGCGGACGCGCCATGGCCTGCACCCGCTTGAGGTAAGGAGCCACCTTGCGGTTCGAGTTCATAAAGCGTGATGATATCGTCATTGACTTGTGCCACGATGCGATCCACCATGACACCTTCTTCGGAACGGGCGTCAACGCCGGCCCAAAACAGCGCCAGAAACAACCCGCACAGCGTAGCGGTGACAACAGGATGAAAGCATCGAGATGAAATCAGTTTAAAACACATGCGGTTTCCTGCTCCTATTCCAATAAAAAAGGGACTTCGAAATAGCTATTGATCAGTCGCGTCACCATCGTCTTCCGGGGCATCGTAATCGGCAATGATTTGCTTAACAACCTCCTGGTCGATCTTGACAGGATATTTTATCTTCAAGTTCTCCATCCAGGGAGCGTAAGCTTCTTCGGTCTTTTGACGGCGAAGTTGTTGTATGAGCATCTGATCGACCTGGTCGGCCCCCGCCCCCTCAACCGTTGATTGCGGAGCCGGTTGCTCGGAAGCATGCTTTTGATAATAACTTGCAATATCCTCCTCGGTAATCTGGACGTTTAACGCAAGCTCCTGCCGAACCAGTTGATCAATGACATACCGCACCCGCAACGCCTCTTTCCAATCTTCAAAATTAATGGCATTTTCCAACAACATTTGTTCAAAATGGTCATCCGGATAATCCCCCCGAATGTCTTCGACCACTTGGTTCAATGCATCGGCAGATATTTCAAGGCCGATATCATGCGCATATTCCAGCAGCACCAGTTGGTCGGCCAGTTGATGGATAAAGCGGAGTTTAGACGCCCTTTCCACAGCCGGTTCCTCCTCCAGACCGGCCCCGTGCGCCGATCGGTATACCCGATAAGCGCGTTGGAATTCATCCTGCCGGAGCTCCCGTTGTCCTACCGTCATTAAAACAGAGTCGCCCTCAACCCCGGATTCCGACTGGCAACCGTAACTGCCTATCAGAAGGAAGGCTATCAGAAGAGTAATCAGGTAGTGACGCATGGCTTCCCAAACACGGCAAATGGAAATGCGTGCTTCAATTTGAAGTATCGCAATTTCTCAATATTTATAAGAATTCTAAATAGATAATCTTTCAATTGTTAACATGATGAGCAATTTCCTGCAAGATTTTTTTAACCTGCGCGATCGCTCCTTGCGTACCTTTTTTCGTCACCGACAGGCTGAGGGTATGGTCCGGTGTCAACTGAAAACGCTTGGGATCCCGACCGATCATTTCCACAATTCCCTGGGGGTTTCCCTGGTGCGCATCCGAAAACACCAGGGATAGTTTGCCATTGCTCAAATCGAGGCGCTTCACGCCGGCCTTCACCGCCAGGACTTTCAGCAAAATTTTGGTCAAAAGGTTGCGGGTCACCTTCGGGATTTCCCCGAAACGATCTTCCAGTTCGGTCTTGATATCCGGGATATCGGCAGGGCTATCGATTTTGGACAATCGACGATACATGGCAAGGCGTTGATCGAGATCGGGAATGCATGTTTCCGGAATGTAGGCCGAAAAGGGAACGTTGATTTCCGGGTCCAGCGGCTGAACCACCACCTCGCCTTTCAGTTCGGCCATCGTGTCTTCCATGAGCTGTAAAAACATATCATATCCAACCGCAGCAATATGACCGGACTGTGAGGCACCGAGGATGGTACCACCGCCCCGGATTTTCAGATCGTTCATCGCGATCTGAAAGCCAGACCCGAGATCGCTGTGTTCCATCAGTACTTTCAGCCGCTTACGGGCCTGAGTCGTCAATCGGCTTTCTTTTGGAATAAATAGAAAGGCGTAGGCCTGTTCCTCAGCACGACCGACCCGCCCCCGCAACTGGTACATCTGGGCCAGGCCGAAGCGATCGGCGCGATTGACCAGAATGGTATTGGCTGACGGGATATCGAGCCCGGACTCAATAATCGTCGTGGTAACCAGCAGATCAATTTCCCGTCGATGGAATGCCATCATGGCCTGTTCCAGATCATCCTCACTCATCTGGCCATGGGCAACTCCCGCGCGCACTTCAGGAACAAGGGCCCTGATCTTTTCGGCCATCCGGATGATGCTGGCAACATGATTGTGGACAAAATACACCTGGCCACCCCGATCCATTTCGCGTTGGATGGCCTCTTTGACCAGTCCGTCATTGTATTCCGAGACATAGGTAATAATCGAACGGCGATATTCGGGCGGTGTCGATATGATGCTGATATCGCGGATACCGGACAGTGAAAGATGCAGCGTCCGCGGAATAGGCGTGGCAGTGAGTGCCAGCACATCGACGGACCGGCGCAGTTTTTTCAGTTTTTCCTTATGGCGAACCCCAAAACGCTGTTCTTCATCAAGGATAAAGATCCCCAGTTCACGGAAATGAATATCTTTCTGCAGCAACCGGTGGGTGCCGATCACGATGTCGATACGACCGGCGGCCAGCCGTTCGATAATATCTTTTTGCTCGGCCCGGGAGCGAAATCGGCTGAGACTCTCGACCTGGACCCCGAAGCGTTTGAAGCGGTGCTGAAACGTATCGTAGTGCTGCTCCGCCAATACGGTTGTCGGAACCAGCACCGCCACCTGTTTACCATTGAAAACGGCCATAAAGGCGGCGCGCAGGGCCACCTCGGTCTTGCCGTACCCCACATCCCCGCAAATCAGTCGATCCATTGGGACGGCATTGGCCATGTCCTGCCGCACATCTTCGATGGCTTTCAGCTGGTCCGGTGTTTCCTCGTAAGGGAAGCCGCCCTCGAATTCGGCCATATATTCATCAACGGGTTGAAACGGAAAACCGCTGCGGACTTTTCGCGCCGCATAGAGCTTGAGCAGTTCGCCCGCAATCCGCTCGGCCGAACGCTTGACCCGGGCTTTGACTTTTTCCCATGATTTGCCCCCCATCTTGTCCAGGACGGGTTTGACACCCTCCACACCCATATATTTCTGGATAAGCCCCATTCGCTCCACCGGGAGATAAAGCCGGTCGCCACCCCGGTAACAGATCGTCAAGAAATCGTTTTCCGTTCGATTCAACTCCAGTTGGGTCAGACCATCATATTGCCCGATGCCATGCTCGGAATGAACCACGAGATCTCCCTGATGAAGATCACCGAAGGTGATGGTCGGCTTGCCTGTCTCCCGGCTCCGCTTCCCCGGCCGGGATCGCCGGACACCAAAAATGTCGACATCGGTCATGATGGCGACACCGGCCGAGGGCCAGGCGAATCCCGCCGAGAGCTGACCTTCCAGGATCAAAACACTTTTTTGTGAAACCGCCGGCGGCGCGACGCTAGCCACCCGCTCGAAGTCGATGCCATACGGCTCCAGAACACCCATTACGCGTTCCATCTGGTTCGTATTGCGGCAAACCAGATGCACCGCCAAGCCCTTGGAAATCTGACTGGAGATCCAGTCCGCCAGAGCTTGAAACGGTGAATGGCCCTCGCGCGAACCCTTGGCGACAAATGTTCGCGAGGGAGGATCGATGTCCTGAATATCATAGGTGAGGGATGTCGGCATCATTTCGACCGACAGGTCAGGTATTCCGACCGGCAGCTGGCGCAAACACATCCGAGGGCGCGTGTTTAACACCTCACGGGCCGCCTGCCAGGAAAGAAACAACTGGACGGGGTCGATACAGAGTTTCTGCTCCTCACGGGCAACCGCATAGTGCTGCTCGGCCCGCTGATAAACTTCAACGGCCGCCTTCTCAAGATCGGCCGGCTCAACCTCAACCACCACGGAATCGGCCGGTAGATAATCAAGCAGGATATCCAACTCCGGGGAAATGAGCGGCATCAGGCTCTCGATTCCGGGAAAGCGTTTGTCCTCCTTAATGCCGCTGATCAAGCGACGCGCTTCATGCTTTGGCAACTGCTGATCGTTTGCCTGCAGACGGATACGCGAAATGATTTCAGGCAAGCGATCACCCGGCAGGATTGCCTCGCGGGCCGGAGATATTACGGCCTCCTCGATCTCACCTAACTGCCGCTGGGTATCCGCCGAAAAAAATCTCAACGATTCGATGGTATCACCGAAAAACTCTACCCGCAGGGGATGGTCATAAAGCGGACAGAAGATGTCCAGAATGCCGCCCCGCACCCCAAAATCACCAGGTTCTTCGACGATATGCGAATGGGTGTAACCGCCATCAACCAGCTTTTCGACCAATTGAGACCTGTCCAAATCCTCGCCGATCATCAGCAGCTCAGCATAATCGCCGACCTCGGACTTGGGTATCACCCGTTTCAGAAAAGCACCGATCGTGGTAACCACGATGGGCGCCCGGTGGGCATCCAGCAACGTGTAGAGAACCCTTATCCTTCGCGCTGCTGTTTCGTTGTGGTACGCTAAAACTTTATAGGGCAGGATATTATAGGGCGGGAAATAAAGAATGGGCACCGTGGCATCATTCTGAAAAAAAATCAGGTCATGCCAGAGCGCTTCGGCCTGGCGTGCATCGGCTGTCAGGACCAGCAAGGACCGGGGCCGACGACAATAACAGCGCCACAAAAAAAAAGCGGCTGAAGCGCCTTTTAAGCCATTGCATTCGAGCACGCTTGCCGCCCGCGCAGATGTATCGCTCAGGAAGCGCTCCAAAATTTTTTCTTGATTTTGCATTATAAAATCAGTAGAGGGAATCTCGTCGCGCCGGCGTAGCTCAGCTGGTAGAGCAGCTGATTCGTAATCAGCAGGTCAGCGGTTCAAATCCGCTCGCCGGCTCCATCATTTGTCAGAATGTGGAAACTATTGCCGTGCCGCCCCTTCTAACTCGAGGGCGGTGATCACCACCAAGGTGTTACGCAACGCAAGGCCTACCTCCCATATTATAAGTGGCTTGTGAAAACAAGTGGAAGCCGGAATGTAAGCGGTTTCGACAGCGGTGAAGGGGCTTCGTGCACAGGACCGATTTCCTAAAGACTGCGAAACGAACCACCGTTTCGTTCGATCGATATCTATCATATAGATTTTTTTAATATTTTTAACTTGAAATACTTGAAAGTCTTTTATACATTAGTCGTTGTGATCATGTAAGCGAAACCACCTTGCCCCAATCCATGGTTGAGACCTGATGATGACGACGGGAACTTGTGAACGATGAGCGACCTTGACGAAGCCGCATTAAAAGCGGAAATCGATCATATCACAGATAAAATTGACGCGATTATGAAAACGGTGGATCGTTTGTACCCATCGCAACAAAAATCGACAGAGCAGGAAAGCATCGCATCCAAGGACAAACCACTGACGTCCCCGGGCCCTTCAGGATAATTTTGCGTTGACCTTTGGGCTCAAACCATTTAGATTAATCAGGAATTTCGTTGTTTAGAATTGTGGAACTCGGTCGTTAGGAGGTGCCATGGCATTAACCAAAAGTGACATCGTCGCAAGGGTTCACGAACTCGGCTTCACCAAAAAAAAATCCGTCAGCATCATTGAATCTCTGCTTGAAATCATGAAATCAACTCTTGAAAATGGCGATGACATCCTCATCTCCGGCTTTGGTAAATTTTGCGTCAAAGAAAAAAACAAACGCCGTGGACGGAATCCTGCAACGGGATCGGATCTTATTCTAAGAGAACGCAAAGTCGTCACTTTTAAGTGTTCTGGAAAATTGCGTCATAAAATTAATGGCACCGATTAAACTGGTTCAGATAAGGGTCCGCCATAATACATCTTAGGGTTTCATTGTCCCACTCCTTGAAGAAAAGGTCCGTTTAGAGAAAAGACTCACAGGCAGGGCCTCCGGCCACACCCCCAATATCGATGGTCACGTCGTCCGGTGCCATAACAGTTGAGGCAAACAGCGTCTGGCCACCACCTTGCCGCACAATCGCAAATACGCGTTTGAAAATATTCAGCACCGCGCCCCCCCCGCCTTTGGATGAAAGTCCGGTTGAGCGCGACGCACTTGAATCATCGCCCGATTAGCCCAAAACACCCTGGACCGAAACGTTTCGGGGTTTTCTATTTCAGCAACCAGCTTTCCGATATCGGGCTTTGCACGAGCACGTGCCCGATGGGCCATCCGAACCTCTTCATCCCCGTTGTGCGACCCCAGGAGGCCGTGAATATAAACGCCGGAACCCCTTGCAACATCAGGGCGATGGACTGTGACGCCAGAAAGCGCCGGGCAGGCATTTCATCCCCGCCAATCCTATCTCCGTGTAATGCGTCGACATATGTGATACGGCTTCATAAGGACTTTCTGTTCCGTAAGGGTTTCGTTTATAGGAAACCGCCCCACCGTTATACCGCTATGCGTTTTTCAATATCTTCAAGGGGAACGATACCTTCCAGCGGTCGCCCCCAATGCCGTCCTGGGATGCGGTAAAATTTTAAAACGGTGCCGCTATCCGGGAGATCGCGTGTCTTCGCTCACCGTTTACAATGGGCAACATCTTCTTTTGATAAACAATGGAGGGGCAGGGAGAGATTTTACGCCATCTGAGCTTCATCGCCGGCGTCACCCAAATATCTGATGGTTTCTTTGTGGAGAACGTTGGTTTCTGTGATCAGGATGACGTGCCGTGCAACCGCAGCAAGAATCGATGCTAAAAAGCCTGGCCATCATACGGGTTTAAGGAAGGACCTGGGAACAAATCCTGCAAACAATTTACATGTCGATATCGTAGACTTTCATTTTGCTGAGCAGCGAGGGGATACTGATTTCGAGCAATTTGGCCGCTTGTGTCCGATTCCCGCCGGTCGCTTCCAACGCACGGGTAATAAGCCTTTCTTCCATTATTTTTCGCGCTTTTTTTAAAGAAAATCCTTCGAAGAAATCGTCCATCCGGTTGGAAGCCCGTTTGATGCCGAACTCAAGGGGAAGATTCTCCGGAAGAATAATACGTTTATCAGCCAATACAACCGCCCGTTCAATCATATTCTCCAATTCTCTTACATTCCCGGGCCACTTGTGGTCCATCAGAAGCGTCATGGCTCCGGGTGACACTCCTTCAATCTTTTTTTTCAGCTGTTTGACATAACGGTCGATAAAAAACTGGCAAAGCAGTGGGATGTCTTCTGTGCGCTCGCGCAAGGGCGGTAGATGGATGCACAAGACATTCAACCGATAAAACAAATCTTCACGAAAACGGCCGGCCCGCATTTCCGATTCGAGATCCTTGGCCGTCGCCGCCACGACCCGGACATCAACCTTGCTGGTTTTTGCACCACCGACCGGTCGCACTTCGCTTTCCTGTAAAACCCGCAGAAGCTTAACTTGCAGAGAAAGCGGCAGTTCACCAATTTCGTCCAAAAAGATAGTCCCCTCGTGAGCCTCCTGGAACAACCCCTTCTTGTTCCGGTCGGCCCCGGTGAAGGCCCCTTTGACATGGCCAAACAGTTCGCTTTCGAGCAGGCTTTCAGGGATACCGCCACAATTAACCGGCACCAAATTCGCAGCTGACCGCGAACCGGAAAAGTGGATTCCGCGTGCTACCAGCTCCTTTCCCGTGCCGCTTTCACCAGTGATCAAAACGGTTGTGTCGTATTGGGCGGCCTTCTCGGAAAGACGGAACATATTTTTCATGGACCGACTGTTGCCGATCATGTTGCCGAACTGGAAGTCGGCACTGATCTCTTGGATCCGTTCTTTGAGACGAATGTTCTCCTTCTTCAGTCGCTCGCGTTCCTCAGCTTTTTTCAGGGAGAGGTACACTTCATCGGGTTTGAAGGGTTTGGAAATAAAATCGTAAGCACCCAGTTTCATGGCTTCTACAGCCATATCGATCGTGCCGTAGGCCGACATCATAATCACGGTTGACGATTCTACTAAATCGTGAGCGTCCCTGAGAAAGGCCATGCCATCCTTCCTGGGCATCTTGATGTCACACAGAATGTAGTCGTAGACTGTATTTTTGACTTTATCCAGTCCTTCGTCGCCATCGGCAGCGACATCGATCCGATAGCCGGATTTCCGCAACAGGGCGGTCAACATGTGGCGCATGTTGTCTTCATCATCGATAATTAAAAGTGTTTTCGGTTCTGCAGGTGTGCTCATATCATTTTCCCGTTGTCGATAATCCTCATCCACTACCACCACGTTCATCTCATCGGTGGAAAAAAGCACGTTTAATCCGGCGAATTACCGGCCAGAGGAAGCATGATGGTCATGCATGTCCCCCCGTTGTCGTTGCGATCCGCTTTAATGGAACCGCCCAAACCCTCAATGATGGTAAAACTTACCGAAAGTCCCAGGCCAGTTCCTTTGCCGGGGGCTTTGGTCGTATAAAAAGGATCGAAAATGTTGGTCAGGCTTTCGTCTGAAATGCCATGCCCGTTATCCATGAACCGAACCACGAGGATCTCTTGTTTCTTGCTGTCGGCGGCCGACGGATCCGACAGTCCTGTATGGATGATCAGTTCACCTTCACCCCCTGAATCCTGCACGGCATCCGCCGCATTCAACACCAGATTGAGAAATACCTGACGCAGTTGGCGCGCGTTGGCGATCACCTGGTCCCGGTTGGCCTCCAGACGCAATTGAAATCGAATACAGGCCAGGGCCGGTTGGAAACGGCAAACTTCCTCAAGATCGTTCAGTATTTGATGGACGGATATGAGCGCCTGTTCCTTGCCGGATGGTCGCGCAAAATCAAGCAGCTGCTGGATAATGGAATTGATTCGCTCGACCTCGCTTTCGGTCCGCACGATGAAATCCGATTTCTCTTCATCCGAAATAGACCGGTCAGTCAACAGCGCCAGATACCCCTTGATAATCCCAATCGGATTGCCTATTTCGTGCGCTATACCGGCGGAAAGGCGCCCGACCGAGGCAAGTTTTTCAGCCCGGATCAGGTCGCGTTGGGCTTTTTCTAGATCCCGGTTGGCCTTCTCCAGAGAATGCACAGAATCCTGCAGCTTCTCTTTATCCTGTGCCAGATGCATCATCATTCGGTTTAAGGACTTTGACAATTGGCTGAATTCATTGTCTTCTTTTTCCAACATGAAGACGTTGTCGTCGGATTCACGATAGGCTTCGGCCCGTTTGACCAGACGCTGAATAGGTTTAACGGTAATTTTATTCAGGCGATAGAGTCCCAGCAGCGTGAGAATTGCCGTATTGATCAAAGCATAAATCAGGAGGATATGTTGGGAACGCCGCATGAGGCTATATAAATCGTCCAATGGTAACAGCACACATCCGCCGGCCACAATTTCACTGCCGACCTTGAGGGGCGCCGCCAAAAGGAGAAAGCCGGGCTGACGCCAGAATACCCCCCGGATCATATCGGGTGTTCGCGTGATTTCGGTCCCTTCCGTTGCCGCTTGATGCGCCATCTTATCCATCGAAGCGCGTGGTAAACACCCTATCCCGGCTTGATAAATTCTTTGGCCATCAACCGTCACGGCCAAGGAGCATAGTCCTCCGGCCGAATCCATCAAACGATTAATACTTTCGGGATTGGTCATTCGCCATTCGTCACCGACATTGGAGGATGTTGCTTTCAGGTTGGCAGATAAGGCCGCGATCAAAATGCGGCCCTTTTCCATCCGCGATGCGACGAGCATCTCCTGGGTCACAATCAGCATTATCAGATCAATCAACAGCATGGAAATCAGCAGCAAAACAGCCAGATTCAAGGCAATGTTAGTACGGAGGCTTTTCAGCAGCATATTCTCCGGTCTCCAACAGATAACGCTTTAAAGGGTGGGATGTCCCGTTAATTTCGACCGGACGGGCAGGGTTACCGGGTGCTGATGTCTCACTCAGGTAGCATATGCCAGTGCCAAAAGCAAACCACTCCGGGATGCGGTTCGTGCCCAACTTACGACCTCATCCTCTTCGTTTAAAAAATGGCATGCGTCCCCTCACAATAAGTCTAATGATTCAAGACAGGGTGAGAGGAAGCCCACGCTTTTAATTAAAATTGTTGTTTAAATCAGGACTCGGGTGGGAGGGAGATGCCGGTGCGGGTCTCGCCGGCTTTTTGATCGCATTTTGTTAGAACGCCTCGATGTGCAAAGATGGGTTAAGCTATCAGCATTGCCTTTGCATATCTGTGTGCCTTATTTATATTGAAACCAATATAGCTTCAATTGCATGTCAATGAAGAAATAAGATCCTAATGATGATGAACTCGTAAAAGGTCCATTTTTTAGGCAGTTGCGTAAGATGTTCGCGATACGGATAGTGAATCCATGGAGATACCGCTATTGCGTGTGCCGCAGACAGCGGTTTGACGCTACGCTGCAATGACGAGGGATACGCGTAACACGGATATTTATCCCTTTCCGGAGACGCTGTCCGCCTCGGGCGGATCGGACTTTTTACGAAACCGTCAATGATAAAA